>NZ_NCTE01000494.1 GCF_002114215.1 Streptomyces sp. 13-12-16 | reverse complement strand
GGTGACCGACGGGCGGGCGACGGGCGGGCCGGAGCCGGTCGCGCTGGCCTCGCGTGCGGCGCGGCTGTTCGCCGCCGACGGGGTCGCCTCCGTGGTCGTGGACTGCGAGTCGGGGCCGGTGCGGCTGGGGCTCGCCGGGCGGCTGGCCGGTGAGCTGGGCGGCAGTGCCGTGACGCTGGACGAGCTGCGGGCGGACAGCATCGCCGGGCTGGTGAAGGACGTGCAGAGGAGGGCCGCGTAATGCCGAAGGGACAGCCGAGTGTCGTACCGGACGACGGGCTGACGACCCGGCAGCGGCGTAACCGTCCGCTGGTCGTCGTGCACACGGGCATCGGCAAGGGGAAGTCGACCGCCGCGTTCGGGCTCGCCCTGCGGGCCTGGAACCAGGGGTGGCCGATCGGGGTGTTCCAGTTCGTCAAGTCGGCGAAGTGGAAGGTCGGCGAGGAGAACGCGCTGCGGGTGCTCGGCGCCTCCGGCGAGGGCGGGTCCGTCGACTGGCACAAGATGGGCGAGGGCTGGTCGTGGGTGCAGCGCGATCAGCAGATGGACAACGAGGAGAAGGCCCGCGAGGGCTGGGAGCAGGTCAAGCGGGACCTCGCCGCCGAGACGTACAGGCTGTACGTGCTCGACGAGTTCGCCTACCCGATGCACTGGGGGTGGGTGGACACCGACGAGGTGGTGTCCGTGCTGCGGGAGCGGCCGGGGACCCAGCACGTGGTGATCACGGGGCGGAACGCGCCGGAGAAGCTGGTCGGGTTCGCCGACCTCGTGACCGACATGTCCAAGGTGAAGCACCCCATGGACGTCGGGCAGAAGGGGCAGAGGGGCATCGAGTGGTGAGCTCCGTCCCGCGGTTGGTGATCGCCGCGCCCTCGTCGGGGAGCGGCAAGACCACCGTCGCCACGGGGTTGATGGCCGCGCTGTCCGCGCGGGGGTTCGCCGTGTCTCCGCACAAGGTGGGGCCCGACTACATCGATCCCGGGTACCACTCGCTGGCCACCGGGCGGGTGGGGCGGAACCTCGACGCGTATCTGTGCGGTCCCGAGCTGATCGCTCCGCTGTTCGCGCACGGGGCGGACGGGTGCGACATCGCCGTGGTCGAGGGCGTGATGGGGCTGTACGACGGGGCCGCGGGGGAAGGGGAGCTGGCGTCCACCGCGCAGGTGGCGAAGCTGCTGCGGGCGCCGGTCGTGCTGGTCGTCGACGCGTCGTCGCAGTCCCGGTCGGTGGCGGCGCTGGTGCACGGGTTCGTGAGCTGGGATCCGGAGGTGCGGGTCGGGGGCGTGATCCTGAACAAGGTCGCCTCGGATCGGCACGAGGGGCTGTTGCGGGAGGCGTTGGAATCCGTGGGGGTTCCTGTGCTGGGGGTTCTGCGGCGGGCCGCTCAGGTGGAGACGCCGGCTCGGCATCTGGGGCTGGTGCCGGTGGCCGAGCGGGGTTCCCTGGCTGTCGAGGCCGTCGCCGCGATGGGCGCGCAGGTGGCCGACGGGTGTGATCTGCCGGCGCTGGTCGCGCTGGCGCGGAGTGCGGGTCCCTTGGCGTGTGCGGCGTGGGACGTGGGTGAGGCCCTGGTTCCTTCGCCCCCGCCGCCCCTTCCCTCCCCCACTCCCGGCTCCGCTCGAGCGGGGGGACCCCCATCGTCCCCGGGGGCTTCGCCCCCGGACCCCCGTCGGCCCTTCGGGCCTCGTCCTCGAACGCCGGACAGGCTGGTGGTTGCCGTTGCCGGTGGGAGTGCGTTCACGTTTTCCTATGCCGAGCACGGGGAGTTGCTGGCCGCCGCGGGGGCCGAGGTCGTCGTCTTTGATCCCTTGCGGGACGAGGAGCTGCCCGAGGGGACGGCCGGGCTGGTCATCGGGGGCGGGTTTCCCGAGGTGTACGCCTCCGAGCTGTCCGCCAACGAGGCGCTGCGCGAGGCCGTCGCGGAGCTGGCGCTGAGCGGTGCTCCCGTCGCGGCCGAGTGTGCCGGGCTGCTGTATCTGAGCCGGGAGCTGGACGGGCTGCCCATGTGCGGGGTGCTGGACGCCTCCGCGCGGATGTCGGAGCGGCTGACGCTGGGGTACCGGGACGCCGTGGCCGTGGGCGACAGCGCGCTGGCCGGCGCCGGTACGCGGATGCGGGGGCACGAGTTCCACCGGACCGTCGTCGAGCCGGGGGCCGGGGACTCCCCCGCCTGGGGGATGCGGGCGCCCGAGCGGCGTGTCGAGGGTTTTGTACAGCGCGGTGTGCACGCGAGCTATCTGCACACGCACTGGGCGTCCGGGCCCGGTGTCGCCCGTCGGTTCGTGGAGAGGTGCCGCACGTCATGAGCAGCAGGCTGATCGGGGTCGGGGTCGGGCCCGGGGATCCGGAGCTGGTGACCGTCAAGGGGGTCAACGCGCTGCGGGCCGCGGACGTCGTCGTCGTACCGGTGATGGACAGCGGTGAGCGGGGGCGGGCCGAGGCGACCGTGCTGCACTACGTGCCCGGCGGGAAGGTCGTCCGGGTGGTGTTCGCGCTGAACGAGCGGACCGACCGGGCGCGGCGCGAGGCGGCCTGGGACGCCGCCGGTGAGCGGGTCGCCGGGCTGCTGAGGGAGTACGGGGTCGTCGCCTTCGCGACCATCGGGGACCCCAACGTGTACTCGACGTTCACGTACCTCGCCCAGACCCTGGTGGAGGCGGTGCCGGACGTCGTCGTCGAGACCGTTCCGGGGATCACCGCCATGCAGGACCTCGCGGCGCGTTCCGGGGCCGTGCTGACCGAGGGGACCGAGCCGCTCACGCTGGTTCCGGTGACCGCGGGGGCCGCCGTGCTCAAGGACGCCCTGGCCGGGCCCGGGACCGTCGTCGCGTACAAGTTCGGGCGGCAGGCCGGTGAGGTCGCCGAGGCGCTGTGGGAGACCGGGCGGATCGATGACGCGGTGTGGGGGTCGGCGCTCGGGCTGCCGGAGGAGTCGGTGCGGCCGGCCGCCGAGCTGGACGGGGCGCCGCTGCCGTATCTGTCGACGCTCATCGCGCCGCCGCGGCGTGACGGCGGGCGGGGCGGCAAGTTGTGAGCCGGGCCGGGTCGTCCTCAGTGCGCGGCGCCCACCACCAGCCAGATGAACAGCGCGCCCGCGATCGTGCACAGCAGGGTGGAGCGGGCCGGGTGTTCGTGATGGGCCTCGGGCAGGATCTCGGCCGCCGCGAGGTAGAGCAGGGCGCCGCCGAACAGGCCGAGGTAGCCGCCGAGCAGCGGTTCCGGGATGGTGAGGAAGAGCGTCGAGGCGGCGCCCACCACCGGTGCCGCCGCGTCCGCGAACAGCATCATCAGCGCGCGGCGGCGGGCGTTGCCGTAGACGCGCGTGAGGGTGTACGTGTTGAAGCCGTCCGCGAAGTCGTGGGCGATCACGGCCACCGCGACGGCGGCGCCCATGCCGCCGCCGACCTGGAAGGCGGCGCCGATCGCCACGCCGTCCATGGCGCTGTGGCCGACCATCGCGGCGGCGGCCGTGAGGCCCACCTCGGGCGTGCGGCCGTCGCTCTCCTCGGCGCCGTGTGCGGCCTGTCGGTGGGCCAGCAGGCGTTCCACCAGGTGGGCCAGGAGGAAGCCGGCGACGAAGAGCAGCAGGGCCGCGGGGACGCCGTACACCTCGGTGCCGGCCGCCTCCAGGGACTCCGGGAGGAGTTCGAGGCCGACCACCCCGAGCATCAGGCCGCCGGCCAGGCCCAGCACCAGGTGGCGGCGGTCGGTCACGCGGTGTGCCGACCAGCCGCCGGCCAGCGTCATCAGGAACGCGCCGAGCGCGACGAGGACCGCCATGTGTTCTTCGTATCCGATCGGCGCCCGTTCGCGCACGCGTGACAGCCGCTCACCGCCCACCGTCTTTGACCATTCGCCAGAGAGGACCGATTTCCATGGCCGACGCCCCCACCGGCAAGGTGACCTTCGTCGGGGCCGGCCCCGGCGCCGCCGATCTGCTGACGTTCCGTGCCGCGCGTGCCATCGCCGAGGCCGATGTCGTGATCTGGGCCGCCAGCCTGGTGCAGGAGGAGGTCCTCCGGCACGCGCGTGAGGGCGCGGAGATCCTCGACTCGGCGACGATGTCCCTGGAGGACGTCGTGGCCGTCTACGAGCGGGCCCGCGCGGACGGGCTGAAGGTCGCGAGGATCCATTCCGGCGACCCCGCGCTGTGGGGCGGCACCCAGGAGCAGGTCGACCGGTGCGCGGAGCTCGGCATCGCGACCGAGATCGTGCCCGGGGTGTCGTCCTTCTCGGCCGTCGCGGCGCTCGCGCAGCGGGAGCTGACCATTCCCGAGGTGGCGCAGTCCGTCGTGCTGACCCGGCTCGGCGGCGGCAAGACGCCGATGCCGCCGGGTGAGGAGGTCCGCGAGTTCGCGCGGCACGGCACCACCATGGCGGTCTTCCTGTCGGCCGCCCGCAGCGGGCAGCTGGTGCGGGAGCTGCTGGAGGGCGGCTATCCGACGTCCACGCCGGTCGTCGTCGCGTACCAGGCGACCTGGCCGGAGGAACTGGTCGTGAAGTGCACGATCGGCACGCTGGAGGAGACGGTCAAGGAGCACAAGCTGTGGAAGCACACGCTGTTCCTGGTCGGCCCGGCGCTCGACGCGCACGGCACCCGCTCGCACCTGTACCACCCCGGTCACTTCCACGGCTTCCGCAAGGCCGACCCGGAGGCCCGCCGGGCGTTGCGTTCGCGGGGTGCGAGCACGTGATCACCGTGGTCGGAACGGGTGCCGGGGCGCCGGTCGACGCCCGGGTGACGGCGGGGGCGGAGCTGGTGGTCGGCGGGCGGCGGCACCTGGACGCCGTGCGGCTGCCGGAGGGGGCCGAGCGGATCGTGCTCGGGCCGCTGGCGCCCGCGCTCGACACCATCGGGAAGTACGTCGCCGAGGAGCGGCCGGTCGTGGTGCTGGCGTCCGGGGACCCCGGGTTCTTCGGGATCGTGCGGGCGCTGGCCGAGCGGTTCGGGCCGGAGCGGCTCGACGTGCGCCCCGGTGTCTCCTCCGTCGCCGCCGCGTTCGCGCGGACCGGGCTGACGTGGGACGACGCCGTGGTGGTGAGCGCGCACGGGCGGGATCCGCGTACGGCGGTGAATCTGTGCCGGGCCCATCCGAAGGTCGCCGTGCTGACGGGCCCCGGGGCCGGTCCGGCCGAGCTGGGGGCCGCGCTGCGGGACACCGGACGCGTGCTGGTCGTCGCCACCTCGCTGGGTTCCGCCGAGGAGCGGGTGGAGCGGGTGACGCCCGCCGAGGCCGCCGGGCGGGACTGGGGCGCGGCGGTGAGTGTGGTGCTGTGCCTGGACGAGGCGCGGGCCCTCGGGCCGGTACGGA
>NZ_NCTE01000493.1 GCF_002114215.1 Streptomyces sp. 13-12-16 | reverse complement strand
ACCGGCACACCGGCCCGCAGCGCGTTCAGCCGGGCCGCGCACACCGCCCGCCGGGAGACGTCGACCGCGGTCACCCGGCAGCCGCGCCGGGCGGCCGCCACCGCCAGCGCGCCGGACCCCGTTCCCACGTCGAGGACGTCCGCGCCCGGAGGGAGGGGTTCGTCGTACAGGGCACCGGCCAGCAGCTCGGTGTCCTCCTGAGGGGCGTACACGCCCGGTGGTGCCAGTGGACTCACGGACCGCCGGGTACCCCCGCCGTCAAGAAGCATGGGTGAACTCCTGGGGCAGGGGAGTGCGCAGCGACGAGCGGCCCGCGCTCCAGTCCGCGAGCAGCCTCTCGCCGAGGCGGTCCTCGGCGAACACGGTGGCGTCGACACCGAAGGCGATGTCCGCCGCGAGGTGCGGCTCCACCTCCAGCAGCCCGGCGACGACCTCGTGGCGCACCACCTGCTCGTGCACCGCGTCCGCCTCCACGTGCTCGTCGTAGAAGTGCTCGGCGGCGGGCCCCGCGCCCGTGCGGCGCATCGCCTCGGCGAGCCGCCGCGAGCCGGGCGACGAGGTGATCTCGACCGTCGCGAAGTGGCCCACCAGCGCGCCCCTGAGGGAGCGGCGCAGTCCGAAGAGGGACATCAGGTTCACCGTCACGAGCAGCTCGGCGCAGGCCGCGTCCAGGTAACGGCCGTACGCCGTGTCCAGCCCCAGGTCCGTCATCAGGTCGGCGAAGAGACGGGCGTGCACCCGGTCGGCGCGACCGCCGCCGTACTCGTCGAACTCGACCGCCGCCATCGCCGCCTTGGCCCGTCCCCACAGCCGGGGCAGCACCCACGCGTGCGGGTCGGCCTCCTTCAGGTGGTACAGGGACCGCTGGGCGGCGTACTCGCGCAGGTGCCACAACTCGCCCTTGTCGCGCAGGAAGTGGCTGACGCCGGTGCCGTCCACCGGTTCCACGAGGATTCCGGCGAGCGCCTCGTCGACGCCGTCGTGCCGCGGCGCGTCCGCGCGGAGCGCGGTGAGGAAGCGGTCCTCCAGGGCGGCGCGGACGCGCAGCAGTTCCGGGTCCCATTCGAGGTCCGCCGCCACGCCCGCGAACCCGCGGTAGTGCAGCTCGTAGCACAGGTACAGGGCGAGCTGGAGGTCGTCGCCGTACACGGGGGCGGCGGCGATCTCCTCGTCCGGGGGCAGCGGGCCGGTGCCCCGCAGGTGGTCCTCGACGGCGCTGCTCAGGGGGCCGCGCGGTGAGGGCAGCCGGGGTTCTTCACAGGGGTGTTCCATGCGCCCCGGGTACCCGGACGGCCCAGCGGCATCCGCGTCCGCGTGGCAACCGGCCGCCCGCGGGGTACTCCGTGTCCACATGAAGGCACTAGTGATCAACTGCACCCTCAAGAAGTCACCGGACACCTCCAACACCGAGGCGCTGGCCCGGACCGTCACCGAACACCTGGAGAAGGACGGCGTGGAGGTCGACGTGGTCCGCGCGGTGGACCTGGACATCGCTCCGGGCGTGGTCAGCGAGGCCGTGCACGAGGGTGACGACTGGCCGGGCGTCCACGAGAGGATCCTCGCGTCCGAGATCCTCGTCATCGCCTCGCCGACCTGGCTCGGGCAGCCGTCGTCGGTCGCCAAACGGGTCCTGGAGCGGATGGACGCCATGCTGTCCGAGACGGACGACGACGGCCGGCCGGTGGCCTACAACCGGGTCGCGGGCGTCGTCGTCACCGGCAACGAGGACGGCGCGCACCATGTGATCAGCGAGATCACCGGCGGCCTGCAGGACATCGGCTACACCATCCCCGGCCAGGCGTGGACCTACTGGAACCAGGGCCCCGGCCCCGGACCGAGCTTCCTGGAAGGCGGAAGCGGTCACGACTGGTCCCGCAGGACGGGCCGCGCCATGGCCGCCAACCTGCTGGGCGTGGCCCGCGCCCTGGCGGCCCGGCCCCTCGGCCCGCCGCCGGGGTAGACAGACGGCGCCGGGGCCCGTCCGGCGGACCGAGCCGGAGGAAACCGGCGGCGCCTCGCG
>NZ_NCTE01000492.1 GCF_002114215.1 Streptomyces sp. 13-12-16 | reverse complement strand
GTCTACGCCGCCAACCGGGCCAACGCCGAGGAGGCCGCCCGGATGGCCGCCGAGTACGGGGACGGGCGGCGGGCCGACGCAGACCGGGCGCTGGCCGGGCGGCAGTTGCTGGACTTCGACGGGCGGGGGGCCGGGCTGGTCACCGAGGTGTTCGGCGACCTCGCGCACGCCGACCGCGTCGCCGTCCTCGTGCCGGGCTCCGACACCGGCATCGACACCTACGGCCGGTTCCGTGCCGCCGCCCTGGCCCTGCACCAGCGGCTCGGCACGCGGGCCGCCGTCGTGGCCTGGCTCGGCTACGAGACCCCCGCCACCGTCAGCGCCGCCGTCGCCACCACCGACCGGGCGGAGGAAGCCGCACCCGAACTGCGCGAGCTGGTGAGCGACTTGCGTGACGTCGCCGGGCCGCGTGCCCGCGTCTCCCTCCTCTGCCACTCCTACGGTTCCGTCGTCTGCGCCGAGGCCGCCGACGGCCTCGACGTCGACGACATCGCCCTCCTCGGCAGTCCCGGCACCGGCTCCGACACCGCCGCCGGCCTGCGCACCCGGGCCAGGATCTGGGCCGCCCGGGGCGCCGACGACTGGGTCGGACACGTTCCGCACCTCAGCGCGGACCTCCTCGGCACCACCGTCGGCTTCGGCACCGACCCCGTCTCCCCGGCCTTCGGCGCCCGGGTCTTCGCGGCCGGCGACGGCGGCCACAGCGACTACTTCGCCCCCGGCTCCCCCTCCCTGGCCAACCTCACCCGGATCGTCCTCGGCGAGACGCGGGCGGTGACCTCATGAGCCGCCTCACCACCGCGATGCGTGACGCCGCCGGGCGCGTCGACGCGGCCACCCCGGACCACCGCGACCGTGCCGTGGACGCCCTGCGCGCCTGCGCCGTCCTCGGTGTCGTCCTCGGCCACTGGCTGGTCACCGCCCTCGTCGCGGACGGCCGCACACTGCGCACGGCCAGCCCGCTCCAGCACCTGCCGTGGCTGGCGCCCGTCTCCTGGGCGTTCCAGACCCTCGCCGTGTTCTTCCTGGTCGGCGGGCACGTGGCGACCCGCGGGTACGCCTCCGCGCGCGCCCGCGGCATCCCGTACCACCGCTGGCTGCACGGCCGGCTGGCCCGGCTGTTCGCACCGGTCGCCGCCGTCCTCATCCTGTGGACGGTCGTCACGACCGCCCTGCTGCTCTCCGGCGCCGAGTACGCCACCACCCGCACGCTGGTGAAACTGGCCCTGTCGCCGATGTGGTTCCTGCTGGTCTTCGCCGCCCTCACCGCCGCGACCCCGCTCGTCGCCCGGCTCCACCCGCTGTGGCCGCTCGCCGTCGTCCTCCACGTCGACCTGCTCCGCTTCGGCCTCGGCGCCCCCGACCGGCTCGGCTGGCTGAACCTGGCGGCCGGCTGGCTGGTGCCGTACACCCTGGGCGCTGCCTGGACCCGGGGCGAGCTGGAACGCCGCAGGACCGGCTGGGTCCTCCTCCTCTCCGGTACGGCCGTCACGGCCGCGCTCGTCGCCTGGGCCGGCTACCCGGCGTCGATGGTCGGCGTCCCGGGCGCCGGGGTGTCCAACCTCAACCCGCCGACGCTGGCCGCCGTCACCTTCGGCCTCGCCCAGTGCGGGCTCGCGCTGCTGCTGCGGGACCGGCTGCGCACGGCGATGCGGCGTCCCGTCGCGTGGGCGGCGGTGGCGCTGGTCAACCTCTCCGCGATGACGGTCTTCCTCTGGCACCAGACGGCCCTGATGGCGACCACCGCCACCGGCCTCGTCGCCGGCCGTCTCCCCGGTCTGCACACCGCCCCCGACGGCCCCGGCTGGGTCGCCGCCCGGCTGCTGTGGCTGCCGGTGTTCGTCCTCGCCCTCGCGGCCTGCTGGGTGGCGTTCCGGTCCTGGGAGCGCGGCGGCGGGAACGGGGGACGGTCCCGGGTCGTCCGTACGCACCGGCCCACGACGAAGGACGTACGGCATGTCTAGGCTGAACCGCGTGACGGACAAGGGGGCGGAGGCCGTCCTGCGGTGGCTCCGGGTGCTGCGGGACGACCTGCTGACGGCGCGTGCGGACCCGCTGCCGCCGTCGGAGTGGCTGCGCTGGGTGCCGCACGGATTCGTGTGCCTGGCCGCGTTCGTCGTCTTCTTCGGCGACCTGAACCAGCTCCAGGGGTACGGGAGGATCGGCCACGGCCAGGCCCTGATGGTCGCGGTCGGACAGTGCGGGGCGGCCGTCCTCGCGCTGCGGCGTCCGGTGCCGGCGCTGTGGCTGTCGCTCACCGCCTCGCTGGCGGGAGCCGTCCTGGCGCGCCGCATGCTGATGGCCGGCCAGATCGACGGGTTCCCGTGGCCCTGGCACGCCTGGGGGATCGCGACCCACCTGCTCGTGCTGCTGCTGCTCGCCCTGCGCGTGCCCACCCGGGTGTCGGTCGAGGCACTGGCGCTGACGGGGCTGCTCACCTACGTCCTCCAGGGACTCTGGGGCGCGTGGAACCACTCCTCCACCGGCGAGACCGCCGTCGTCCTGTTCACCGTCGCCGTCGTCCTCGGCGCGGCCCTGCGCGGCCGCCGCGAGGCCCGCGCCGAACTCGGCCGGCAGACCACCCTCACCGCCGAGGAACGCGCCCGCCGCACCCTCCTGGAGGAACGCAGCCGCATCGCGCGGGAGTTGCACGACGTGGTGGCCCACCACATGTCGGTGATCTCCATCCAGGCCCAGGTCGCCCCGCACCTGGTCCAGGACCCGCCCGACGAGCTGAGGGAGAACCTCGCCGGCATCCGCCAGAACGCCGTCGAGGCGCTGACCGAACTGCGCCGCGTCCTCGACGTGCTGCGCTCCGAGCACCCCGCGCCCGGCGAGCGCGCGGACGCCCCGCAGCCCACCCTCGACCGGCTCGAGTCGCTGGTGGAGAACACCCGCGCCGCCGGACTGACCGTGACCACCGGGACCAGCGGGGAGCACCGCCCGCTGCCGCCCGGCGTGGAGCTGTCGGCGTACAGGATCGTGCAGGAGGCGCTGAGCAACGTGCTGCGGCACGCGCCCGGCGCGACCGCCCACGTCACCCTGGCCTACGATCCGCGGGGGCTGCGGGTGACGGTCGTCAACACCGGCCCGACCCGGGAGGCGCCGCCGTCCGCGGGCGCCGGGCACGGACTGCTCGGCATGCGGGAACGGGCCGTCATGCTGGGCGGCAGGCTGACGGCCGGCCCCTGGGCCGGGATGGGCTACAAGGTCGACGCCTACCTCCCGGCCCCCGCCCCGCCCGCCACCGCACCCCCTCCCCAGGACGGCACCGCATGATCCGCGTACTGATCGCCGACGACCAGCAGATGGTCCGGCAGGGCTTCACCGTGCTGCTGAACGCGCAGCCCGACATCGAGGTCGTCGGCCAGGCGGTGAACGGAGCGGACGCGGTCACCCGGGTCGCCGAACTCGCCCCGGACGTCGTCCTGATGGACATCCGCATGCCCGAACTCGGCGGCATCGAGGCCACCGCCCTCATCACCACCGCCACCCCGGACGTCAGGGTCCTCGTGCTGACCACCTTCGACCTCGACGAGTACGTGTACGAGGCGCTGCGCGCCGGGGCGTCCGGCTTCCTGCTGAAGGACGCCTCCGCCGACCAGCTCGCCGAGGCGGTACGGGTGGTGGCGGCCGGGGACGCCCTCCTCGCGCCCGGCGTCACCCGGCGGCTGATCGCCGAGTTCTCCCGGCTGGACGCCCGCCCCCGCAGCCCCCTCAAGCAGCGCGTGGGGGACCTCACCGAACGCGAGACGGAGGTGCTCGCGCTGATCGCGCAGGGCCTGTCCAACGCGGAGATAGCGGTACGGCTCGTGGTGGCCGAGCAGACCGTGAAGACGCACGTCGGCCGCATCCTGGTGAAACTGGGCCTGCGCGACCGCACCCAGGCCGCGGTGTTCGCGTACGAGTCGGGGCTGGTCCGCCCCTCGGGATACTGACCCCGGGGCAGGGGGAGCGGCCCGTCGTGGCCCGCGTAGTACCTGAGACGGACGCCCGGGAACCCGTCTCAGCGGGGACGACCGCACTCACCCGGTCGGCCTACCGTGTGAGCGTGACCGAGACGACTCACCAGCAGCCCCCGGCCGCCCCGCGCGGGGCCGGGGCGGGGACCCGCAGCCCGGAGTACCGGGCGGCCCGGAGCACCCTGCGCGGGCTGCGCCAGGACCTGTTCCACGACCCCTTCGCCTACCGCCCGCTGCCGCCCCGGCGCACGGACGGCCCGTTCGTCCGCCGGCTGCCCGCCCGG
>NZ_NCTE01000491.1 GCF_002114215.1 Streptomyces sp. 13-12-16 | reverse complement strand
GCGCGGTCCGTTCCGGCCGCGGCGGGAAGCAGATCGCCGCGGCCTGTCGCGCGTGGCGCGACGGCAAGGCGCTGAACGGCGAGCGCGAGCACCTCCTCGAGGACGCGGCGGGCGGCTCCTCCCGCGTCGGCGCGTACTGCGAGGACGTGCTGTCCACGTCGGACACCTCCGGTGCGTCCGGCGCGACCGGCACCGACGGGGGAGCCCGCAGCGGGAACGGCAACGGGAAGGCCGACGGTCGGAGCGACGGCCGGGGTCAGGGCCAAGGGCATGGTCAGGGCCAGGGCCGAGGTCAGGGCAACGTTGCCGACAACGGCAACGGCGGCAACAACGCGAAGAAGGACGACGACGGGAACAGCGGCAACAACGGGAACAGCGGCAACAACGGGAACGGCGGCAACAGCGCCAACGGCGGCAACAACGGCAACGGCGGCAAGAAGACCCCATGACACCGCCCCTGACCTGCCCTTTTGTTGGCCGTTGAACTTTCCTCCCCGGCCGGTGTGACACTTTCGGCCCTCGTGACGCAGTAATGAGTGAGCCGACTGGTCATCGGCTGTCGCACGGAGCCGGGGTTCCCCCCGTACCCACGGCTCGTGCACCTCGGCGCGGGCGGGACACGTTCCCCCGGTCCCGCCCGCGCCCCGTCTCACCAGTGAACGACGACCTTGTCGCCGTTCCGCACCTGCTCGTACAGCCGTGCGATCGCCTCCTCGTCCCGTACGTTGACGCAGCCGTGCGAGGAGCCGGCGTATCCCCGCGCGGCGAAGTCGGCCGAGAAGTGCACGGCCTGTCCGCCGCTGAAGAACATGGCGTACGGCATGGGCGAGTCGTAGAGCGTGGACACATGGTGCCGGGACTTCCAGTAGACGTGGAAGACACCCTCACGGGTCGGCGTGTACTCGGAACCGAAGCGCACCGGCGTCGTCGACACCGTCCGCCCGTCGATCATCCAGCGCAGGGTGCGGCTGGTCTTGCTGATGCACAGCACCCGGCCGGTCCGGCAGCGCGCGTCGGGCGCGTCGGCCGGCTGGCCGCCCATCAGATACAGCTCCCACTTGCCCGGTTCGCGCGTCATGCCGAGCAGCCGCTGCCAGGTGACGGAGTCGGTCACCCCGGTCCTCGGCAGTCCGCGCCTGCCCTGGAAGCCCCGGACCGCCTCCGCCGTCAGGTCGTCGTACGTCCCCGTCGGCCCGTGGAAGATCCAGGCGACCTGCCGCAGCCGGGCCTGGAGTTCGCGTATGTCGCGCCCGGAGTCGCCGGGGGACCACAGCACGCGCGGTGCCGGGGCGCCGGAAGGAGGGGAGGACTTCCCGCCGTCGTCGTCCGGAGCCCGTGACGGTGACGCGGACGGCGTCCGGCTCGGCACCTCTATGCGCACCGGCGACCTGTGTTCCCCGCCCGCCCCGGCGGGCTGCACCGTGCAACCGGCCGCACCACCGGCCAGCGCGGCCAGGGCCGTCAGCGCCGCGACGGCCGCGATTCCCTTCCTCCCCATGCCCGTACTACGCACACCGGCCCCCCGTCGTCTCACCGGCCGCGCCCGGCCGTCACCTGAGATGTTCCCCGGACGTGACCTCCGACGAACAAAGGGGCATGGTGGTGAGTGGCCGGAAGACGACCGCCGAGGTGGTGCTGTGAGCGGGGTCCCACCGAAGCTGTGAGGAAGGTCCCAGCGTGCGCCCCTCCACCGGGCCGTACGCGCACCGCTACAGTCCGTCGAAGGGTCGGCCCGTGCCGACGAGGAACTGACGGGTACCGGACGAGCGAATCGAGCAACGCTGCTCAGCGGGAGGCATCACACCATGGCGCGCGAGTCGGAGTCCGGTCTGCCCATCGAACCGGTCTACGGGCCGGAGGCTCTCAAGGGCTGGGACCCGGCGGAGAAGCTGGGCGAGCCGGGAGCGTACCCCTTCACCCGGGGCGTGTACCCGACGATGTACACGGGCCGGCCCTGGACGATGCGCCAGTACGCCGGTTTCGGCACGGCGACGGAGTCCAACGCCCGCTACAAGCAGCTCATCGCCAACGGCACGATGGGCCTGTCGGTCGCCTTCGACCTGCCCACCCAGATGGGCCACGACTCCGACGCCCCGATCGCGCACGGCGAGGTCGGCAAGGTGGGCGTCGCCATCGACTCGGTGGACGACATGCGGGTGCTGTTCGGCGGCATCCCGCTGGACAAGGTGTCGACGTCGATGACGATCAACGCCCCCGCCGCCCTCCTGCTGCTCCTCTACCAACTGGTCGCCGAGGAGCAGGGCGTTCCGGCCGACAGGCTCACCGGCACGATCCAGAACGACGTGCTGAAGGAGTACATCGCGCGGGGCACGTACATCTTCCCGCCGAAGCCCTCGCTGCGCCTGATCGCCGACATCTTCAAGTACTGCCGGGCCGAGATCCCGAAGTGGAACACGATCTCGATCTCCGGCTACCACATGGCCGAGGCGGGCGCCTCTCCCGCGCAGGAGATCGCGTTCACCCTCGCGGACGGCATCGAGTACGTCCGCACGGCCGTCGCGGCCGGCATGGACGTGGACGACTTCGCCCCGCGCCTGTCCTTCTTCTTCGTGGCCCGTACGACGATCCTGGAGGAGGTCGCCAAGTTCCGTGCGGCCCGCAGGATCTGGGCGCGGGTGATGAAGGAGGAGTTCGGCGCGAAGAACCCCAAGTCCCTGATGCTGCGCTTCCACACGCAGACGGCGGGCGTCCAGCTCACGGCCCAGCAGCCCGAGGTGAACCTGGTCCGCGTCGCCGTCCAGGGCCTGGGCGCGGTGCTCGGCGGCACGCAGTCGCTGCACACCAACTCCTTCGACGAGGCGATCGCGCTCCCGACGGACAAGAGCGCCCGGCTCGCCCTCCGTACGCAGCAGGTCCTCGCCTACGAGACGGACGTGACGGCGACCGTCGACCCCTTCGCCGGTTCCTACGTCGTCGAGAAGATGACCGACGACGTCGAGGCGGCGGCGCTGGAGCTGATGAAGAAGGTCGAGGACCTCGGCGGCGCCGTCAACGCCATCGAGCACGGCTTCCAGAAGAACGAGATCGAGCGCAGCGCCTACCGCATCGCCCAGGAGACCGACTCCGGCGAGCGCGTCGTGGTCGGCGTCAACCGCTTCCAGCTCGACGAGGAGGAGCCGTACGAGCCGCTCCGCGTCGACCCGGCCATCGAGGCCCAGCAGGCCGAACGCCTGGCGAAACTCCGCGCGGAACGCGACCAGCAGGCGGTCGACTCGGCGCTGACCGCCCTGAAGAAGGCGGCGGAGGGCGAGGACAACGTCCTGTACCCGATGAAGGAGGCCCTGAAGGCCCGCGCGACGGTGGGCGAGGTGTGCAACGCGCTGCGGGAGGTCTGGGGGACCTACGTGCCGAGCGACGCGTTCTGAGCCGCCTTCCCGCAGGCTGGGACACCCCTGGAGGGAGTGCCGCACCCTCGTGCGACACTCCCTCCATGTTCGGCGTCATCGACCTCCCCACCTACCTGGCGGGACTGATCCTCATCGTCCTGCTGCCCGGTCCCAACTCCCTGTACGTCCTCTCCGTCGCCGCCCGCAAGGGTGTCCGCACCGGCTACGCGGCGGCGGCCGGTGTCTTCACCGGGGACACCGTCCTGATGACGCTGGCGGCGCTCGGCGCGGCCTCGGTGCTCACCACGACGCCACTGCTGTTCCTGGTGGTGAAGTACGCCGGTGCCGCGTACCTGGCGTGGATGGCGTACGGCATGCTGCGCTCGGCGTGGGGCATGTGGAGGACGCGGGGCGAGCCGACGGACCCGGCCGGGGTGCCCGCCGTCCCGTCCGCCGACGAGCGCCCCTACCGCCGCGCGCTGGTCGTGTCGCTGCTCAACCCGAAGGCGATCCTCTTCCTGATCTCCTTCTTCGTGCAGTTCGTCGACCCCGGTTACGCCTACCCCGCGCTCTCCTTCGTCGTCCTCGGCGCCCTGCTCCAGACGGCCAGCTTCCTGTACCTGTCGCTGCTGATCTTCGGCGGCACCCGCCTGGCCGACGCGTTCCGGCGCAGGCGGCGGCTGGCGGCCGGTGCCACCTCGGCGGCCGGCGCCCTGTTCCTGGGCTTCGCGGCGAAGCTGTCGCTGGCGAGCGCGTAGCGGTCAGCGCCCGCCGAACCGGGCCAGGTACTCCGGGAGCCCGTCCGGCGTGTCCCCGGCCCAGCCCACGTAGCCGTCCGGGCGGACGAGGAACAGCCCCGTGCCGTAGGTCTCGTGCGCCGGGCCCTGCACCAGCCGTACGGCGGCGGACGGCGCGGGGGCGGACGTGCCCAGCGCCAGCAGGGTCCAGTGCGGCCCCCGGAACGCGTCGAAGAGGCGTACGCCGTTCACCGTGGCGTCCGGGGCCCGGTCGCCCGCGCGCACCGGGCCGGGTGCCGTCCGCGTCTCCGCGGTGAGCGTCGACGCGGGGTAGCCGAGGTCCAGTTGCCGGGTGGCCCCGCCCCGTCGCGTCTCACCCCGGTGGATGCTGGTGGTCAGGCCCAGCATCTGCGCGGCGATCGGGCGCCGCTCCTCCTCGTACGTGTCCAGCAGTGCCGCCCGAGCCCCGTCGCCCAGGACCGCGCCCAGCTTCCAGCCCAGGTTGTAGGCGTCCTGGACGCTGGTGTTGAGGCCCTGGCCGCCGGCCGGGGAGTGCACGTGCGCCGCGTCGCCCGCGAGGAAGACCCGGTCCACCCGGAACCGGTCGGCGAGCGCGGCCCGCGGCCGGAAGTCCGAGGCCCAGCGGACCTCCGTGACGTCCTCGGCGGCGAGGTGCGAGCGGGCGGCGACGACCTGCCGTACGCCCTCCGGGGAGAGGTCCACCTCCGCGCCCTCCGCGAACCGGGCGACCAGCTGGAAGTCCTCCGTCCCGGCCAGCGGGCAGATCGCCAGGAGGTCCTCGGTCCCCTCGCCCTGGGGGAAGAAGTGCCAGTTGTCCCGGTCCAGGCCGGTGATCCGCACGTCCGCCACCAGCGTGGGGAACGGATCCACCTCCTCCCCGGTCATGCCGACGCCCACCGCCCGGCGCACCACGGAACGGCCGCCGTCCGCCGCGACGAGGTACCGGGCGCGCACCGGCCCACCGGAGGCGAAGTGCGCGGTCACGCCCTCCGGGTCCTGGGCCACGCCGGTGACCTCCCGGCCGAAGGCGACCTTGCCGCCGAGCTCCTCCAGGCGCTCCAGCAGGATCCGCTGGGTGCGCCACTGCGGGACCATCCACGGCTCGTCGTACGGCGAGTCCTCGCTCGGCCCGGCCGGTTGTTCGAACACGTGGTGCTCGCGGAGCCGCTCGCCGTTCCGCCAGATCATGCCGGCCGGGTAGCCGCCGCCCACCGCGTGGATCGCCTCCAGGACGCCCAGGTCGTCGAAGACCTCCATGGTGCGCGGCTGGAGCCCCTTGCCGCGCGAGCCGGGGAACAGCTCGTCCGCCCGCTCCACCACCAGCGCGGGGATCCCGCGCCGGGCCAGGTCGATGCCGAGGGTGAGGCCGGCCGGCCCGGCGCCCACGATCAGCACATGGGTGTCGCTCATGATCAAGTCTCCTTAACGTTGTTAAGTGGCCTGCCCTGTGAGCGTGTCCCTAACGGTGTTAAGTTGTCAAGCGTGAGTTCGGAACGACGTGCCCCCCTGGACCGCCGACGGGTCGCCGACACGGCGCTGAGACTGCTGAACGAGGTCGGCCTGGACGGCCTGACGCTGCGCGTGATCGCCAGAGAACTGGACGTCAAGGCGCCCGCCCTCTACTGGCACTTCAAGGACAAGCAGGCGCTGCTCGACGAGATGGCGACGGAGATGATGCGGCAGATGACCGCCGAGCTGACCACCCCGTCGGCCGGCGACTGGCGGGAGGCGCTCCGCCTGATGATGGGCGGCCTGCGCGAGCACCTGCTCCGCTACCGCGACGGGGCCAAGGTCTACGCGGGCACCCGCTTCACCGACCTGTCGTACGCCGAGCCGATGGAGGCCGGCCTGCGGACGCTCACCGACGCGGGGTTCACCCCGCCCGCCGCCGCCCGCGCCTGGTTCACGGCGTACAGCTACACCATCGGATACGTCATCGAGGAGCAGGCGATGGGGCCCGACCCCGCCACCGGGGCCGACGGCTACGACCTGGACGCCCGCGGGGAGCGCCTGGCCGCCCAGCCGCTCGCCGCACAGGCCGGGTACGAGATGTTCCGGGACCACCAGGCCGGTTTCGAGGCGGGGCTCGCCGCGGTCGTCGAAGGCATCGCGCTCACCCTCCGGGAGCGCTGACGGCACCCGGACCCGTCACCACCGGGGGCCGCCGCGCGCCGGCGACTGCCGTGCCGGCGGCTCCGGTCCGGCGGTTTCGTGCCGACGGCTCCGGCCCGGCGGGTCCGTCTCCTCCGCCCCGGGCCGGACCCCGCACGTCGGCACGG
>NZ_NCTE01000490.1 GCF_002114215.1 Streptomyces sp. 13-12-16 | reverse complement strand
CGGGACACGCCCGCGGAGCCGACGCGGCCCTGCGCGCCCCCGAGCGGCCGACACGCCGGGGTGCGCGGGTCGGCGCCGGCCGGGTGCCCTCGGTGGGCGTGGGGAGGGTTGCGCGGCCCGGCGTTCACGGGGTGCCTCCTCCCCCACTCTCGGCTCCTCCCCCACTCTCGGCTTCGCTCGAGCGGGGGGACCCCCCATGAGCGGGGAACCCCCACCGCCCGCCCGTGCCGCCCGGGGGTACCTCCCAGGCTCTTTCGGGCTCTGGGGGAGGCACGACTCCCCGCGGTTGACGGGGAGCCCTTCGTCGTCCGCGTGAGCGCTCAAGACGGCGACCGGTACCGCTGGTTCGGTGGACCGGGTCCACCACTGGACCGCCGAGGCGGGAGGCCGGTCCGCCCCGGTGCACGTGCCGCACACCGACGGTGCCTCATGGACGCGGCGGAACCGGGGCCCGGCCTCCCCCGGCACACATGCCGTACGCCGACAGCGCCTCGTTGACACGCGGCCCGAGCCCGGTCTCCCCCGGCACACGCACCGTGCACCGACGGTGCTTGGCAGGCTCGAGGCGAAGCCCGGTCTCCCCGTACACGCCCTACGCCGACGGCACTTCACCGCGCACGGGGCAAGCGCTTGCCGGGGCGGGTGGGGCCCGAGCGGCGCGGGAGTGGGCCGCCGTCCGGCTCGCTCCGTTGGCTTCGCACCTTGTGCGCAAGGGGTTTACAGCATCCTTCCAACGATGTAAAACCTCCTTGCGGCGCACCGGACGCCGCTTCGCACAGGGGGAGCAGCACCACATCTGCGCGTCCTTCGGCTCCCCAGTTCCCTTCCAGCGTCACCCGGATCGGGGTCACCATGCAGCGCACCACTCACCGTTCCCACCTTCTCGCCCGTCCCGTGGTCGTGGCCTTGGCCGCCGCCGTGGCCCTGACCGTCACCTCCTGCGCCAAGTCGGAGGACGACGCGTCGGACAGCAAGAAGTCCCCGGCGACCGCCGCCGGCGCCGAGCAGAAGGTCGCCACGCCGAAGCCCGGCAGCGAGACCTGCACCCTCGACGCCTACGGCGGCGAGAAGATCGACCTGAAGGACGCCACGGTCGGCTTCTCCCAGTCGGAGAAGGAGGCCAACCCGTTCCGCATCGCGGAGACGCAGTCCATCAAGGACGAGGCGGCCAAGAGGGGCGTCAAGCTGCTCACCGCCAACGCCCAGTCGCAGTTCTCCAAGCAGATCAGCGACGTCCAGACCCTGCTCACCAAGGGCGTCGACCTGCTGGTGATCGCCCCGCTCAACTCCGACGGCTGGGACCCGGTGCTGCAGGCCGCCGCCGCGAAGAAGGTCCCGATCGTCACCATCGACCGCAAGATCAACGCCACGGCGTGCAAGGACTACGTCTCCTTCATCGCCTCGGACTTCGTCGAGCAGGGCCGCCGCGCCGCCGACCAGATGATCGAGGCCACCGGCGGCAAGGGCGAGGTCGCCATCCTGCTGGGCTCGGCCGGGAACAACGTCACCACCGAGCGCACCAAGGGCTTCAAGGAGCGCGTCGCCGAGAAGGCCCCCGGCCTGAAGGTCGTGTTCGAGCAGACCGGTGACTTCACCCGTGAGAAGGGCCAGCAGGTCACCGAGCAGCTCATCCAGTCCAACCCCGGCATCAAGGGCGTCTACGCGGAGAACGACGAGATGGGCCTGGGCGCGGTCGCCGCGCTGAAGGGCGCCGGCAAGAAGGCCGGCGACGTCAAGATCATCACGGTCGACGGTACGCGCAACGCCGTCCAGGGCGTCGTCGACGGCTGGATCAGCGGCGTCGTCGAGTCCAACCCGAGGTTCGGCCCGCTGGCGTTCCAGACGCTGGACACCTTCACCCAGGGCGAGGAAGTCCCCCAGGACATCGTGATCCAGGACAGCGCCTACAACGCCGACAACGCCGAGCAGGACCTCGGCAGGGCCTACTGATCCCGTCGCGGGGCCCGGTCTCCGGACCCCTGTCCGTCCGTCACCACTTTCTTCCTGGAGGCACAGGTGGCTCCCCCCGCCGAAGTCCTCGCCGTCCGCGGACTGAGCAAGTCCTTCCCCGGCGTCCGGGCCCTGGACGACGTGGACCTGACCCTGCACCCCGGTGAGGTCCACGCCCTGATCGGCGAGAACGGCGCCGGCAAGTCGACCCTCATCAAGCTCCTCACCGGGGTCTACCGGCCCGACGCCGGTGACATCGTTTTCCAGGGCCGTGAAGTCTCCTTCGCCACGCCGCTGGAGGCCCAGAAGGCCGGGATCTCGACCATCTACCAAGAGGTCAACCTCATCCCGCTGCTGAGCGTGGCCCGCAACCTCTTCCTGGGCCGCGAACCACGCACCCGTCTCGGCCTGCTGGACTTCGCCCGCATGAACCGGGAGGCCGAGGAGGCGCTGAGCGCCCACGGCGTCCGGGTGGACGTCCGCCGGCCGTTGCGCACCCTCGGTGTCGGCGCGCAGCAGATGGTCGCCCTGGCGCGTGCCGTGGCGAGCGAGGCCCGGATCGTCATCATGGACGAGCCGACCTCGTCGCTGGAGCCGCGGGAGGTCGAGACGCTGTTCTCGGTCATCCGCCGGCTGCGCGACGAGGGCATCGCCGTCGTCTACGTCAGCCACCGTCTCGACGAGCTGTACGCCGTGTGCGACACGGTGACCGTGCTGCGCGACGGCCGTCGCGTGCACCACGGGCGCCTCGCCGACCTCGACCGGCTCTCCCTGGTGTCGACCATGCTGGGCCGGGAGCTGGGCGAGGTCCGCCAGGAGGGCCTGACGAAGTTCACCGGCGACCATCACGCCACGGACGGCCGACCCGTGCTGGAGGCCCGCGAACTGACGGTCCCGCACAGGCTGAACGAGGTGTCGGTGAGCATCCGTCCCGGCGAGGTCGTCGGTCTCGGCGGGCTGCTCGGCTCCGGACGCACCGAGACCGCGAAGGCGATCTCCGGTGCCCTGGGCACGAGTTCGGGCAGTGTGACGGTGGCCGGGGTTCCGTTGCGCGGCGGCTCCACCCCCGCGGCGATCCGGGCGGGCATCAGTCTGCTGCCGGAGGACCGCAAGAGCGAGGGCATCGTGCCCGGTCTGTCGGTCCGCGAGAACATCTCGCTGGCCGTCCTGCCCCGGCTCTCCCGCTTCGGCCTGGTCTCCGAGGCACGCGTCGACAGCATCGTGGACACCTTCATCGAGCGGCTGCGGATCAAGGCGTCCTCGCCGCGGCAGAAGGTCGGTGAACTCTCCGGCGGCAACCAGCAGAAGGTGCTGCTCGCCCGCTGGCTGGCGATGAACCCCAAGGTCCTGCTGCTGGACGAGCCCACCCGGGGCATCGACGTCGGGGCCAAGGCCGAGGTGCAGAAACTCGTGGACGAACTGGCCGCGGACGGCCTGGGCGTCCTGCTCATCTCCTCCGACCTGGAGGAACTGATCGAAGGGTCCGACCGCGTGGTCGTACTGAAGGACGGTGCGGTCGTCGGCGAACTGACCGGCGACGAGGTCACCGAGGACAAGCTGATGCGGACCATCGCCGGGCACGCCCCGGACCGGGACGCGGTCGAGGAGGCGGTCACCGATGGCTGAAGCCGCCCTCAGGACCGCCCCGCTGGACAAGGCCCGCGTCCTGCAGTGGCTGCAGACGTACGGCGTCTACGCCGGCGTGGCACTGCTGCTGGTCGTCAACATCGTCATCACCCCGCACTTCCTGTCCGCGGAGAACTTCCGCACCCAGGCCGTGCAGGTCGCCCCCGTCATCATCGTGGCGCTGGGCATGGCCCTGGTCATCGGCACCGAGGGCGTCGACCTCTCGGTCGGTGCCGTGATGGCGCTGGCGGCCTCCGTGACGGCCCTCTACCTCGGCTACGGACTCGTGCCGGCGCTGCTCGTGGTGGCGGTGTTCGCCGCGGGCGTCGGACTGGCCAACGGGGTGCTGGTCGCGTTCGTCGGGGTGCAGCCGATCGTGGCGACGCTGGCGCTCATGGTCGGTGGCCGGGGTCTCGCCCTGGTGCTGCTGCCGCAGCTGGAGGACCTGCGCAACCCGTCCCTGGCCTCCCTGGGGTCGGGCGACGTGCTGGGCATCCCGTACCTGATCCTGATCGCCGCCGTGCTGGCCCTGCTGGTGGCCTTCGTCGTCCGCCGCACCACCTTCGGGCGGCAGCTCCTCGCCATCGGCGACAGCCGTCCCGCGGCGCAGCTCGCCGGGTTGCCGGTGCGCCGCGTGCTGATCGTGGTGTACGTCGTCTGCGCGCTGCTCGCCGCGGTGGCGGGCGTCCTCGCCACCGCGCGGCTCCAGGCCAGCGACCCGACCTCACTGGGCAATCTGATGGAGCTGTCCGCCATCACCGCCGTCGTGGTCGGTGGGACACCGCTGACCGGCGGCCGGGTGAACATCGCCGGCACCGTGGCGGGAGCCGTCCTCATCCAGCTGCTCACCGCCACCCTCATCAAGCACGATCTGCCGCCCTCGTGGACCCAGATCGCGCAGGCCATAGTGATCGTGTGCGCGGTCTACGCGGCACGGGGACGGGGGAAGCGATGACCGCCACGAAGACGGACACCCCGGTGACCGCGGCGGGCGACGGGAAACCGCCGGCGGCCGGCGAGCCCGTGGGGTCCGCACGCTCCGAGCGGGTGAGCGCGCTGGTCCAGCAGCACGGCGCGCTGGCGGTGCTGCTGGTCGTCTCCCTGGTGGCGTCGTTCAGCTTCGACTCCTTCGCCACCGGGGACAACGTCGGCAACATGGCGACGAGTTCGGCCTTCCTGGCGATCGTCGCGCTCGGCATGACCTTCGTGATCATCACCGGGGGCATCGACCTGTCGGTCGGCTCGCTGTTCGCGCTGGGCGGGGTCCTGGCGGCCTGGGGATCCCGGCACGGCACCCTGGTGGCGCTGCTGCTGCCGCTGGTGGTGTGCGGGGCGATCGGTGTCGTCAACGGGCTGCTCGTGGCCCGCTCCCGGCTCGCGCCGTTCATCGTCACCCTGGCGGCCATGCTCGGTGCGCGCGGTCTGATGCTGGCGCTCACCGACGAGGGCGCCGACACGTACCTGATCGGGAAGGGCTCGTTCCTGGCCGAACTCGGTCAGGGCACGACCTTCGGTCTGGGCAATCCCGTGTGGATCACGCTGGCGCTGTTCGTCGCCGGGGCCGTCGTGCTGCGCCGCACGCGCTTCGGACAGCATGTGTACGCGGTCGGCGGCAACGAGGACGCGGCGGCGCTGATGGGCGCCCCGGTGGCCCGTACCAAGATCCTCGTCTACACCCTGTCCGGGGTGCTGGCGGGACTGGCCGGCGCGCTCAACGCGGCCTGGCTCGCCTCCGGGGTGACCATCCTCGGCAACGGCATGGAGCTGGACGCCATCGCCGCCGTCGTCATCGGCGGCACCCTGCTCACCGGCGGGCTCGGCTACGTCAGCGGCTCGCTGGTCGGTGTGCTGCTGCTCAGGGTGATCCAGAACGTCATCAACCAGGTCGGCTCCCTGGACTCCTCCTACCAGCAGGTCGTCAGCGGCGCCTTCCTGGCCGTCGTCGTCATCGCCCAGACCTGGCTGGGCCGCCGACGGCAACTGATGTGAGGCCCCGGACGCGGCGGCGGGCCACCGAAGGCCACCGCCGCCGCGTCCGGTACCGGCGGCCGGTCACGCTCCATCGCGCGACCGGCCGCCTCCGCACGCGCACGTCTCCCACCCCCACTTCCCGAGGAGTGACGATGCGTCGAACATCCGCACCACCGTTTCCCGTTCCCCGACGCGGACGGCGGGCGCACCGGGTCACCGCCCTGCTGGCGGTGCTGGCCCTGCTCGCCGGAACGGCCCTCACCGTCTCCGGCACCGCGGCGGCGGCGCCCCGGGCGTGGACCCCGAAGCCCGCGCCGATGACCACCCCGTGGACCGATCGGGTCCCGGTCGACAACCCGCTGCCCGAGTACCCGCGTCCGCAGCTCACCCGGCCCGACTGGGCGAATCTCAACGGCATCTGGGACTTCGCCGTCACCTCGGCGGACGCCGGCCGGCCCGCCTCGTTCGACGAGCGGATCCGGGTGCCCTTCGTGGCCGAGTCCGCGCTCTCGGGCATCCAGCGCAGGATCACCCGGAACGACAAGCTCTGGTACAAGCGCACCTTCACGGTCCCGTCGAACTGGAACGGACGCCGCGTCCAGCTCAACTTCGGCGCCAGTGACTGGCGTACGACCGTGTGGGTCAACGACCGGCAGGCCGGCGCCACCCACAGCGGCGGCTACGACTCGTTCTCCTACGACATCACCGACCTGCTGAACGGCGGCACGAACACCGTCGTCGTCTCCGTGTGGGACCCCACACAGACCGGCAGTCAGGCGGTCGGCAAACAGCGGATCAACGAGGTGACGCCCCATCCGGGTGGTGGCATCTTCTACACCGCGGCCTCCGGCATCTGGCAGACCGTGTGGCTCGAACCCACGGCGTCCGCGCACATCACCCGCCTCGACATGGTGCCCGACCTCAGCAACAACCGCCTCGAGATCACCGTGCGGGGTGCCGGGACCAACGGCCACCAGGCCCGTGTCACCGTCTCCACCGGCGGCACCACGGTCGGCACCGCCACCGGCCCGGTCGGCGGTGAGTTCACCGTTCCGGTCCCGAACCCGCACCGGTGGAGCCCGGACGATCCCTTCCTGTACGACGTGCGGGCGGAACTGCTCTCCGGCGGTACGACGGTCGACTCCGTCGGCAGCTACACCGGCATGCGCTCCATCGGCCTCGCCCGCGTCGACGGGCTGCTGCGCCCGGTGCTGAACGGAGAGTTCGTCTTCCAGACGGGCACCCTGGACCAGGGTTACTGGCCGGACGGCATCTACACCGCGCCGACCGACGCAGCCCTCCGGTACGACCTGCAGAAGCACAAGGACCTCGGCTTCAACATGGTGCGCAAGCACATCAAGGTCGAGCCGCAGCGCTGGTTCTACTGGGCCGACCGGCTCGGTCTGCTGGTGTGGCAGGACATGCCCTCCATGGACCTGCGCACCCCCGACGCCGCCGCACGCACCCAGTGGGAGGCCGAGTACGACCGTGTCGTGGACCAGCACCGCAGCTCCCCGTCGCTGGTGATGTGGGTCAACCAGAACGAGGGCTGGGGCCAGTACGACCAGGCGCGCATCGCCGACGAGGTCAAGGCGTACGACCCGTCCCGGCTGGTGAACAACATGAGCGGGGTCAACTGCTGCGGGGCCGTGGACGGCGGCAACGGTGATGTGGTCGACCACCATGTGTACGTGGGTCCCGGCACCACGGTGCCCAGCGCCACCCGCGCCGCGGTCCTCGGTGAGTTCGGCGGACTCGGCTTCAAGGTGGCCGGCCACGAGTGGTACCCCGGCGGCGGCTTCAGTTACGAGGACCAGCCGGACCTCACGCGTCTGAACAACCGGTTCGTCGGCCTGCTGGACGGCATCCGTGAGGTGCGCATGCCGCGAGGGCTGTCCGCCTCGGTCTACACCGAGATCACCGACGTCGAGAACGAGGCCAACGGCCTGCTCACCTACGACCGTCAGGTGGTCAAGGTCGACGAGGCCGGGGTCAGGGCCGCCAACCGGGCCCTGATCGACGCGTCCCGCTCACCGGCCGCGCCCGTGACCCTGCCCACCGGTCAGTACAAGTCCCTGCGGGTGACGACACCGGGCTACACCGACCGCTATGTGCGGCACCAGGACGGCGCCGCGTTCACCGCGGTCGTGACCGGCGGCAGTGACGCGCTGCTGAAGAACGACGCCACCTGGCGGATCGTGCCCGGCCTGGCCGACAGCACCTGCTACTCGTTCGAGTCGCGGAACTACCCGGGCGAGTATCTGCGCCACCGCGAGTACCGCGTGTACAAGGAGGGCGGCAGCGGCGACCTGTTCCGTGCCGACGCCACCTTCTGCCCGGCCCGGGGCGCGAACGGCGGGGTGAGACTGTCCGCCTACAACTTCCCCGAGCAGTATCTGCGCCACCACGGCGCCGAGTTGTGGCTGGCCACCCCGGGCGGGACCCACACGTGGGACAGCCCCGCCCTCTTCACCGAGGACACCACCTGGACGGTGGAGGCTCCCTGGGCCCCCTGACGCCATGCGAGACGGGGTGGTGCGGGCGCACATGGGCGCCCGCACCACCCCGCCGTCAACGACGTTACTGCTTCTCCCCGTTGTAGAGCGCGCTCACCTCCTCGGCGGTGAGCGCCTTGTCGTAGGCGTGGACCTGGTCCACCGCGCCGTCCCAGAAGTCGGTGTTCTCGCCGTTCCACTGGGCGCGGCCCACGGCGAGGGGGCCGGTGGCGACGTAGGCGGGGCCGGCGGTGGAGGTCGCCACCGGCTTGCCGTCGACGTAGAGCCTGATCTGGTCGGTCGCGTCGTCACGCACACCGACCAGGTGGTACCAGCGGCCGGTCTCCGGCGTGGTCTCCAGCCGTGCGCGCTGCCCGTCCGGCGTGCTGAAGGCGAACGCGCCCTGGCCGTACTGCAGGTAGAAGGGGCTGGCCTGGCGCCGTCCGTCCTGGCTGACGGCGGTGGCGTAGTTGCCGGGAAGGGAGTCGAGGCTGACCCAGGCGGAGACCGTGTAGCTGCCGGTGGTGTCGAGCACCGGGCCCTCGGTCCGGGCGTACTGTCCCCGGCCGTCGAACTTCAGCGCGCTGCCGCTGACTCCGGTGGTCCAGGTGGTGCCCTCGCTCAGGGTCAGGGGCCTGTCGTTCGGGCCGTCGTCCTTCGCGGTGGTGCCGGTGCCCTCGTCGAGGGCCCAGGACCCGCCGCCCTTCAGGGGTTCCCGGTCGCCCGCCGCGGCGCCGGCCGCGATGACCTCGCGGTTGATCTCGCGCACCCTGACCGGGTCGACCTTGATCTCCCGGCGGTCGTAGGTGTAGAGGCCGTTGAGCTCGTTCTCCAGGTCGGTGATCTGTGTGTACACCGAGCCGGAGAGTTCGGCGCCGGCCTGGTCGAGGTAGAACTTCTCGGTGTTCTCCACGTACTTGCGGGTCAGTGCCTCCTTGTCGGTGACACCGCTGTAGATCACGGTCGGCGTGCCCGGCCACATGTGGCCCGGGGTGCGCAGGGTGAAGCCGCCGTGCTCGCCGTCCATGGCCGCCCGGTGGTCCGGGAAGGGCGCGTCGTCGTTGTTGTAGTCGTGGTGGTCGATGATGTCGCCCTTGCCCGAGTCACCCTTGGAGTTGCAGCAGTTGACACCGCTGTGCGCGTTGACGATCCGGGACGGGTCGGCGGCCTTCACCGACTCGGCGATACGGCCGCTCTCCTCGCGGTTCCACTCGCCCCAGCCCTCGTTGAAGACGATCCAGCCGATGACGGAGGGCGCGTTGTGGTGCTGGCGCATCATCTCGCGGCCCTGGTCGACGAAGGCCTTCTGTCCGGTGGCGTCGGTGAGGTTCCCGGAGACGAAGTCCTGCCAGACCAGCAGACCGAGCTTGTCCGCGTGGTGGAACCAGCGGGGCGACTCCACCTTGATGTGCTTGCGTACGGCGTTGAAGCCGAGCTTCTTGTGCGCCTTCAGGTCGAACGCCAGGGCGTCGTCGCTGGGCGCGGTGTAGAGGCCGTCGGGCCAGAAGCCCTGGTCGAGGGTGGCGAGGGAGAAAACCGGCTTCCCGTTGAGGACCAGCTTGGGGTAACCGCCGACCTCCTCGATCCCGATCTCGCGCATCCCGAAGTAACTGCCGACCTTGTCGGTGGACCTGCCGTCCTTCAGCTTGACGTCGAGGTCGTAGAGGTAGGGGTCGTCCGGGCTCCACAGGCGCTGCCCGGCCACGCGCAGGCCGAGCTCCTTGTTGGCCGGTCCGCTGACCCGGCCGACGACCTTGCCGCGGGCGTCGCGGGCCACGGCCTCGACGCGGGCGTGCCTGGAGGCGCCCGCGGACTCGACGGTCACCGCGAGGGTGCCGGTGTCGATGTCGGGCGTGGTGACGACGTTGTCAATGGAGGTGTCGGCGACGGGCTCCATCCAGACGGTCTGCCAGATGCCGGACGACTGGGTGTAGAAGATGCCGCCGGGGTTGGTGGACTGCTTGCCCGTCGGCTGGTCGGCGCCGCCGGTGTCGGTGACCGCGACGACGATCTCCTGCTTGCCCCGGCCCTTGACCTCGTCGGTGATGTCGGCGCTGAAGGCGTTGTAGCCGCCGGTGTGTTCGGCGACCTTCTTGCCGTTGACCCAGACGGTGGCCTGGTAGTCCACGGCGCCGAAGTTGAGCTTCAGCCGGTTGGCACTGCCGCTCTTGCCGACCTTCCAGCTCCTCGGCACGTCCACGAGCTTGCGGTAGAACATGTGGTCCTCGTGCCGCTCGAGTCCGGAGAGCTGCGACTCGACCGGGAACGGCACGATGATCTTCTCGTCCAGGTCCTTGCCGAAGACCGGCTGCTCACCGGCCTCGGCACCGCTGAACTGCCAGGGCCCGTTGAGGTTCTTCCACTTCGAGCGGACCTGCTGCGGGCGGGGGTACTCCGGCAGCGGGTTCTCCGTGTCGACCTCGTCGCCCCACGGAGTGGTGATGCGGTGGGTGGACGTGTTCGTGGCGTAGCGGACGATCCGGGGCACGGTCCTGCCGCCGGCCGTGAGGCCGCCCTCACCGTCGTAGGTGAACCGGACCTGCTGGTTCTTCTGGATCGGCTCGGAGAGCGTGATCAGGAGGGAGTCGGGGTCACCGGGGGCGGCCGTCACCGACTCGACGGGCATGGCGGTCGTGTCGGCTTCGATCCTGAGGTGGCCGGCCACCTCGGCGAGGTCGCCCACCGGGTCCTCGAACCGGGCGCGCAGTTGCCGCCCGTTCTCGGTGACGGTCGGTTCCACCGGGAAGACCTCGAAACCGGCGGGCGGGGTGAACGCCGTCGTCGGCACGAGCTGCTTGGGCATCGTCGGCGTCGACCAGCGCAGGAACATGTTGGCGCCGCCGACGTCCTGGAACATCTCCATGCGGAAGTCGTGCTTCTCGCCGGCGGTCAGCCTGACCGCCGCGCTGGTCTGCTCCTTGTCCCAGTCGCCCACCCAGTGGTCGATGACGGGTTCGTCGTCGATGAAGAGCCGGAAGCCGTTGTCGCCGATGGCGTGGAAGGTGTATTCACCGGTCTCCGGTGCCTCGATCTGTCCGGTCCAGCGGGCGGTGGTGTGCTCCGTCCGCCCGGTCAGCTCCTCGAAGGTGCTGGTCAGTCCGGAGAAGTTGATCTGCGGCTCCAGCAGGGTGCCGCCGAGTTCGGCGAAGTCCCGGGCACCCGGTGCCGACATGCTGAAGTACTCGCCCTTCAGGCCGTGCACCACGACATCGGCGTCGGCGGCGGTCGGGCCGGCGGACACTCCGGCGATCGGTACGGCGGCCGACGCGGCGGGCGCCAGGGCGCCCGTGGACAGGGCCACGGCGGTCACGGTCAGCAG
Source organism: Streptomyces sp. 13-12-16 (assembly GCF_002114215.1). GTDB lineage: Bacteria > Actinomycetota > Actinomycetes > Streptomycetales > Streptomycetaceae > Streptomyces. Next base: position 476 of record NZ_NCTE01000490.1, on the reverse strand, counting down.
CGCCCACGATCTGGATCCCGGGCGGGTGAGTTGTCTTGTCATCGAACCTTTCCTCGCGCAGAGGGCATGGGGCCAGGACGAAACAGAGGTGGCCGTCGGCTCGGCCGTCCCTTCATTCCAACGTTGGAAATCCGGTGTGCAGCGGAATGACAACACGCCGCCCGACGGCTGTCCAGGCTTCGCGCACGGCTGATCTTCCGTCAGCACACGGATTTCCGCGGCGCACTGACGGTCCGCCCGGCGGCGACCGGGCCCCGGCTCCCTTGACACGCCCGCCGCCGGTCACGATTCCGTGGGAGCGGATTTCATCGATGTAAACCTCGGCGTGGAGGTGACGGGACACAAGGGCCGGGCTCCCCCGCGGGTCGAGGGGAAGCCCCCGCCGTCCGGCCGGGGCCCCGGCTTCGTGCCGTCCGGCGCCCTCGCCGCCGCGCTGACCCCGACGTCCGCCGGGCCCGCCCGGCGGACCGGACCGG
>NZ_NCTE01000004.1 GCF_002114215.1 Streptomyces sp. 13-12-16 | reverse complement strand
CCCCCCCCGCCCGCCGCACCCGCGAGACCGTCCCCCTCGGCAACGAGGAGTGCGCCTTCTCGTACCGCCACAGCCGCTTCAAGGCCGACCCCGAGCGCTACGTCGTCCTGCGGGTGCGCTTCGCGCTGGAGGACGCGGGCGGCCTCTCCGGGCCCGTCAAGTACGCCGAGACGGCCCGCGTCCTCGGTGTCGCGCCGGGCGACCGGGTACCGCTGGCCACGGCCCGCGAGACGGTGCTGAAGCTCCGCGCGGGCAAGGGCATGGTCCTGGACCCCGAGGACCACGACACCTGGTCGGCCGGCTCCTTCTTCACCAACCCGATCCTCGACGACGAGGCGTTCGCCGCATTCCGTACGCGTGTGCGGGAGCGGCTCGGTGAGGACGCCGAGGCCCCGGCCTACCCGGCCGGCCCGGGCCACACCAAGACCTCCGCGGCCTGGCTGATCGACAAGGCCGGCTTCACCAAGGGGTACGGCAGCGGCCCCGCCCGCATCTCCACCAAGCACACCCTCGCCCTCACCAACCGGGGCGACGCCACCACGGAGGACCTTCTGGCGCTCGCCCGCGAGGTCGTCGCCGGAGTGCACGAGGCCTTCGGGATCACGCTGGTCAACGAGCCGGTCACGGTGGGCGTGAGCCTGTAGTCCCCGCAATCCCCGTTGCCGCCCGGCACACGCACCCGCGATCATGGGTCCGTGAGGCCGACCGCATGCGCATGAGACTGCGTCGGTTCCGTCCGCGCACGGGGCCGCGTGAGCATCGTGTGGTCCAGCCCCTGCACCCCCTGCGGCACACCTCGCTGCGGGCTCCCGAACCCATCGGGCTGCTCCTCGGCGACCACGACGGACTGAACCGGCTCGCCGGCCTGTTCTCCTTCGCCGCGTACTCGCGCCGCACGATCGTCCATGTGCCGCTGCGGGACGGAGTGCCGCCCGACGAAGGAACCGGAGAACCGGCGGACCTCGTCCTGGCCCACCACTCCTACGGGCTGCGGCCCAGCACATGGCCGGAGCTGCGCCGGTCGCTCGGTCCGGGCACGCCCCTGACCGTCCGTACCGACGAGGCGCGTACGGAGCGGGACGCGGCCGCATGGCGCAGGCGCGCGGCGCGCGCGGACTGCCGGGACGAGCTGCGGCACGCCCACCATGCGCGCACGGTGCTCCTCTTCGGCAGCCGGGACGTGTTCGCCGAGGCGGCCGTGAACTGCGCGTACGCGGCGGGCCGGGGGCCACGGCAGAGAGGCGTCGCCAAGGGGCGCACGGCGATGGTGTCGAGCCTCCCCGGGCTCGTGCAGCGGCCCGGCGGCGGGCACCCCGAGGAGATCCTGGTCTGCTTCGAGCCGTATCCGCCCTACGCCCACTTCAAGCGGCCGGGGTGACGCCGCCCGCGGCTGCCCCGGGAGGACCGTCGCCCGCCGCTACGCCGGCGACGTGAGCCAGTCGTCCACCCCCGCCAGCAGCTTCGCCCTCACGTCCTCCGGGGCCGTCGAGCCCCGTACCGACTGGCGGGCCAGTTCGGCCAGTTCCGCGTCCGTGAAGCCGTGGTGGTTCCGCGCGATCTCGTACTGCGCCGCCAGCCGGGAGCCGAACAGCAGGGGGTCGTCCGCGCCCAGCGCCAGGGGGACGCCCGCTTCGAAGAGGGTCCGCAGCGGTACGTCCTCGGGCTTGTCGTAGACGCCCAGTGCCACGTTCGACGCCGGGCACACCTCGCACGTCACCTGGCGGTCCGCGAGCCGCCGCAGCAGCCGCGGGTCCTCCGCCGCCCGCACGCCGTGTCCGATGCGGTGCGCCTCCAGGTCGTCCAGGCAGTCCCGTACCGACGCGGGCCCCGCCAGCTCGCCGCCGTGCGGAGCCGACAGCAGCCCGCCCTCACGCGCGATCGCGAACGCGCGGTCGAAGTCGCGGGCCATCCCGCGCCGCTCGTCGTTGGAGAGGCCGAACCCCACGACCCCCCGGTCCGCGTACCGCACCGCCAGCCGGGCCAGCGTGCGCGCGTCCAGGGGATGCTTCATCCGGTTGGCGGCAACCAGCACCCGCATTCCGATCCCGGTGTCCCGCGTCGCCGCGTCCACCGCGTCCAGGATGATCTCCAGCGCCGGGATCAGCCCGCCCAGCCGGGGCGCGTACGACGTCGGGTCCACCTGGATCTCCAGCCAGCCCGAGCCGTCCCGCACCTCCTCCTCCGCCGCCTCCCGCACCAGCCGCCGGATGTCCTCGGGCTCCCGCAGGCACGAGCGCGCCGCGTCGTACAGCCGCTGGAAGCGGAACCAGCCGCGCTCGTCCGTGGCGCGCAGTCTCGGCGGCTCCCCGCCGGTCAGCGCGTCGGTCAGCGCCTCGGGCAGGCGCACGCCGTACTTGTCGGCCAGCTCCAGCAGGGTGGTGGGCCGCATGGACCCGGTGAAGTGCAGGTGGAGATGGGCTTTCGGCAGCTCAGAGAGATCACGTACACGCTCCATTCGCCGATCCTGCCGCACGTCTCCGCCGCCCCGGTAGCACTTTCCCCTTTCGTGGTCTTGCTCGCACAAACAAACAGGGGCGCACGGGAGGAGACCCGGGCGCCCCTGTGGCGTAAGGACGACGTCAGTCGCGCGCCTCCGCCAGCAGCTTCTGGATCCGGCTCACGCCCTCGACGAGGTCCTCGTCGCCCAGCGCGTACGACAGCCGCAGGTAGCCCGGCGTGCCGAACGCCTCACCCGGCACCACCGCGACCTCGGCCTCCTCCAGGATGAGCGCCGCCAGCTCGACCGAGCTCTGCGGCCGCCTGCCCCGGATCTCCTTGCCGATCAGCGCCTTCACCGAGGGGTAGGCGTAGAACGCGCCCTCGGGCTCCGGGCAGACCACGCCGTCGATCTCGTCGAGCATCCGCACGATGGTCTTCCGCCGGCGGTCGAAGGCCTCGCGCATGGTCGCGACCGCGTCCAGGTCACCGGAGACGGCGGCGAGGGCGGCCACCTGGGCGACGTTGGAGACGTTCGACGTGGCGTGCGACTGGAGGTTGGTCGCGGCCTTCACCACGTCCTTCGGGCCGATGATCCAGCCGACCCGCCAGCCCGTCATCGCGTACGTCTTCGCGACGCCGTTGACCACGATGCACTTGTCGCGCAGCTCGGGCAGGAGCGCGGGCAGCGACACCGACGAGGCGTCGCCGTAGACCAGGTGCTCGTAGATCTCGTCCGTCAGCACCCACAGGCCGTGCTCGACGGCCCAGCGGCCGATCGCCTCGGTCTCGGCCTCGCTGTAGACCGCGCCGGTCGGGTTCGACGGGGAGACGAAGAGGACGACCTTCGTCTTCTCGGTGCGGGCCGCCTCCAGCTGCTCCACGCTCACCCGGTAGCCGGTCGTCTCGTCGGCGACCACCTCGACCGGGACACCGCCGGCCAGCCGGATGGACTCCGGGTAGGTGGTCCAGTACGGCGCCGGGACGATGACCTCGTCGCCCGGGTCGAGGATCGCGGCGAAGGCCTCGTAGATGGCCTGCTTGCCGCCGTTGGTGACCAGGATCTGCGACGGGTCGACCTCGTAGCCGGAGTCGCGCAGCGTCTTGGCGGCGATCGCGGACTTCAGCTCGGGCAGGCCGCCGGCCGGCGTGTAGCGGTGGTACTTGGGGTTCTTGCAGGCCTCGATCGCGGCCTCGACGATGTAGTCCGGCGTCGGGAAGTCGGGTTCACCGGCGCCGAAGCCGATCACCGGTCGCCCGGCGGCCTTGAGGGCCTTGGCCTTGGCGTCCACGGCGAGGGTGGCGGACTCGGAGATCGAGCCGACTCGGGCGGAGACCCGGCGCTCGGTGGGAGGGGTTGCAGCGCTCATGGGCCCATCGTTCCAGACCGGTAACCCCGGCGGCACAACGGTTTCACGTACTGAACAACACCGGGCAAACCCCTGAACACCAGTCCGGATCGACGCCACCGGTCCGCCGCGGACGGGACGATCTTCCGGCGGAGCGGTGCCTCCCGGGTACTTTCTGTTCGACGCCCGGCCCAGGAACACGTACACTCTCACCTCGTTGGCCTTCAGCGGCCCGCGCTCAACCGGTGCACACCAAGCATCCGGTCGGATGCGGTACGTTGGGGACACACAAAGGGTCGTAGCTCAATTGGTAGAGCACTGGTCTCCAAAACCAGCGGTTGGGGGTTCAAGTCCCTCCGGCCCTGCTACACACACCTTCGCCAGGATGTGTGCGCATGTACGTACAGCAATGCACCGCCGTGCGGGCTCTGACCGGGCGCGGCACGGCCACGACCCGGAATCAGGTGAGGACGAGTGACGGACGCCGTGGGCTCCATCGACATGCCTGATGCCCAGGACGAGGCGCCGGACTCCCAGAAGAAGACCCGCAAGGGCGGCAAGCGGGCCAAGAAGGGTCCGCTGAAGCGCCTCGCGCTCTTCTACCGCCAGATCATCTCGGAGCTCCGCAAGGTCGTCTGGCCGACCCGCAACCAGCTGACGTCGTACACGACGGCTGTGATCGTCTTCGTCGTCCTGATGATCGGTCTGATCACCCTGATCGACTATGGCCTCAGTCACGCCGCCAAGTACGTCTTCGGCTGAGCCGAGAGCGAAGAGCGCCGAGGTATCCGGCGCTCCTTTTCGCATGTTCCACCCCTTGTATCCAGGAAGAAGCAGCCACCGTGTCTGACCCGAACGTGAACGACGCCGTTGAGCCTTACGGCGAAGGGGCCGAGTCCGCCGAGGACGCGCTCGCCGCCGTCGAGGGCGCGGACGTCGAGGACACCGAGGCCTCCGACGAGGCCGAGGCTGCCGACACCACCGCGGACGAGAGCGCCGAGGCGGACGAGACCACCGAGGCCGAGGAAGCGGCCGAGGAGGCCGAAGAGCCCGAGGACGACCGCGACCCGGTCGAGAAGCTCCGCGAGGAACTGCGGACGCTGCCCGGCGAGTGGTACGTCATCCACACGTACGCGGGTTACGAGAACCGGGTGAAGACCAACCTGGAGCAGCGCGCCGTCTCGCTGAACGTCGAGGACTACATCTTCCAGGCCGAGGTGCCGCAGGAAGAGGTCGTCCAGATCAAGAACGGTGACCGCAAGACGATCAAGCAGAACAAGCTCCCGGGCTACGTCCTGGTCCGCATGGACCTGACGAACGAGTCCTGGGGCGTCGTCCGCAACACCCCCGGTGTCACCGGCTTCGTGGGCAACGCCTACGACCCGTACCCGCTGACGCTGGACGAGATCGTCAAGATGCTCGCCCCGGAGGCCGAGGAGAAGGCCGCCCGCGAGGCCGCCGAGGCCGAGGGCAAGCCGGCCCCGCAGCGCAAGGTCGAGGTCCAGGTGCTGGACTTCGAGGTCGGCGACTCGGTCACCGTCACCGACGGCCCGTTCGCCACGCTGCAGGCGACCATCAACGAGATCAACCCCGACTCCAAGAAGGTCAAGGGCCTGGTGGAGATCTTCGGCCGCGAGACCCCGGTCGAGCTCTCCTTCGACCAGATCCAGAAGAACTAGCCCTTCCGGCACACAGCTTCCGAACAGGTCAGGCGGGCGTGCGAGCGTCCGTCTGACCTGCTCGGTTTTTGGCCGCGCATCTATACCCGTTATCGTTGTGCGGTATGCCTGCGTCCGGGTTGTCCCCATGACGCGGGCAGGACCCGAATCGAAAGGACCCGGAGAGCCATGCCTCCCAAGAAGAAGAAGGTCACGGGGCTCATCAAGCTCCAGATCCAGGCCGGTGCCGCGAACCCGGCCCCGCCGGTCGGCCCCGCGCTGGGTCAGCACGGCGTGAACATCATGGAGTTCTGCAAGGCCTACAACGCCGCGACCGAGTCGCAGCGCGGCTGGGTCATCCCGGTGGAGATCACGGTCTACGAGGACCGTTCCTTCACCTTCGTCACCAAGACCCCGCCGGCCGCGAAGATGATCCTCAAGGCCGCGGGTGTGGAGAAGGGCTCCGGCGAGCCGCACAAGACCAAGGTCGCGAAGATCACCGCCGACCAGGTCCGCGAGATCGCCACGACCAAGATGCCCGACCTCAACGCCAACGACCTGGACGCCGCGTCGAAGATCATCGCCGGCACCGCCCGTTCCATGGGCATCACGGTCGAGGGCTGACCTCCACCCCCGTAAGCCAAGCAGTAGTGGAAGGGCCGGCTCGGCCCGGACCACGACTCCTCAGATTCCACAGGAGCTTTCAGTGAGCAAGCGCAGCAAGTCTCTCCGCGCTGCGGACGCCAAGATCGACCGGGAGAAGCTGTACGCCCCGCTCGAGGCCGTCCGTCTCGCCAAGGAGACGTCCACGACCAAGTTCGACGGCACCGTCGAGGTCGCCTTCCGCCTGGGTGTCGACCCGCGCAAGGCCGACCAGATGGTCCGTGGCACCGTGAACCTCCCGCACGGCACCGGTAAGACCGCCCGGGTCCTGGTCTTCGCGACCGGTGACCGTGCCGAGGCCGCGCGTGCCGCGGGTGCCGACATCGTCGGCGCCGACGAGCTGATCGACGAGGTGTCGAAGGGCCGTCTGGACTTCGACGCCGTCGTCGCCACCCCGGACCTCATGGGCAAGGTCGGCCGCCTCGGCCGCGTGCTCGGTCCCCGTGGCCTGATGCCGAACCCGAAGACCGGCACCGTGACCCCGGACGTCACCAAGGCCGTCAACGACATCAAGGGCGGCAAGATCGAGTTCCGCGTCGACAAGCACTCGAACCTGCACTTCATCATCGGCAAGACGTCGTTCGACGACACCAAGCTGGTGGAGAACTACGCCGCGGCGCTGGAGGAGATCCTCCGTCTGAAGCCGTCCGCCGCCAAGGGCCGCTACATCAAGAAGGCCGCCATCACCACCACGATGGGCCCCGGCATTCCGCTCGACTCCAACCGCACCCGCAACCTCCTCGTCGAGGAGGACCCGGCCGCCGTCTGAGCCGGGCGGGCCGGACGACCGGCCCGTGCACACCGCGGAGAACCCGTCCCCGCGCCTCGTCCGAGGCGCGGGGACGGGTTTTTTCGTACGACAGTGTCAGTGGCGTGGGTTACCTTTCTTCTGACTTCACAGGTGTGACACAGCGAAACAACCAGGGGTGGGATTCATGGGCATGGCCGCATGGAAGCGCGCGGGTGTCTGTCTGACGGCCGCGGCCGTCGTCGCGGGCGTCGCGGGCTGTCAGGACGGCGACGGGGGCGGGACGAAGAAGAAGGCCGCCGACTCGACGGAGTCCGAGGTCCAGACGCAGAACGAGATGACGAAGGTCCTCCAGGCGGCCTTCAAGAACACCTCGGAGGCCAAGTCCTCCAAGGTCCGGATGACCATGACGATGCCGGCCGGGGTGGACGGCGGCGGCACCGTGGAGCTCTCCGGCGTGCAGGGCTGGGACCCGGCCGTGATGGACGTCACCATGAAGGGCTCCGCGCTCGCGGCGGGCGACCCGGACGCGCCCGAGCGGATCCGCATGATCATGCTCGACAACGCCATGTACATGGACATGGGGGCGAAGCAGGCCGCCGAGATGGACGGCAAGCGCTGGATGAAGATGGACTTCGCCGCCATCGCCGAGGCGTCCGGCGACGCCGAGATCCAGAAGCAGATGACCAGTGGCCTGGAGAACATGAACCAGGACCCGGCACAGCAGCTCGCCCTGCTGCTGGAGTCGCCGAACCTGAAGCACGTCGGCCCGGAGAAGGTCGACGGCGTCCAGACGCAGCGCTACAAGGGCACGTTGAGCTTCGACGAGATGGTCGACGCCAACGAGTCCTTCGACCTGCTCTCCGAGGAGGAGCGCGAGGAGCTGACCGCCAACGTCAAGAAGGCGGGGCTGAAGGGCTACGACACCGAGGTCTGGGTCAACGAGGACAACTACCCGGTCAAGATGGTCGTCGGCATGAAGATGCCCCAGGGCACGATGAACATGACGGCGAACTACTCCGACTACGGCGCCAAGGCCGAGGTGGAGGCCCCGCCGGCGGCGGAGACCTTCGACCTCATGGAGATGCTGAAGGAGCTGGAGGACCTCGGGGCGGACTCCGGGGCCGATCTCGGCGCCTGACGCTCCCGATGCCTCCGATCGGCCGATTTGCTTGACGCCGATCCGTTCGCGTACTCTTCCACGGAAGCCAAAGACCGCTGGTCGTTGCCGTGCGCTCGTCAGAGTTCACGGTGGCCGAAGGATCCGCTGAACTGCGGACGACCCGCGCAGGTGTCAGTGGAAGAGTTCCCGGAGCCCGCTGCCGTAAGGGCGCGAGTGACCGGTTGAGCTACGCCCCGTGCGCCTGCGCCGGGGCGTTTCGTTTTCCCCAGTCCTCCTTCGGGTCCGCGCGGTCCGAATCACCCGGAAGGAGGCCGAGGCTCTATGGCGAGGCCCGACAAGGCTGCCGCGGTGGCCGAGTTGACGGACCAGTTCCGCAACTCCAGCGCCGCCGTGCTGACCGAGTACCGCGGTCTCACCGTGGCCCAGCTCAAGCAGCTGCGCCGTTCGCTCGGTGAGAACGCCCAGTACGCCGTGGTGAAGAACACGCTGACCAAGATTGCGGCCAACGAGGCCGGGATCTCGACGCTGGACGACCTGTTCAACGGTCCGACGGCAGTCGCCTTCGTCACCGGTGACCCGGTGGAGTCGGCGAAGGGTCTTCGTGACTTCGCCAAGGACAACCCGAATCTCGTCATCAAGGGCGGTGTCCTTGACGGCAAGGCGCTGTCCGCCGACGAGATCAAGAAGCTTGCGGACCTCGAGTCCCGCGAGGTTCTGCTCGCCAAGCTGGCGGGCGCTTTCAAGGGCAAGCAGACGCAGACTGCTCAGCTCTTCCAGGCGCTCCCCTCGAAGCTCGTCCGCACCGTGGACGCGCTCCGTGCCAAGCAGGACGAGCAGGGCGGTGCCGAGTAATTCGGCTCGCTTTCCGATCCTCGCCGCACGCACCGCATGAGGTGAGGGTCGTTGCGGGCCCGACGTACGCCCGCCTCACCCCGTACATCCGGCACCTGCCGATTTAGTGGAAGGACCGCCATCATGGCGAAGCTCAGCCAGGAAGACCTGCTCGCGCAGTTCGAGGAGATGACCCTCATCGAGCTCTCCGAGTTCGTGAAGGCCTTCGAGGACAAGTTCGACGTCACCGCCGCCGCCGCGGTCGCCGCCGTCGCCGCCCCGGGTGCCCCGGGTGCCCCGACCGAGGCCGCTGAGGAGAAGGACGAGTTCGACGTCATCCTCACCGGTGCCGGCGACAAGAAGATCCAGGTCATCAAGGTCGTGCGTGAGCTGACCTCCCTGGGTCTGAAGGAGGCCAAGGACCTCGTGGACGGCGCCCCGAAGCCCGTCCTCGAGAAGGTCGCCAAGGACGCCGCCGAGAAGGCCGCCGAGTCCCTCAAGGGCGCCGGCGCCTCCGTCGAGGTCAAGTAACACCTCCGGGGTCCCCACGGGTCCCCTGCGCGTCCCCAGGGACGTGTAACGCTCAAGCGCTGAGGAGCGATCATCCATCCGGGTGGTCGCTCCTCGGCGTATGAGGGGTCCGGCGGCGGCTGCCTTGCACCCGTGACGGCGGGGAGTAAGGTGATCTTCGTTGTGCCTCCGGGGACCGCGAAGATCTGCCTGGTGGCGGACGGTTCCGGCAAGGGGGGCCTTGACGAACCGCACGCAGCGCGCAATTCTCAGGACGCGTCGCCACAAGGATCCGGATCCGAGGCATGGATCGGCGGCAAAGAGGGCAGTATGAACGTGCGTTGAGGGCAGCGCCGTGTCGCAGGAGTTGAGAAGAACGAGGGCCTCCACCGGTTCCGTAAACCGGCATTGGACATCAGTGTGCCAAATGGCTACACTGACCCTTTGCGCTGCCTGTTAGCTGTCCCCTGCCCGTCACCAGGGGCATGCCCTCACTCGAGCACCGACGACTAGATCATCTCTGACCTGGGATGTCTGTCTCTCTGCCCAGTGGGGGGCCGGTACGCGCGTAGTGAGTCCGAGCCCTCGGAAGGACCCCCTCTTGGCCGCCTCGCGCAACGCCTCGACCGCGAATACGAACAACGGTGCCAGCACCGCCCCGCTGCGCATCTCCTTTGCAAAGATCAAGGAGCCTCTCGAGGTTCCGAACCTGCTCGCGCTGCAGACCGAAAGCTTCGACTGGCTGCTCGGGAACACCGCTTGGCAGAGTCGGGTCGAGGAGGCTCTCGAGAACGGGCACGACGTCCCCACCAAGTCCGGTCTGGAGGAGATCTTCGAAGAGATCTCCCCGATCGAGGACTTCTCCGGGTCGATGTCGCTGACCTTCCGCGACCACCGCTTCGAGCCGCCGAAGAACTCCATCGACGAGTGCAAGGAGCGCGACTTCACGTACGCGGCCCCGCTCTTCGTCACCGCCGAGTTCACCAACAACGAGACCGGCGAGATCAAGTCCCAGACCGTCTTCATGGGCGACTTCCCGCTCATGACGAACAAGGGCACGTTCGTCATCAACGGCACCGAGCGTGTCGTGGTGTCGCAGCTCGTCCGTTCGCCCGGCGTCTACTTCGACTCCTCCATCGACAAGACGTCCGACAAGGACATCTTCTCCGCCAAGATCATCCCGTCCCGGGGTGCCTGGCTGGAGATGGAGATCGACAAGCGCGACATGGTCGGTGTCCGCATCGACCGCAAGCGCAAGCAGTCCGTCACCGTCCTCCTGAAGGCGCTCGGCTGGACCACCGAGCAGATCCTCGAGGAGTTCGGCGAGTACGAGTCCATGCGCGCCACCCTGGAGAAGGACCACACCCAGGGCCAGGACGACGCGCTGCTCGACATCTACCGCAAGCTGCGTCCGGGCGAGCCCCCCACGCGTGAGGCCGCGCAGACGCTGCTGGAGAACCTGTACTTCAACCCCAAGCGCTACGACCTCGCCAAGGTCGGCCGCTACAAGGTGAACAAGAAGCTCGGCGGGGACGAGCCGCTGGACGCCGGCGTGCTCACCACCGACGACATCATCGCCACCATCAAGTACCTGGTGAAGCTGCACGCCGGTGAGACCGAGACGGTCGGCGAGTCCGGTCGCTCGATCATGGTCGAGACCGACGACATCGACCACTTCGGCAACCGTCGTATCCGCAACGTCGGCGAGCTGATCCAGAACCAGGTCCGTACGGGTCTCGCCCGTATGGAGCGCGTCGTGCGCGAGCGCATGACCACCCAGGACGTCGAGGCGATCACGCCGCAGACCCTGATCAACATCCGGCCGGTCGTCGCCTCCATCAAGGAGTTCTTCGGCACCAGCCAGCTCTCGCAGTTCATGGACCAGAACAACCCGCTGTCGGGGCTGACGCACAAGCGTCGTCTGAACGCCCTCGGCCCGGGTGGTCTCTCCCGTGAGCGGGCCGGCTTCGAGGTCCGTGACGTGCACCCGTCGCACTACGGCCGCATGTGCCCGATCGAGACGCCGGAAGGCCCGAACATCGGTCTGATCGGTTCGCTCGCCTCGTACGGCCGGATCAACCCGTTCGGCTTCATCGAGACGCCGTACCGCAAGGTCGTCGAGGGCCAGGTCACCGACGAGGTCGACTACCTGACCGCCGACGAGGAGGACCGCTTCGTCATCGCGCAGGCCAACGCGCCGCTCAACGACGAGATGCGGTTCGTGGAGAACCGGATCCTGGTCCGCCGCCGTGGCGGCGAGGTCGACTACGTCCCCGGTGACGACGTCGACTACATGGACGTCTCGCCGCGCCAGATGGTGTCGGTCGCGACCGCCATGATCCCGTTCCTCGAGCACGACGACGCCAACCGTGCCCTCATGGGCGCGAACATGATGCGCCAGGCCGTGCCGCTGATCAAGAGCGAGTCCCCGCTCGTCGGCACCGGCATGGAGTACCGCTCCGCCGTCGACGCCGGCGACGTGGTCAAGGCCGAGAAGGACGGTGTGGTCCAGGAGGTCTCCGCGGACTACATCACCACCGCCAACGACGACGGCACGTACATCACGTACCGCCTGGCCAAGTTCTCCCGCTCCAACCAGGGCACCTCGGTCAACCAGAAGGTCATCGTCAACGAGGGCGACCGGATCATCACCGGCCAGGTCCTCGCCGACGGCCCGGCCACCGAGAACGGCGAGATGGCGCTCGGCAAGAACCTGCTGGTCGCGTTCATGCCGTGGGAGGGTCACAACTACGAGGACGCGATCATCCTGTCGCAGCGCCTCGTGCAGGACGACGTCCTCTCCTCGATCCACATCGAGGAGCACGAGGTCGACGCCCGTGACACCAAGCTCGGCCCCGAGGAGATCACCCGGGACATCCCGAACGTCTCCGAGGAGGTCCTCGCCGACCTCGACGAGCGCGGCATCATCCGCATCGGTGCCGAGGTCATCGCCGGTGACATCCTCGTCGGCAAGGTCACGCCCAAGGGTGAGACCGAGCTGACCCCCGAGGAGCGCCTGCTGCGCGCGATCTTCGGCGAGAAGGCCCGTGAGGTCCGTGACACCTCGCTGAAGGTGCCGCACGGCGAGACCGGCAAGGTCATCGGCGTGCGCGTCTTCGACCGCGAGGAGGGCGACGAGCTTCCCCCCGGTGTCAACCAGCTGGTGCGCGTCTACGTCGCGCAGAAGCGCAAGATCACCGACGGTGACAAGCTCGCCGGCCGCCACGGCAACAAGGGCGTCATCTCCAAGATCAACCCGATCGAGGACATGCCCTTCCTGGAGGACGGCACCCCGGTCGACATCATCCTCAACCCGCTGGGTGTCCCGTCCCGAATGAACCCGGGACAGGTCCTGGAGATCCACCTCGGCTGGCTCGCCAGCCGCGGCTGGGACGTCTCCGGCCTCGCGGAGGAGTGGGCCGAGCGGCTCCAGGCCATCGGCGCCGACAAGGTCGAGCCCGGCACCAACGTCGCCACCCCGGTCTTCGACGGTGCGCGTGAGGACGAGCTCGCGGGTCTGCTCCAGCACACCATCCCGAACCGCGACGGCGAGCGCATGGTGCTCCCGTCCGGCAAGGCACGGCTGTACGACGGCCGCTCGGGCGAGCCGTTCCCGGAGCCGATCTCGGTCGGCTACATGTACATCCTGAAGCTGCACCACCTGGTCGACGACAAGCTGCACGCGCGTTCGACCGGCCCGTACTCCATGATCACCCAGCAGCCGCTGGGTGGTAAGGCTCAGTTCGGTGGCCAGCGGTTCGGCGAGATGGAGGTGTGGGCACTCGAGGCGTACGGCGCCGCCTACGCGCTCCAGGAGCTGCTGACCATCAAGTCCGACGACGTCACCGGCCGCGTGAAGGTCTACGAGGCCATCGTCAAGGGCGAGAACATCCCCGAGCCCGGCATCCCCGAGTCCTTCAAGGTCCTCATCAAGGAGATGCAGTCCCTGTGCCTGAACGTGGAGGTGCTGTCCAGCGACGGTATGTCCATCGAGATGCGTGACACCGACGAGGACGTCTTCCGCGCTGCGGAGGAGCTCGGCATCGACCTGTCCCGGCGCGAGCCGAGCAGCGTCGAAGAGGTCTGACGGGAGCGGGGCGGCCCGGTGAACTCCGGGCCGCCCGCCCCAGGACCCCCGTTTCAGACCCCAAGACTTACAACCCTGAGAGGGATTGACGCATAGTGCTCGACGTCAACTTCTTCGACGAGCTCCGGATCGGCCTGGCCACCGCTGACGACATCCGTCAGTGGAGCCACGGCGAGGTCAAGAAGCCCGAGACCATCAACTACCGCACCCTCAAGCCCGAGAAGGACGGACTCTTCTGCGAGAAGATCTTCGGTCCGACCCGGGACTGGGAGTGCTACTGCGGCAAGTACAAGCGCGTCCGCTTCAAGGGCATCATCTGTGAGCGCTGTGGCGTCGAGGTCACGCGCGCCAAGGTGCGCCGCGAGCGGATGGGCCACATCGAACTGGCCGCTCCCGTCACGCACATCTGGTACTTCAAGGGCGTTCCGTCGCGCCTCGGCTACCTGCTCGACCTCGCCCCGAAGGACCTGGAGAAGGTCATCTACTTCGCGGCGTACATGATCACGTACGTCGACGAGGAGCGCCGCACCCGCGACCTGCCCTCGCTGGAGGCCCACGTCTCCGTCGAGCGCCAGCAGGTCGAGAACCGCCGCGACGCCGACCTGGAGGCCCGCGCCAAGAAGCTCGAGACCGACCTGGCCGAGCTGGAGGCCGAGGGTGCCAAGGCCGACGTGCGCCGCAAGGTGCGCGAGGGCGCCGAGCGCGAGATGAAGCAGCTGCGCGACCGCGCGCAGCGCGAGATCGACCGCCTCGACGAGGTGTGGACCCGGTTCAAGAACCTCAAGGTCCAGGACCTCGAGGGCGACGAGCTGCTCTACCGCGAGCTGCGTGACCGCTTCGGCACGTACTTCGACGGCTCGATGGGTGCCGCGGCGCTGCAGAAGCGCCTGGAGTCCTTCGACCTGGAGGAGGAGGCCGAGCGTCTCCGCGAGATCATCCGCACCGGCAAGGGCCAGAAGAAGACCCGTGCGCTCAAGCGGCTGAAGGTCGTCTCCGCGTTCCTGCAGACGTCCAACAGCCCCAAGGGCATGGTGCTCGACTGCGTGCCGGTCATCCCGCCGGACCTGCGTCCGATGGTGCAGCTGGACGGTGGCCGCTTCGCGACCTCCGACCTGAACGACCTGTACCGCCGTGTCATCAACCGCAACAACCGCCTGAAGCGGCTTCTCGACCTCGGCGCGCCCGAGATCATCGTGAACAACGAGAAGCGCATGCTCCAGGAGGCCGTGGACGCGCTCTTCGACAACGGCCGTCGTGGCCGCCCGGTGACGGGCCCCGGCAACCGTCCGCTGAAGTCGCTGTCCGACATGCTCAAGGGCAAGCAGGGCCGCTTCCGTCAGAACCTGCTCGGCAAGCGAGTCGACTACTCGGCGCGTTCCGTGATCGTCGTCGGCCCGCAGCTCAAGCTGCACCAGTGCGGTCTGCCGAAGGCGATGGCGCTGGAGCTCTTCAAGCCGTTCGTGATGAAGCGCCTGGTCGACCTGAACCACGCGCAGAACATCAAGTCGGCCAAGCGCATGGTCGAGCGCGGCCGCACGGTCGTGTACGACGTGCTGGAAGAGGTCATCGCGGAGCACCCGGTTCTGCTGAACCGTGCGCCCACGCTGCACCGCCTCGGCATCCAGGCCTTCGAGCCGCAGCTGGTCGAGGGCAAGGCCATCCAGATCCACCCGCTCGTGTGCACCGCGTTCAACGCGGACTTCGACGGTGACCAGATGGCCGTGCACCTGCCGCTGTCCGCGGAGGCGCAGGCCGAGGCCCGCATCCTGATGCTGTCCTCGAACAACATCCTCAAGCCGGCCGACGGCCGCCCGGTGACGATGCCGACCCAGGACATGGTCCTCGGTCTGTTCTTCCTCACCACCGACGGCGAGATGCGCGACCTCAAGGGCGAGGGCCGTTCCTTCGCCTCGGTCGCGGAGGCGATCATGGCCTTCGACGCGGGCGAGCTGTCGCTCCAGTCGAGGATCGACGTCCGCTTCCCGGTCGGCACCATCCCGCCGCGCGGCTGGACCCCGCCGGCGCGCGAGGAGGGTGAGCCCGAGTGGCAGCAGGGTGACAGCTTCCGGCTGAACACCACCCTGGGCCGCGCGCTCTTCAACGAGCTGCTGCCCGAGGACTACCCGTTCGTCGACTACGAGGTCGGCAAGAAGCAGCTCTCCGAGATCGTCAACGACCTCGCCGAGCGCTACCCGAAGGTCATCGTGGCGGCGACGCTCGACAACCTGAAGGCGTCCGGCTTCTTCTGGGCCACCCGCTCCGGCGTCACCGTCGCCATCTCCGACGTCGTCGTCCCCGAGGCGAAGAAGGAGATCGTCCGCGGCTACGAGGCGCAGGACGAGAAGGTCCAGAAGCAGTACGAGCGCGGTCTGATCACCAAGGACGAGCGCACGCAGGAGCTCATCAACATCTGGACCAAGGCGACCAACGAGGTCGCCGAGGCGATGAACGACAACTTCCCGAAGACCAACCCGATCTTCATGATGGTGAACTCGGGCGCACGAGGCAACATGATGCAGATGCGTCAGATCGCCGGTATGCGTGGTCTGGTGTCGAACGCGAAGAACGAGACGATCCCGCGTCCGATCAAGGCGTCGTTCCGTGAGGGCCTGTCCGTGCTGGAGTACTTCATCTCCACGCACGGTGCCCGTAAGGGTCTGGCGGACACCGCTCTGCGTACCGCCGACTCGGGTTACCTCACCCGTCGTCTGGTCGACGTCTCCCAGGACGTCATCATCCGCGAGGAGGACTGCGGCACCGACCGCGGTCTGCGTCTCAAGATCGCGAGCCGGGACGAGACGGGCGTGCTCCGCAAGGAGGGCGACGTCGAGACCTCCGTGTACGCGCGCTGCCTCGCCGAGGACATCGTGGTCGACGGACAGGTGCTGGCCCCGGCCGGCACCGACCTGGGCGACGTCCTCATCGAGGAGCTCGTCTCCCGCGGCGTCGAGGAGGTCAAGACCCGCTCGGTCCTGACCTGCGAGTCCGCCGTCGGTACCTGCGCGATGTGCTACGGCCGTTCGCTGGCCACCGGCAAGCTGGTCGACATCGGTGAGGCGGTCGGCATCATCGCCGCCCAGTCCATCGGTGAGCCCGGTACCCAGCTGACGATGCGTACCTTCCACACCGGTGGTGTGGCCGGTGACGACATCACCCAGGGTCTGCCCCGTGTCGTCGAGCTCTTCGAGGCCCGTACGCCGAAGGGTGTCGCCCCGATCTCCGAGGCCTCCGGCCGCGTGCGGATCGAGGAGACCGAGAAGACCAAGAAGATCGTCGTCACCCCGGACGACGGCAGCGACGAGACGGCGTTCCCGATCTCGAAGCGCGCCAAGGTCCTGGTCGGCGAGGGCGACCACGTCGAGGTGGGCCAGCAGCTCACCGTGGGTGCCACCAACCCGCACGACGTGCTGCGCATCCTGGGTCAGCGTGCCGTCCAGGTCCACCTGGTCGGCGAGGTCCAGAAGGTCTACAACTCGCAGGGTGTGTCGATCCACGACAAGCACATCGAGATCATCATCCGGCAGATGCTGCGCCGTGTGACGATCATCGAGTCCGGCGACGCCGAGCTGCTGCCCGGCGAGCTGGTCGAGCGCTCCAAGTTCGAGACCGAGAACCGTCGTGTGGTCCAGGAGGGCGGTCACCCGGCCTCCGGTCGTCCGCAGCTGATGGGTATCACCAAGGCCTCGCTGGCGACGGAGTCCTGGCTGTCGGCCGCCTCCTTCCAGGAGACGACCCGAGTCCTGACGGACGCGGCGATCAACGCCAAGTCCGACAGCCTCATCGGCCTCAAGGAGAACGTCATCATCGGTAAGCTCATCCCGGCCGGTACGGGTCTGTCCCGCTACCGCAACATCCGGGTCGAGCCGACCGAGGAGGCCAAGGCCGCGATGTACTCGGCCGTCGGCTACGACGACATCGACTACTCGCCGTTCGGCACGGGCTCCGGCCAGGCCGTTCCGCTGGAGGACTACGACTACGGTCCGTACAACCAGTAAGGCGTACGTCTGAAGCACCGAGGGGCGGTCACTCCGTACGGGGTGGCCGCCCCTCGGCGTCGTGTGCCGAACCCGTGCCGGAACGGCCGTCCGCGTGCATCATGGAGGGACCCGGTGTGACGGGGGAGATGGTGCTCGGTGTCGTATTCGCCGTATCCGCAGTGGCAGCCCTGGCAGCAGGGGCACGGTGTGCCGCAGCCGTGGGGCGGGCAGGCCGCCCCCTCGATGCGTGCCTCGCACGCCGACCGGGAGCGGGCCGTGGACGTCCTCAGAGCCGGGTACGGGGAGGGCAGGCTGGAGAAGCCCGAGTTCGACCGGAGGGTCGCGCGGGCGTACGCCGCCCGTACGGTGGGGGAGCTGGCGCTGCTGGTGGCCGACCTGCCGCAGGGGCCCGTACCGCATGTGGTGCCCGCCGTGCCGGCGGTGTTCCGGCCGGTGCCCCGGGCGCGGGTGAACGGCAAGGCGGTCGCCTCCGCCGTCTGCGGCGGGCTCTGCCTGGTCACCTTCGGGTTCACCGGCATCCCGGCGGTGATCCTGGGGCACATGGCGCGGGCCGAGATCGCGCGCACGGGGGAGGAGGGCGACGGGCTGGCACTGACCGGTCTGGCGCTCGGCTGGCTGGCGAACGGGGCGTGGGTGGTCCTGATGCTGCTGTCGTTCGCGCTCGCGCTGGCCACCGGTTGACAACCGGGGACCGGTGTGTTCCGCCCGGCGGGGCGGGCCGGGCCCATTTGTTTTGACCGCAGCGAATGCGATAGGTACGCTCAGACCTTGTGCCTGGGGTGTGCCCTGGCCTTCGTGCGTGCCATCACACCGCACCGGGGGCCGATGAACGGCCACCGTGATCCACACGTTCTTTCCGCCTCGCTGCGGAAGTTCGCGGGATTCGACACACCCGACCGCGTGGGTCGGTGACGTTCCAGGTTAGCTTCACCATTCGGCACACAGAAACCGGAGAAGTAGTGCCTACGATCCAGCAGCTGGTCCGCAAGGGCCGGCAGGACAAGGTCGAGAAGAACAAGACGCCCGCACTCGAGGGTTCCCCTCAGCGTCGTGGCGTCTGCACGCGTGTGTTCACGACCACCCCGAAGAAGCCGAACTCGGCCCTGCGTAAGGTCGCGCGTGTGCGTCTGACCAGCGGCATCGAGGTCACGGCCTACATCCCGGGTGAGGGACACAACCTGCAGGAGCACTCCATCGTGCTCGTGCGCGGCGGCCGTGTGAAGGACCTGCCGGGTGTTCGCTACAAGATCATCCGCGGTTCCCTCGACACCCAGGGTGTCAAGAACCGCAAGCAGGCTCGCAGCCGTTACGGCGCCAAGAAGGAGAAGTAAGAATGCCTCGTAAGGGCCCCGCCCCGAAGCGCCCGGTCATCATCGACCCGGTCTACGGTTCTCCTCTGGTGACCTCCCTGATCAACAAGGTGCTGCTCAACGGCAAGCGCTCCACCGCCGAGCGCATCGTCTACGGCGCCATGGAGGGTCTGCGTGAGAAGACGGGCAACGACCCGATCATCACGCTGAAGCGCGCGCTGGAGAACATCAAGCCGACCCTCGAGGTCAAGTCCCGCCGTGTCGGTGGTGCGACGTACCAGGTTCCGATCGAGGTCAAGCCCGGTCGCGCCAACACGCTCGCGCTGCGCTGGCTGGTCGGTTACTCCCGCGCCCGTCGCGAGAAGACCATGACCGAGCGTCTGCTCAACGAGCTTCTCGACGCCTCCAACGGCCTGGGTGCCGCTGTGAAGAAGCGCGAGGACACGCACAAGATGGCCGAGTCCAACAAGGCCTTCGCGCACTACCGCTGGTAGTCGCTACCCACATCGAGACCGAGAGAAGACTGAAGCCTTATGGCTACCACTTCACTTGACCTGGCCAAGGTCCGCAACATCGGGATCATGGCCCACATCGACGCGGGCAAGACGACCACCACCGAGCGGATCCTGTTCTACACCGGTGTGTCGTACAAGATCGGTGAGGTCCACGACGGCGCCGCCACCATGGACTGGATGGAGCAGGAGCAGGAGCGTGGCATCACGATCACGTCCGCTGCCACCACCTGTCACTGGCCGCTCGAGGACAACGACTACACGATCAACATCATCGACACCCCCGGGCACGTCGACTTCACCGTCGAGGTGGAGCGCTCCCTGCGCGTGCTCGACGGTGCCGTGACCGTGTTCGACGGTGTCGCCGGTGTCGAGCCGCAGTCCGAGACGGTGTGGCGTCAGGCCGACCGTTACGGCGTCCCGCGCATCTGCTTCGTCAACAAGCTGGACCGTACCGGCGCCGAGTTCCACCGCTGCGTGGACATGATCTCGGACCGCCTGGGCGCCCAGCCGCTCGTCATGCAGCTCCCGATCGGTGCCGAGGCCGACTTCCAGGGCGTCGTGGACCTGGTCCGCATGAAGGCGCTCGTGTGGTCCGCCGAGGCCGCCAAGGGCGAGATGTACGACATCGTCGACATCCCGGCCACGCACACCGAGGCCGCCGAGGAGTGGCGCGGCAAGCTGGTCGAGGCCGTCGCCGAGAACGACGAAGAGATCATGGAGCTGTACCTGGAGGGCCAGGAGCCCACCGAGGAGCAGCTGTACGCCGCGATCCGTCGCATCACCATCGCGTCCGGCAAGTCCAGCGACACCACGGTCACCCCGGTGTTCTGCGGTACCGCGTTCAAGAACAAGGGCGTCCAGCCCCTGCTCGACGCGGTCGTGCGCTACCTGCCGACCCCGCTCGACGTCGAGGCCATCGAGGGTCACGACCCGAAGGACGCCGAGACCGTCGTCAGGCGCAAGCCGTCCGAGGACGAGCCGCTCGCGGCCCTCGCGTTCAAGATCATGAGTGACCCGCACCTCGGCAAGCTCACCTTCGTCCGGGTCTACTCGGGCCGCCTGGAGTCCGGCACCGCCGTGCTGAACTCCGTCAAGGGCAAGAAGGAGCGCATCGGCAAGATCTACCGCATGCACGCCAACAAGCGTGAGGAGATCGAGTCGGTGGGCGCCGGCGACATCGTCGCCGTCATGGGCCTGAAGCAGACCACCACCGGTGAGACGCTGTCCGACGACAAGAACCCGGTCATCCTGGAGTCCATGGACTTCCCGGCGCCGGTCATCCAGGTCGCCATCGAGCCCAAGTCGAAGGGCGACCAGGAGAAGCTGGGCGTCGCGATCCAGCGTCTGGCCGAGGAGGACCCGTCCTTCCAGGTCCACTCGGACGAGGAGACGGGCCAGACCATCATCGGTGGTATGGGCGAGCTGCACCTCGAGGTGCTGGTCGACCGTATGCGCCGTGAGTTCAAGGTCGAGGCCAACGTCGGCAAGCCCCAGGTCGCCTACCGCGAGACGATCCGCAAGGCCGTCGAGCGCGTGGACTACACCCACAAGAAGCAGACCGGTGGTACCGGTCAGTTCGCCAAGGTGCAGATCGCGATCGAGCCGATCGAGGGCGGCGACGCCTCGTACGAGTTCGTGAACAAGGTGACCGGTGGCCGCATCCCGAAGGAGTACATCCCTTCGGTGGACGCCGGTGCGCAGGAGGCCATGCAGTTCGGCATCCTGGCCGGCTACGAGATGACGGGCGTCCGCGTCACGCTCATCGACGGTGGCTACCACGAGGTCGACTCCTCCGAGCTCGCCTTCAAGATCGCCGGTTCGCAGGCCTTCAAGGAGGCCGCGCGCAAGGCTTCGCCCGTGCTCCTGGAGCCGATGATGGCCGTCGAGGTCACCACGCCCGAGGACTACATGGGTGAGGTCATCGGCGACATCAACTCCCGCCGTGGCCAGATCCAGGCCATGGAGGAGCGGGCCGGTGCCCGCGTCGTGAAGGGTCTCGTGCCCCTCTCGGAGATGTTCGGCTACGTCGGCGACCTGCGCAGCAAGACGTCCGGCCGCGCCAGCTACTCCATGCAGTTCGACTCCTACGCCGAGGTTCCGCGGAACGTCGCCGAGGAGATCATCGCGAAGGCCAAGGGCGAGTGACGGACTCCGTTTAACGGACCCGCCGCACACGCTTTAGGCTTGACCCCGGAGCCTGCAGGGGACATTCCGCCGTCACCCGGTGGAATGTCCCGGGCCCGGGTTTCCCAGCAAAGATCACCTGGCGCCGATGAAGTAAGGCGTACAGAACCACTCCACAGGAGGACCCCAGTGGCGAAGGCGAAGTTCGAGCGGACTAAGCCGCACGTCAACATCGGCACCATCGGTCACATCGACCACGGTAAGACGACCCTCACGGCCGCCATTACCAAGGTGCTGCACGACGCGTACCCGGACCTGAACGAGGCCTCGGCCTTCGACCAGATCGACAAGGCTCCCGAAGAGCGCCAGCGCGGTATCACCATCTCCATCGCGCACGTCGAGTACCAGACCGAGACGCGTCACTACGCCCACGTCGACTGCCCCGGTCACGCGGACTACATCAAGAACATGATCACGGGTGCGGCGCAGATGGACGGCGCCATCCTCGTGGTCGCCGCCACCGACGGCCCGATGCCGCAGACCAAGGAGCACGTGCTCCTGGCCCGCCAGGTCGGCGTTCCGTACATCGTCGTCGCCCTGAACAAGGCCGACATGGTGGACGACGAGGAGATCCTGGAGCTCGTCGAGCTCGAGGTCCGTGAGCTGCTCTCCGAGTACGAGTTCCCGGGCGACGACCTGCCGGTCGTCAAGGTCTCCGCGCTCAAGGCCCTCGAGGGCGACAAGGAGTGGGGCAACTCCGTCCTCGAGCTGATGAAGGCCGTGGACGAGAACATCCCGCAGCCCGAGCGTGACGTCGACAAGCCGTTCCTGATGCCGATCGAGGACGTCTTCACGATCACCGGTCGTGGCACCGTCGTCACCGGTCGTATCGAGCGTGGTGTCCTCAAGGTCAACGAGACCGTCGACATCGTGGGCATCAAGCCGGAGAAGACCACCACCACGGTCACCGGCATCGAGATGTTCCGCAAGCTGCTCGACGAGGGCCAGGCCGGTGAGAACGTCGGTCTGCTGCTCCGCGGCATCAAGCGCGAGGACGTCGAGCGCGGCCAGGTCATCATCAAGCCCGGTTCGGTCACCCCGCACACCGAGTTCGAGGCCCAGGCCTACATCCTGTCGAAGGACGAGGGTGGCCGTCACACCCCCTTCTTCAACAACTACCGCCCGCAGTTCTACTTCCGTACGACGGACGTGACCGGCGTCGTGACCCTCCCCGAGGGCACCGAGATGGTCATGCCGGGTGACAACACCGAGATGAAGGTGGAGCTCATCCAGCCCGTCGCCATGGAGGAGGGCCTGAAGTTCGCCATCCGTGAGGGTGGCCGGACCGTGGGCGCCGGCCAGGTCACCAAGATCAACAAGTGAGCTTGCTGATCTGACCTGGTAGCTCCTGCCGCGAGCACCTGAGAGGGCCCGTACGACTTCGGTCGTACGGGCCCTTTCGCCTGTGCGGCGCTTGTGGGCGTCAACGCGGTGCCGGGCGGGTCGCTCGGTCGCGTGAACGGTGCCGCATATGTAGGTGGCGTATGCCATTGCGTCCGTAGGTTCGCCTCATGGTCAGCTCATCCCATGAGGCCCTGCACCGGATCTTCCAGGAAGACCCAGGTCTCTTCGCCCGCGCCGCCAGGAACCTCGGCGCCACCTTCCCTCCGCCCCTCTCCACGGTCGAGCTCTCCACCGACCTGACGGAGACTCGGCCGTTGGAGCGCCGGGTGGACACGTTGCTGCAGATGAACACCGAGGACGGCAGTTTCCTCCTCGCAGTCGAGTCACAGAGCGAGCCGGACCCGCGCAAGCCCGCGAGCTGGGCGTACTACCTCGCGTACGCGTACGCCAAGTACCGCATCCCGCCGGTACTCCTGGTCGTCTGCGCGGACCGGGGGACGGCCACGTGGACGGCCCGACAGTTCGACATCGGTCCCCGGCCGTGGCCCTCGCTCACCCTGCGCCCTCTCGTCCTGGGGCCCGACGACGTGCCGGTGATCGCCAGCCCCGACGAGGCCGCCCGCGACATTCCGCTCACGGTCCTGTCAGCGGCGCTGCACCGCCGGGATCCGGACGCCGATGCCATACTGAACGCGCTGGCAAAGGCACTGAAAGGCCTGTCCGCCGACGACGAGAGCACCGCAGCCACCTACATCGAACTCATGGAACAAGGCCTCGGCAAGACGCCGGCCGCGGAAATCTGGAGGCACCTCATGGCCGTCGACCTTTCTTTCTTCCAGTCGCAGACCGCCCAGCAACTCCGGGCCGAGGGGGAGACGAAGGGCCGGGCGGAGGCCGTCCTGGTTCTGCTGGGTCACCGGGGTGTCGAGGTCAGCGAGGAGGACCGGGAGCGAATCATCGGCTGCGGTGACCCTGACGTACTGGACCAGTGGCTCAAGCGGGCCCTCACCGCGACGTCGACGGCGGAGGTCTTCGCGTCGGCCGGTGAGGCGGGGCTCGCGGACTGATGGACCTTTCTTTCTTCCAGTCGCAGACCGCCCAGCAACTCCGGGCCGAGGGGGAGACGAAGGGCCGGGTGGAGGGCCGGGCAGAGGGCCGGGTGGAGGGCCGGGCGGAGGCCGTCCTGGTTCTGCTGGGTCACCGGGGTGTCGAGGTCAGCGAGGAGGACCGGGAGCGAATCATCGGCTGCGGTGACCCTGACGTACTGGACCAGTGGCTCAAGCGGGCCCTCACCGCGACGTCGACGGCGGAGGTCTTCGAGGGCGAGTCGGACTGAGCCTGCTCAGTGGGGCGGCGCCGTCCCGAAGGCATCGCCGTCGCTCCCCGCCGCGAAACCCAGGTCGGCCTCGGCAGACTCCAGGGTGCCGGGTCCGGCCCCGTGGACCGGGAGCGGGCCGAGGCGGCCGTCGGGAGGCGCCTGCCGGCGGGCTACGCGGAGCACGTCCACCGGTTCGGTCCCGGTGATGTCGACGAGTACCTCATCGTCCGCGTACCGGGCCCGGGCACCTGTGGCAGGTGCCGTGGGCGGAATCCGACGGGGGCGACAAGTTCCTCTGGACCACGAACGGGACCGACCCGCGGCAGTGGCCCGTCACCGTCGCCTCCCGCAACGGCGGCCGGTGGCACTACGAGGGCGGTGCCGTGCAGTTCCTCGCCGGGTACTGCGACGGCGGCCTGGAGCCCTGGGGGCTTCCCCCGGTCGGCCGTGAGGTCGCCCTTCCGTGAGCACGCCCGGCCCCGGGCGCGCCGTTGGAGCGCGCGCCCGGGGCCGGACTTCCCCCCGTCGGGAAGGTCAGCTCACGCCCGCTGCCACAGCGCCGGGACGTTCGGCGGCTCCCAGCCGGTCTGGGCCTGGTGGCCCTGGAGGCAGCGGTAGGTGGCGCCGCCGTACGTCACCGTGTCGCCCGGCTGGTAGACGGTGCCCGCGGCCCAGGTGCCTCCTGGCTCCTCCTCCCCGGGCGGCTCCTCGTCGTCGCCGGTCGTCCTCAGGGTGAGGCCGAAGTTCTGGAGCAGCGGGTTGATCGGCTGGAAGAACGTCGTACCGCCGCTGCCGCAGTTGCCCGAACCGCCCGAGGTGACGCCCTGAGCCTGGCTGCCGGAGATGTACGAGCCGCCCGAGTCGCCCGGCTCGGCGCACACCGTGGTCTGCGTCACGCCGGTGATGGTGCCCTCGGGGTAGGTCACGCTGGTGTTCAGCACCTGGACGGTGCCGCAGTGCCAGCCGGTGGTGGAGCCGGAGCGGCAGACCGAGGCGCCGACCGGGGCCTGCGTGGAACCGGTGACCTGGACGTTCTGGCCGCCCTGGCCCTTCACGTAGGGGGTCGCCGTCCACTGGGAGTTGGTGGCCACCCACGCCATGTCCCGGCCCGGGAAGACCGAGCCCTGGAAGGTGCCCTGGGCCACCCGGTTGTGGCCGCTCGTGCTGTCACCGGTCCGCCCGCAGTGACCGGCGGTGGCGTAGCCCTGCTGGGTGCCCCTGGTGACGGGGAAGCCGATCGAGCAGCGGCCGCTGTTGTTGATGTAGTACGCCTCGCCGCCCCGCAGGTCGTACAGCGCGCGGGGCCGGTCGGCCGACTTCTCGATCCGGGTGAGGGAGCGGTCGACGCCGGCCGCCGACAGGAGGGCGCGGGCGGCGGAGGGGCGTACCGCCTGGACGACCACCGTGTTCGTGCGGACGTCCACGTACCAGACGGGGGCGTCGGTGGTGTCGTTGCGCTCGGCCGCCCGGTCCAGGCGGGACTTGGCCGCGTCCAGAGCGGTCAGGGAGTGGCGTACGACGGTGGCCTCGGCGCCCCGCGCCTCGATGGCCGGGATGTCGCGGGTGTCGGTCGTCGCCACGGTCAGGGTGCCGGATTCGGCGCCGTGCACCCAGGCGCCCGCGAAGTCGGCGCCGAGCGCCGCGCGCAGGCGGCCCGCCGTCGCTCCGGCCTCCGCCTCGTTGGCCAGGCGCCGCTCGGCCTGCGCCCGGT
>NZ_NCTE01000048.1 GCF_002114215.1 Streptomyces sp. 13-12-16 | reverse complement strand
TGAACGTACGGCGGGGGGCTTCAGCCGCGGGCGGGGAGGGGCGATGCCTTCGCGGTGGCGGTCAGGGTGTTCCGGAGTTCCCGGATGATCACGGCCTGCGCGGGGGTCGCCGCGCGGGCGGAGAGCTGCTCGACGCGGTGTTCCCGGTCGGCGCGGCCGTCGGCCGGGAGGAGGGTGGTCAGGCCCGCCGCCGTCCCCAGGGCGACGGCCGTCGCGTCCTGCTCGGGGACGTCCTCGGGCGGTGTCGGTCCGTCGAGGATCCGCCGTGCCCGCCGCCGCAGGGCCCGTACCCGGCCCGCGTCGGCCAGGACGTGCTCCACCGAAGGGAACACCCCGAGGACCCGGTGCTTCTCGGCGCGCAGCACCCCCTCGGCCACCAGTTGCTCCCGGACCGCGTCCAGGGTGTACCGGGCGCGCAGCGTCACCCAGGTGCGCCAGCGGTGCGGGCAGGACTCGCTGACCAGCTCCAGCAGGCCGTCGAGGACCGCGTCCCCGGTCCGGGAGTCCAGGTCGAGCGGTGTGGCGATGCCGTCGTCGTCGACCAGCAGGCCGCGCCGGGCCAACTCGGCGAGGGCACCCGCCCGCACCAGAGGGGGCAGCCGGGCCGGGTCGGTGTCCCAGGCCAGCAGGCAGAGGCGGGCCGGCAGTGAGAGCGGGCCGTCGGTCACGGGGGGCTCCTCCGGGGCGGTGACGTCGTGCTCCGAAAAGCCGTTGACAGCCGTTCCGGGCACTCCTACGGTTTACAGCGGTTCTGTTGCCGTCGATTGGAGAAGGACGTTGCTCGTCTGAGGTTCTGAGACACCGCGTCACACCACACGTGTGTGTACGTCGCGTGCGACCTCGGCGTTCGAGCCGTCCTTGCGGTCCTTGCGGAACAGGGCTTTCCTCATGCCCAGTCCTTCCCTCCCGGCTGCCGGTCCTCGTCCCGCGGTGTCTCGATACGCGTTTGCCCCTGATCGCCCCGAGCAACCGCGGAGGCCCGCATGACACCATCCATCACCTGTACGTCCCTCGCCTTCACCTGGCCCGACGGCACCACCGTCTTCGAGGGCCTCGACGTCGCCTTCGGCCCCGGCCGCACCGGCCTCGTCGGCGTCAACGGGTCGGGGAAGTCGACCCTGTTGAAGCTGATCGCCGGTGAGCTCGCACCGGCCGACGGCGCCGTCCGGGTCGCCGGCGAGGTGGGGTACCTGCCGCAGAACGTGACGCTCGACACCACGCTGCGGGTCGACGAGGTCCTCGGCGTCGCCGAGCTGCGGGCCGCGCTGCACGCCATCGAGGCGGGCGACGTGGCCGAGGAGCACTTCGAGACCGTCGGCGACGACTGGGACGTCGAGGAGCGCGCCCTGGCCACGCTCGGCGAACTCGGCCTCGGGCACATCGGTCTCGACCGCACCGTCGGCGAGGTGTCGGGCGGCGAGTCGGTGCTGCTGCGGCTGGCCGCGCTGCTGCTGGACCGCCCGGACGTGCTGCTGCTCGACGAGCCCACCAACAACCTCGACCTGTACGCCCGCAGGCGGCTGTACGCGGCCGTCGCGAACTGGCCGGGCGTCATGGTCGTGGTCAGCCACGACCGTGAACTGCTGGAACTGGTCGACCAGATCGCGGACCTGCGCTCCGGGGAGGTCACCTGGTACGGCGGCAACTTCTCGGCGTACGAGGAGGCCCTGGCCGTCGAACAGGAGGCCGCCGAGCGGATGGTGCGCGTCGCCGAGGCGGACTTCCGCAAGCAGAAGCGCGAACTGGCGGACGCCCAGGTGAAACTGGCCCGCCGCAAGCGGTACGGGCAGAAGATGTTCGAGCAGAAGCGCGAGCCGAAGATCGTCATGGGGGCGCGCAAGCGCGCGGCGCAGGAGTCCGCGGGCAAGCACCGCATCATGCACGAGGAGAAGCTCGCCGAGGCCAGGGAACGCCTCGACGACGCGGCGGACGCCGTGCGGGACGACGACGAGATCCGCGTCGACCTGCCGTACACGGCCGTACCGCCGGGCCGTGGCGTCCTCACCCTCATGGACCTGGAACTGGCGTACGGCGCCCGGGTGGGCGGCGGCTTCGATCTGCGCGGCCCGGAGCGGGTGGCGCTGATCGGGCGCAACGGCGCGGGCAAGACGACGCTGCTGCGCACGGTCGCCGGGGAGCTGGAGCCGGTCTCCGGGGAGGCGAGGGTCCATGTGCCCCTGCGGTTCCTGCCGCAGCGGCTCGACGTCCTCGACCCGGAGCTGACCGTCGCCGAGAACGTGGCCCGGTTCGCGCCGGGCGCCACCAACAACCGGGTCCGGGCCCGGCTCGCCCGCTTCCTGTTCCGGGGCGCCCGCGCCGACCAGAGGGCGGCGACGCTCTCCGGCGGCGAGCGCTTCCGGGCGGCGCTGGCGGCGCTGATGCTGGCGGAGCCCGCGCCGCAACTGCTGATGCTGGACGAGCCGACCAACAACCTCGACATGGCGAGCGTCCGGCAGCTCACCACGGCACTGGAGTCGTACGAGGGAGCCCTGATCGTGGCCAGTCACGATCTGCCGTTCCTGGAGTCGATCGGCATCACCCGGTGGCTGCTGATGGAGGAGGGGGAGCTGAAGGAGGTGGCGCCGGAAACCGTCGAGCGTTCCGCGTAGCGGTCCGCTGCGGTCCGGGCCCGCGGCCGGTTACCGGCGGTTCACCTCATCGCCGCCGGGGGGTGGCCCGGGCCGGACCGGCCCTGCATGATGGCTGGGCCGACGCCCGGGGAACCGGCCGCTCCACGGACTCCCCCGGTACGGCCGAGCCCTGCCCCGTCCGATTCGGAGTCCTCCTCGTGCCCAGCAAGAAGGCCCTCGTCCGCCGTCCCGCTCCCCGTCCGGCCGGGGGGCTGGTGACGCACGTCGAGCGGGAAGGCGTCGACGCCGGCCGCGCGGTGGAGCAGTGGGAGGCGTACACGGAGGCGTTGCGCGCCCACGGCTGGGAGACGATCGAGGTGGACCCGGCCGACGACTGCCCGGACTCCGTGTTCGTGGAGGACACGGTGGTGATGTACCGGAACGTGGCGCTGATCGCCCGTTCCGGTGCCGAGTCCCGCCGCGCGGAGACCCCCGGCGTCGAGGAGGCCGTGGCGTCGCTCGGCTGCTCGGTGAACTGGGTCTGGGAGCCGGGCACCCTGGACGGCGGCGATGTGCTGAAGGTCGGCGACACGGTGTACGTGGGGCGGGGCGGGCGGACCAACGCGGCCGGGGTGCGGCAGGTGCGGGCCGCGTTCGAGCCGCTGGGGGCGCGGGTGGTCACCGTGCCGGTCGCCAAGGTGCTGCACCTGAAGTCGGCGGTCACGGCGCTGCCGGACGGGACGGTCGTCGGGTACGTCCCGAACATGGACGCGCCGTCGCTGTTCCCGCGCTTCCTCCCGGTGCCGGAGGCGGCCGGGGCGCACGTGGTGCTGCTCGGCGGGGACAGGCTGCTGATGGCGTCGAGCGCGCCGAAGACCGCGGAGCTGTTCGCGGACCTCGGCTACGAGCCGGTCCCGGTGGACATCGGCGAGTTCGAGAAGCTCGAGGGCTGTGTGACCTGCCTCTCGGTGCGGCTGCGGGAGCTGTACGCCTGACGGGTGACACCGTCACCCGCGCACCGCGGCGACCTGCGGCTCCGCACCGGGCGGCGCTCCATGGGAACCCCGCTGATCAGGGCTCTTTACGGCACCCTTAACCTACGGCTACGTAACCTACGGCTTCGTAGCCTACGATTCCGTAGGTTCCCGGCACCGCTCGCCGGCACCACCGTATGTCACCGTCCCCTGGAGTCACCTGTGTCGATCACTTCTCCCCATCTGGGCAGCCCTTCGGTCTGGACCGACGCCCGGCTGTTGTACGCGCTGGAGGAAGTGGTCGAGAAGGAGCTCAACCGGCACTTGAAGGTCGCCAAGGACTGGATGCCGCACGAGTACGTGCCGTTCAGCGACGCCCGTAACTTCCCCGGCTTCTTCGAGGACGGCGAGGCCTGGGACAAGGAGCAGTCGAAGGTCACCGAGGTCGGCCGGATCGCGCTGGTGGTGAACCTGCTGACCGAGGACAACCTCCCCAGCTACCACCACGAGATCGCCTCGCTGTTCGGCCGGGACGGCGCCTGGGGCACCTGGGTGCACCGCTGGACCGCCGAGGAGGGCCGGCACGGCATCGTGATGCGGGACTACCTGCTCGCCTCGCGGGCGGTGGACCCGGACAAGCTGGAGCAGTTCCGCATGGCGCACATGAGCGAGGGCTTCGAGTCGGACAACCGGCACTCGATGCTCCACTCGGTCGCCTACGTCGCGTTCCAGGAGCTGGCCACCCGCATCTCGCACCGCAACACCGGCCACCAGTCCGGTGACCCGGTCTGCGACCGCATGCTGTCGCGCATCGCGACCGACGAGAACCTGCACATGGTCTTCTACCGCAACCTGCTCAAGGCGGCGTTCGAGCTCGCGCCCGACCTGACCATGCAGGCGGTCCGCGACGTCGTCGTGGACTTCCGGATGCCCGGCCACGGCATCCCCGGCTTCGAGCGGGCCGCGGCGCAGATGGCGATCGGCGAGGTCTACAACCTGCGCATCCACCACGACGACGTGCTCCAGCCGGTGCTGCGCTTCCTGAAGATCATGGAGATCGACGGGCTGGGCCCCGAGGGCCTGAAGGCGCAGGAGGAACTGGGCCTGTTCATGGGCGGCCTGGACGCGGAGGCGTCGAAGTTCGACGAGAAGCTGGCGGCCCGCAAGGCCCGGATGGCGGCCCGCGCGGAACGCGCCTGACGGCGGGGGCGGGGGCCTACCGGCCCGTACGGCGCAGTTCCATGCGCTCCTTCTCGGACATGCCTCCCCAGACGCCGAAGCGCATGTCGTTGGCCAGGGCGTACTCGAGGCACGTCGCGCGGATCGGGCAGAGGCCGCAGATCCGCTTGGCCTCGCGGACCGAGCTGCCCGGCTCGGGGAAGAAGAAGTCTCCCCCGGTCTGCGCGCACAGCGCCTCCTCCTGCCAGGTGAAGTCGGGCGACAAAATCGTTTCGGTGTGCATGCCCGGAAGCGTGCCGTGCGGCGAAAAACGTTCGATCAACGCGGGATCAACGGAGGGGCCGAGGGGTCTTCCGTGACCGCATGATGATGACGCCGGGGCACCCGGCGCGCACGGCGGCGCGCCGGGTGTGTCAGGTCTCGCGCGGATCGCCCTCGATGACGGCGAACCGTGCGCCGTACGGGTCCTCCAGGCGGGCCAGCCGGCCGACGCCGGCGAGGGAGGTGGCGGGCAGCCGTACCCTGCCGCCCAGCTCGACGGCCCTGGCGACGACGGCGTCCGTGTCGCCCACCCCGAAGTAGGGCAGCCAGTGGGGCGGGCCGGGCTCCGCCCCGGCGAGGTCCTCGGCCGGCGGGACCAGTCCGCCGAACATGCCCTCCTCGCCCGTTCCGGCGGGGTTGACGGAGGTGTAGACGCCGTCGGGGAAGGTCACCGCAGAGGTCTCCCAGCCGAGGACGGAGTGGTAGAACGCGGCGGCGCGGGCGATGTCCGGGGTGTACAGCTCGACCCAGCACAGGGTGCCGGCCTCGCCGGCCGCCTCGATGCCCTTGTGCTGCGCCGGTTCCCGGATGCCGAAGGGGACGCCTGACTGATCGGCGAGGATCGCCGTGCGGCCCTGTCGCATCACGTCCGTCGGCGGCACGGGCACGCTGCCCCGGGCCTGCCGGGCGGTCTTCGCCGTGGCGTCCGCGTCGGGGCTCTGGAAGTAGACGGTCCAGGCGGGCGGGCCCTGTTCCGGTGCGGTCCGCACACCGCCCGCGACGATCCGGCCGGCCAGCCGGAAGAAGCCGTGGCCGCCGGCCCCGGTGTCGGGGCCCGCCGGGGCGAACTCCCAGCCGAACAGGCCGCCGTAGAAGGACGCGGCTCCCTCGGTGTCGGGCGTGCCGACGTCGATCCAGTTCGGGGCGCCGTCGACGAAGCGGGTGGTGAGCATGGTGCCTCCTCCGAGAGGTCCCGTCGTCTGCTCCGGCGAGTCTTCCACCGCCCGCTCACCACCACCGCCGGAGCACCCGGACGGCCGTGGGCCCCGCTCGCCCCGCCGCCCCTTCCCGTCCCGAACCGGGGGCGCCGGCCCCGGCCCCCCGCTCCCCGGACGCCGGAGGGGCTGATCCCTGCCGGACGGGCTGAAAATTCGGCCCGTCCGGAGGTACCCCCTCCGGAGGAGTCCGAGGACGAGGCCCGAAGGGCCGAAAGGGGGGCCGGGGGCACAGCCCCCGGGGACGACGGGGCCCCTCCGTTCGAGCGAAGCCGGGAGCGGGGAGGGAAGGGGCGGCGGGGGCGCGTCACGTCGGGCCCGCACGACCCGCGGCGGGTCACGCGGACGCGCGTCGGACCAACGTCGTCGGGAGGATCAGGCCGTCGGAGCCGGCACCCGCGGCCTCCGACGGCGTGCCGGTGCCGTTGAGGTCGTGCAGGAGGAGGCGGGCCATCAGGCGGCCCATCCCCTCTATGTCCTGGCGGACCGTGGTGAGCGGGGGTTCGGTCTGTTCGGCGATCGGCAGCATGTCGTCGAAGCCGACGACCGCCACGTCGTCCGGCACCCGCCGCCCGTGCTCGCGCAGCACGCGCAGGGCGCCCGCCGCCATGAGGTCGTTGCCGGCGAACACGGCGTCCAGACCCGGGCAGCGGTCGAGGAGCTCCCGCATCGCCCGCTCGCCGCTCGCGGGGGTGAAGTCGCCCTCCACGACCAGCCGGGGATCGGCGTCGGCCATGACGTCCCGGAAGCCGTCGAGCCGGTCCACCGCCGCGGTCTGGTCCAGGGCACCGGTGATGTGGGCGATACGGCCGCGGCCGAGGCCGAGCAGGTGCCGTACGGCGTCGCGGGCGCCGCCCCGGTTGTCGCTGTCGACGTAGACGACGTCGCTCCGGCCGCCGCCGAAGTCGGGCCGGCCGCCGTACACGGTCGGCAGGCCGGCCTGCCGGATCAGTTCGGGCAGCGGGTCGTCGATATGGAGGGAGAACACCAGGGCTCCGTCCACATGGCCGCCGGCCACGTAGCGGCCGACGCGGACGTGGTCGTCGCGGTCCTCGGTGAGCAGCAGGACGAGCTGGTTGTCGTGGGCCGTCAGCTCCTTGCTGATGCCGCGCAGCTGCCGGGCGAAGAAGGGGTCTGCGAAGACCCGGGTCTCCGGTTCGGCCACGATGACGGCGACGGCGTCGTGCCGCTTCGTCACCAGGCTGCGGGCGGCCTGGTTCGGCACGTACCCGAGTTCCTCCACCGCCCGCCTCACCCGTTCGGCCAGGCGCTCCCGCACCCCGTGGGAGCCGTTGACCACACGGGAGACCGTGGCCCGGGAGACACCGGCCCGCGCGGCCACGGCCTCCAGCGTGGGGCGTGGCGCTGTGTCGGTCACTTCGGGGCTCCTCACCTGCGGCTGCGGGAAAGGATAGCCCCGGCCCGGCCCCGGGCGAGAGCGCTCTCGGATCACGTCCGGCGCCGTCAGTGCTCGTGTGTCGGCTCCTCCTCGGCGGCGGACCCGTGGACGTGCTCGTGCGCGTCCGGGTCGTACCCCGGGATGGTGCCGTCCGGCTTCTTCACCAGGAACAGGCCGACCATGCCCATGTCGGAGTGGCTCTGGACGTGGCAGTGGTACATCCAGGCGCCCGCTCCGACGCCCTCCCCCGCGATGATCTGGAAACCGAAGGAGTCGGCCGGACCGCAGATCTTGTTGTCGATGACCTGGCTCGGGTCGTCGGGGCCGGTGAGCATGCCGGTGCGGTTGTCGGCCCAGCGGTGACCGTGCATGTGGAAGGTGTGGTAGTACTCACCGTGCGTGATCATGACGATCTCGACGCGATCGCCCACCGTGGCCTCGAAGTTCGGGCCGGTGTGGGCCGGCTTGTTGTTGATCGACATGTCGTTGAAGACGATGGTGTGGGTCGCGTCGGGCAGGACGTCGCCCTTGCGGCGCACGATCACCGGCCCGTACAGCCCGTTGCGGATGCCGCCGGTGCCGTGCACGGTGCCGACGACGTGGTCGTGGTAGTGCCAGTACCCCGCGCTGCCCGCCCGCCAGGTGCCGTCCGAGCGCCGGCCGGGCTTGTGGGTGCGCCAGGTGTAGGTGCGGGTGCCGCCGGGTTCGACGTCGCTCTTGTTCTGCTTGGTGCCGTCGCTGGAGATCTCGTAGTCCAGGCCGTGGACGTGCAGGCTCACGGGCACGTCCATGGTGTTCTCGAACTCGACGTGCAGCGTGTCGCCCTCGTTGAGCTCGATCAGCGGGCCGGGGATGGACGCCTTGCCCTTCTCGAAGCCGTAGCCCATCTGTCCGCCGTCCAGCCGCTCGGCGTACAGCTTGACGCGCCGCACCTCGCCCCCGGCGGGCGCGGTCTTCGCCGGTGTGGCCGCGCCCACGGCCTCGGGCGCGACGGACAACGATGTCGCGACGGCGGCGCCGCCCAGCAGTACCCGTCGGTTGAAACCGCGTCTGTCCATGCCGAACTCCCCACGTGGCTGTCATGAACCTGTGAAACCGTAGCGGCCACCCCAGCGTTTATCCACACTCAGGACAAAGTTCGTTTCATCTCTGCGATAGGTATTGGCGTCTGGCACAAAGAGGTCTAGCTTCCTTGACGCTGTTGCTGCGACCGAGGAGGGGTGGGTGGCCACGTGCGGTCCACATCGCATCAAGAACCCATGCGCTTAAGAGGGTTGAGCACGTCAGGCGCCACGAGCACACGAAGGACGAGAACGAGACGACGGATCTGGGCGGCCACCGTGACCGCCGGGGTCGTCGCCGCCGGACTGCTGTCGGGTCCCGCCGCCAGCGCGCGCCCGGCCCCGGATCCGTCCCTGACAACGATGTCCATCAAGTCGCCCCCGGGCGGCGCGAACGTACGCGTGCTGCTGTTCCACGGTTCCGCGGCCGCCGGTGACGAGTCGCCGCTCGTGAACGCCGGGATCGCGGCGATCGAGAGGATCGGGCTGTCCGGCCCGGCGGACCAGCGGTTCAAGGTCACCGCCACCGACGACGCCTCGGTCTTCACCGACGCCAAGAAGCTGGGCCGGTTCAACACCGTCGTGTTCCTGACCGGCGGCGGGGACGTCCTCGACCCGGACCAGGAGGCGGGCCTGGAGGCGTACATGGAGGCCGGCGGCGGTTTCGTCGGCCTGCACGACGCGGCCCGCGCGGAGCCGTACTCGGACTGGTTCACCGGTCTGATCGGCGCCCGCCCGGCCGCCTCCAGCCCCGACAAGGTGCAGCGGGCGACCGTCGAGGTCGGCGACCGGGCGCATCCGGCGACCAGGAGCCTGCCGGTGCAGTGGAAGCGGCCCGACAAGTGGCTGAACTGGGTGGAGAACCCGTCCGGTGACGTGCACACGGTCGCCAGGGTGCGCGAGTCGACGTACGCGCCCGGCGCGAGCGCCAACGGCTGGGATCACCCGGTCAGTTGGTGCCGTGACTACGACGGCGGCCGGTCCTTCTACACCGGCATGGGCGGCACGGTGTCGTCGTACGACGAGACCGACTTCCGTGACCACCTGCGCGGCGCCCTGCTGTGGACCACCCGTCTCGTCCAGGCCGACTGCAAGGCGACGATCACCGGCAACTACAAGGCGGAGCGGCTGACCCAGCCCAACCAGCCGGGCCGAAACGACCAGATCGGTGAGCCGCACGGCCTGGTCACCGCCCCCGACGGCCGCGTCTTCTACATCGGGCGCGGAGGTGCCGACTCCTCCCAGCCCGTCGTCACCGACTGGAACGACCCCGACATCGGCAAGGGCAAGGGCGAGATCCACGTCTACGACCCGGAGACCAGGAAGGTCACCCTCGCGGGGACGCTCACCGTCTTCGGCAACAAGGGCGGCGGCGACGAGCTGCGGAAGGTCGAGGAGGGCCTGCTCGGCATCGAGCTGGACCCGCAGTTCCAGCAGAACGGGTGGGTCTACCTGCACTACACGCCCCACTCGGAGATCAACCGCGACACGCACATGGCCGAACGGCGGGTCTCCCGCTTCACCTTCGACCGGGCCACCGGCAAACTGGACCTGGCCAGTGAGAAGGTGCTGCTGAAGTGGCCGGTGCAGATCCACAGTTGCTGCCACGCGGGCGGCGGGATGGCCTGGGACTCCAAGGGCAACCTGTACATCGCCACCGGTGACAACAACTCCAGCGGCTTCAGCGGTGGTTACTCGGGCAACAACCCGGAGCCCAACTTCAAGGGCGTGTCCTTCGCCGACGCGCGCCGCACCGCCGGCAACACCAACAACCTCAACGGCAAGATCCTGCGCATCCACCCGGAGCCGGACGGCACGTACACGCTGCCCGAGGGCAACCTGTTCACCGGGAAGGAGACCGCCGAGGGCGGCGGCAAGACGCGCGGCGAGATCTACGTGATGGGTGTGCGCAACCCGGCGCGCATCTCCGTCGACAAGGAGACCGACGTCCTCTACGCGGGCTGGGTCGGCCCGGACGCCGGCTCCCCGTCGCCGACCTGGGGTCCGGCGAAGTACGACACGTTCGCCGTGATCACCGAGGCGTCCAACCGGGGCTGGCCGTACTGCATGGGCAACAAGCAGCCCTACCGGGACCGCAACCTGCCCGATCCGTCGAAGCCGCTGGGCTGGTACGACTGCGACGCCCCGAAGAACGAGTCGCCGAACAACGACGGCCTGGTCAACCTGCCGCCGGTGACCGGCAACAACATCTGGTACTCGCCGCAGGGCGGCGGCCCGGACTACCCCCGCGACGAGAACGGCGTCCCGTCGTACGAGCAGGACGAGGCCACGTACACGCTGCCCTGGCTCAAGGGCGGCGGGCAGGCCGCGATGAACGGCCCGGTCTACCGCTACGACGCCGACAGCGCCAGCGAGGTCAAGTGGCCGGAGTACTGGGACGGCAAGTGGTTCGTCGGTGACTTCTACGACGCCGACCAGCCGCGCAACGCGGTGCTGATGGACCCGAAGACGCAGGGAGACGGCGGTCTTCCGGTGCACTCGGAGTCCCTGAAGAAGATCGTGCCGGTCGGCAACGACGGCATCAAGAACCTGATGGGCTGGAAGTTCGGCCCGGACGGCTCGCTGTACGTCCTCGACTACGGGCGCGGCTTCTTCACCTCCGACTCCAAGTCCGCGCTGTGGCGGGTCACCTACACGGGCGGCGGGCCGACCCCGGCCGCCGGTCAGCTGGCGAGGAAGGCCGAGTGAGACCAGTGATACGACAACGAAGAATGTGGGCCGGCCTGCTGGCCGCCCTGCTCATGGTGCTCGGCCTGCAGACGACGTCCGCGGCCGACGGGGCCGGGTCCACCGGGGCCCGCGCGGCGGAACAGGTGCTCACCTGGACCGCCGGTGACAGCATCACCGAGTACACGTCCGCGCCGACGACCGCGGTGGCCGGTCCGGCGACCATCGTGTTCGAGAACAGCGCGGCGACCGGCAACACCACCGGGATGCCGCACACGCTGACGTTCGTGACCTCCGACCCGGAGTTCAACGACGACGTCCAGCTGAACATCATGGCCAATCCGAACGACGCGCAGGGCGGCAGGTACAGCGCCGAGGTCACGCTCACCCCGGGCCGCTACTTCTACCACTGCACCATCCCCGGCCACGGCGAGATGCAGGGCATCCTGACGGTGACCGAGGGCGGTGGCGAGGACACCACGGCGCCCGAGGCCACGGCGAAGGTGACCGGCTCGCAGAACGCCGACGGCGAGTACGTCGGTTCGGCGAGCGTGACCGTCGAGGCCACCGACGCGGACTCCGGCGTGGACCGGATCGAGTACGCGGTCGGGGCCGACGGCGCCTGGCAGCCGTACACCGCCCCGGTCGTGGTCGACCGGATCGGTACGCACACCGTGCGCTACCGCGCCCTGGACCGGGCGGGCAACGTGTCGGCGGAGCAGAGCGTCGGGTTCACCGTCGTCGCCCCGCAGTCGGACGACACCACCCCGCCGGAGACCTCGGCGACGGTGGCCGGTGAGAAGAACGACGACGGCGACTACGTCGACATGGCGACGGTCACCGTCACCGCGTCGGACACCGGCACCGGCGTCAACACCATCGAGTACGCGATCGGCGCCGGCGGTGCCTGGCAGGCGTACACCGGTCCGGTGATGGTGCACGAGGCGGGCACGCACACCGTGCGCTACCGCGCCACCGACCGGGCGGGCAACACGGCGGCGGCCAAGAGCGTGGAGTTCACGGTCGTCGCCGCTCCCCCGCAGGACACCACCCCGCCGGCGACCGGTGTGACCGTGGCGGGCACCAGGAACTCCGACGGCGCCTACGTCGGTGACGCCACCGTGACCGTCAGCGCCGACGACGGGCACGGGGGTTCCGGCGTGGCCGGCATCGAGTACTCGCTCGACGGCGGGCCCTACCTGGCGTACACCGAGCCCGTGGTCGTCGACCGGGCGGGCCGGCACACGGTGGCGTACCGGGCGAGCGACAACGCCGGCAACACCTCCGAGCCGCTCACGGTGAGCTTCACGGTCGTGGCGGACGGCGGGGTGCCCGCGCCCAACTGTCCCGAGTACGACGAGCGGTCGACGGTGATCGTCGGCACGGTCGACTCGGGCGTGCCGAACCGGGTCACCAACAACCGGTGCCGGATCGGCGAACTGATCGAGGACGAGAAGGAGTGGACCTCGCAGGCGCTGTTCCTCAAGCACGTGAAGAGCGTGCTGGACGGGCTCAAGAAGGAAGGGGTCATCGACCAGCGGGAGTACCGGGCGATCGACAAGGCCGCCCGGCAGTCCGGCATCGGCAGGCCCGGCCAGACCGAGGGCTACCGCAAGATCCTGGACGGCAGCGCGGAGTCGTTCGCCAAGTGGGAGCAGGTGGGCGGTGGTTCGTTCGGGCTGAACCCGGACGGGTCGATCACCTCCGGCACCACCCGGGGCGGGCTCGGCATGCTGTGGTTCCCCGAGCGCAAGTACGGCGACTTCTCGCTGAAGCTCCAGTGGCGTGACGACGCCCCGGGCACCGGCAACGCCAACTCCGGTGTGTTCGTCCGGTTCCCGCAGATCCACGACCACCCGGAGGAGCCCCGGCCGGAGTGGGCCGCCATCAAGTTCGGGCACGAGATCCAGGTGTTCGACTCACCCACCGGCGACATGTACAAGACGGGCTCGGTCTACGGCTTCGACCGGGTCGGCCTGGCCGGCGCGGGCGTGACGCAGAAGGGCACCTGGAACGACTACGAGATCCGGGTGGTGGACCAGCACTACTCGGTCTACCGCAACGGTGTGCTGATCAACGAGTTCGACAACGCCGGCGGCCAGGACTTCACCCCGCCGCGCTCGGACGACCCGGGCACGGACGGGCGGCGGTTCGCCTCCGGTTACATCGGGCTGCAGGTGCACGGCACGACGGACGTCGTCTCCTACCGGGACGTCCGGATCAAGGAGCTGTAGTCCCCGCGGACCGGTACGGGCCGGGAAGCCGAGGGTCTCGGCTTCCCGGCCCGTCGCGGCGGGGCGTGGGTCAGGGCTGCATCAGCACCTTGACCGCGCCGTCGCGCTTTTCCTGGAACATCGCGTAGGCGTCCGGGCCCTCGGCGAGCGGCACGCGGTGGGTGGCGAAGTCGTCGACGCCCAGCGGGTCCTCGTCGGTGAGGTAGGGGATGATCTCGTCGCTCCAGTGGCGTACGTTCGCCTGGCCCATGCGCATCTGGATCTGCTTGTCGAACAGGGTGAGCATGGGCATCGGGTCGGCCATGCCGCCGTAGACGCCGCTGATCGAGATGGTGCCGCCGCGCCGCACCAGTTCGATCGCGGTGTGCAGGGCGGCGAGCCGGTCGACGCTGAAGCGTTCCGCCATCGGGCCGCTGAGTTTGCGGGGCAGCAGCGCCGAGGCGTTCTGCACCATGCGGGCCGCCGCGCTGCCGTGCGCCTCGGTGCCGACGGCGTCGATCACTGCGTCGGGCCCGCGGCCGTCGGTCCGGTCGCGGATCGCGGTGACGAGTTCCTTCTCGTCGTCGAAGGAGCGCAGGTCGAAGGTCTCCACGCCCCGTTCGCGCGCCCGCTGGAGCCGCTCGGGGACCAGGTCCACGCCGAACACCCGCCCGGCGCCCTTGAGCTGGGCGATCCGGCAGGCCATGTCGCCGATGGGGCCGAGTCCGAGCACGGCGACGCTGCCGCCCTTCGGGACACCGGCGTACTCGACCGCCTGCCAGGCGGTGGGCAGGACGTCGGAGAGGTAGACGAACCGGTCGTCGGACGGCCCCTCGGGGACCTTGATCGGGCCGTACTGGGCCTGCGGGACCCGCAGGTACTCGGCCTGGGCGCCCGGTACCGCGCCGTACAGCCGGGTGTAGCCGAAGAGGGCCGCGCCCATGCCCTCGGCATCGACCTGGGTGGTCTCGCACTGGGTGGGCAGTCCGGTGAGGCACATCCAGCAGTTGCCGCAGGCGATCTGGAACGGCACCACGACCCGGTCGCCGGCCTGGAGGTCGGGCACCGCCGCGCCGACCTCCTCGACGATGCCCATCGGCTCGTGGCCGAGGATGTCGCCCGGGGTCATGAACGGGGTGAGGACTTCGTACAGGTGCAGATCGGATCCGCACAGTCCGGTGGAGGTGATGCGGATGATCGCGTCCGTCGGCTCCTCGATCCTGGGATCGGGTACGTTCTCCACCCTCACGTCCCGCTTTCCCTGCCAGGTCAGTGCCCTCATCTCCGCCCGCTCCCTCCGTGGTGGCCGGTGTGTCGCTCGTGCGGTGGGCGTCCGGGTACCCGAGCGGCCGTGTGCCGAACCGCCGGTCGCCGAGCCGAT
>NZ_NCTE01000489.1 GCF_002114215.1 Streptomyces sp. 13-12-16 | reverse complement strand
CCGCGCCCCGCCCCTCACACGGCCACCGGCACACCCACCGGCTCCCCCGCGGCGAGCGAGGCCACCGGGCCCGTCCCCGAGGCGAGCCCGTCCTCCCCCACGGCCCTGGGCGGCAAGAACCCGGCCCCGCTCACAGCGCCCGAGCGATCGACCCCGCCCCGGGCGCCCACCCCGGACACAACGACCACCCCCACCACACCCACCGGCACCGCACCCCCGGCAACCCGCCGGCCACCGCACCCGCCCACACCCCAGCGGTCCCCGCACAACACTCCGGAGCCGCCCCCTCCGGCCCCCCGCGACCCGACGCCACCACAGCCGGACGCCCCCGCCCCGAGCCCTCGTCCCGGCCTGTGCGTACCGATCATCGGCCTCTGCGTGGGCGGTGGCCCGGGTTAGACGAACCGCGGACGGCCCTCGGCCCCTCACTTGCCGCACAGCGGGCAGAGTGATCCGAGAGGCCCACGCCTCGTTCTCGCGGAGAAGTCCGCCCGTGACGCGTTCGGCGGGCGACGCGCGCTCGGCCGCTTCGGTGACACCGTCAGGCGGGGCGGCGGTATCGCGGACGACACGGTCGACGTGTCTGTCGAGCCGGTCGGCCGGCGGAGCCCTCCGGAACCGCCGGCGGGCGTACGACGGCAGGAGCGGCACGTAAAGATGCCTAGGACGAGACGGAGTCCCCGTTCCGGCGCGTGAGCAGCCAAGGCTCCACCACACCCAGACCACGCACGGGCCGCTGCCACATCGGCTGGAGCGCGAACCGGTAGCCCGGCGGCTCCTCGCCCTCCTTCTCCGCCGCGGCCACCGCCTCGGCCGCCGCCGCCTCGGAGGCGGGCGCGTCACCGGTACGGATCAGCTCCTCGGCGAAGGCGCTGTCGACGAGCACGGCATCGCGCGGGGCTATGGACGTGAGCCGGGAGGCCAGGTTCACGGTCGTACCGAACACATCGCCCATCCGGGTGGTCACCGTGCCGAACGCCATGCCGACCCGCAGCTCCGGCATGGTCTCGTCGTTCGCCATGGTCTCGATCAGCCGCATCGCG
Source organism: Streptomyces sp. 13-12-16 (assembly GCF_002114215.1). Classification (GTDB taxonomy): domain Bacteria; phylum Actinomycetota; class Actinomycetes; order Streptomycetales; family Streptomycetaceae; genus Streptomyces. The sequence continues at coordinate 3,530 of NZ_NCTE01000489.1, read as the reverse complement.
ATGTCCGCGGCGGTACCGGCGTCGTCGGCGGCGTAGAGCACCTCGTCGCCCAGCGTCTTGATGAGCCGCCCGCCACGCGCGGCGACCAGATCGGCGGCGGTGGTCTCGAAGGCCTCGACGAGCTCGCCGAGCTCCTCCTCCTCCATCCGCCGGGTCAGCCGCGTGAACCCCACGAGGTCCGCGAAGGCGACGGCGAGCCGCCGGTCGACCATCTCCTCGTCGTCGGCGCCCTGCACGACCCGCCCGGCCGATGCGGCGAGCTGCCGCCGCCAGACGTAGACGAGGAACTCCTCCAGCTCGGGCAGGAGCAGCTCGACGATCGGATACGTCACCTCGGTACGGGTCATGCCCGGCTCGGGCGGCTCGGTCAGCCCCTCCAGGAAGGAGTCGATCTGCCACTCGGCCAGCCGGGCGGTGGTCTGTCCGGTGGACCGCGCCACCTGTACCGCCATGGCCTCGCTCAGCAGGCCCGCCTCCACCAGACCGGCGAGCCGGCGCAGGGCGAGTACGTCCGCCTCGGTGAGGGCCTTGGCCTGGCCCACGTCGGCGAAACCCATCGCCCGCCAGAAGCGGGTGGCCAGCTCCATGGTGACGCCGGCGCTGCGGGCCGCCTGGAACGGTGTGTAACGGCGCTCGGCGCCCAGGATGAGCTGTTCGAGGCGCAGGGCAAGCGGATCCTCGCCGGCGCCCTGCCCGTCCGTGGAACCCGAGTCGTCGACGGTCACGCGTGCCCTTCCGATCTGACATGGCCAGGTATCGACCGGGCTCAACTCTACGGCAGGTGTGCGCCAGCTCACTCCGTCAGGTTGAGCCGGGGGTTGCGGTGATCGGCGTTCCCATGGTGACCGGTGTCGGTGCGGGCCGGGGGTGGGGTCGCGGCTCCCGGCACGGGGCATCCCGTACCGTGCCGGGCCGCGACCCCGCCCCCGTCGGACCGGAGCCGCGGGCCTCAGCGCGCGCGCAAGTGCACGATGTCGCCGGCACCCACCGGTTCCTGCACGCCCTCCCCCGTGGCCAGCACCAGCCGCCCGTCGCCGTCCACCGCGACCGCCTCCCCGACCAGTTCCCGGTCCCCCGGCAGCTCCGCCCGCACCACCCGCCCCAGCGTCGCGCACCCCGCCGCATACGTCTCCTGCAGGCCGCTCTCCCCCGGGTCACCCCCCACCGCGCGCCACCGCCCGTACCAGTCCTCCAGCGACCGCAGCACCCCCCGCAGCAACGGATCCCGGTCCGTGCTCACCGCCCCCGCCAGCGCCAGCGACCCCGCGGTGGGCACCGGCAGCTCGTCGTCCCGGAGGCTCACATTGATCCCGACGCCGATCACCACCCCGTCGTCACCGGCCCGCTCCGCCAGGATCCCCCCGGCCTTGCGCTCCTCCCCACCCACCGTGACCAGCAGATCGTTGGGCCACTTCAACGCCGTATCGACGCCCGCGGCCCGCGACAGCCCGGTCGCCACCGCCACACCCGTGAGCAGCGGCAGCCACCCCCACCGAGCCACCGGCACCTCGACGGGCCGCAACAGCACGGAGAAGAACAGTCCCGACCGGGCCGGTGCCGTCCACCGCCGGTCGAGACGCCCGCGCGCGGCGGTCTGCTCCTCCGCGACGAGGACGGCTCCCTCGCCCAGCGCCCCCTCGGCGGCCCGCGCCACGAGGTCGGAGTTGGTGGAACCGGTGCGCTGCACCACGTCCACCTGCGTCCACAATCCGCCCGCGCGCACCAGCCCCCGGCGCAGACCGACGGCGTTCAACGGCGGGCGGCCGAGGTCGGACCAACGTCCCGAACCCGGCTCACTGTGCCCTTCGGGCGTACCTTCAGCATGGGGTGTCATGCGACCCACACTAGGTTTGGCACCCTCCGCCCCGCACAGGGGACGGATCCCGGCCCGGAAGCCGAGGCTCGCAGCCGGCTCTCCGAGGATCTCCTTCCCGTGTCTGTGAAGGGGGCAGCGGTGTGGGAAACACCGCACTGCCGATCGGAAGCCCCCCTACTACGCTACGGATGAGTAACCGTCCCCCCTTTTGAGCAGGCAGGGAGCCGCATCCCGATGTCCGAGCCGGAAGAGCAGCAGCCTGACATTCACACGACCGCGGGCAAGCTCGCGGATCTGAGGCGTCGCATCGAGGAGGCGACGCACGCCGGCTCCGCACGCGCCGTGGAAAAGCAGCACGCCAAGGGCAAGCTGACGGCCCGTGAGCGGATCGACCTCCTGCTCGACGAGGGGTCCTTCGTCGAACTCGACGAGTTCGCGCGGCACCGCTCCACCAACTTCGGCCTCGACGCCAACCGCCCCTACGGCGACGGCGTCGTCACCGGCTACGGCACCGTCGACGGCCGCCCGGTCGCCGTCTTCTCCCAGGACTTCACCGTCTTCGGCGGCGCACTGGGCGAGGTCTACGGCCAGAAGATCGTCAAGGTGATGGACTTCGCGCTGAAGACCGGCTGCCCGGTCGTCGGCATCAACGACTCCGGCGGTGCCCGCATCCAGGAGGGCGTGGCCTCGCTGGGCGCGTACGGCGAGATCTTCCGCCGCAACACCCACGCCTCCGGCGTGATCCCGCAGATCAGTCTGGTCGTCGGCCCGTGCGCGGGCGGCGCGGTCTACTCCCCCGCGATCACCGACTTCACGGTCATGGTCGACCAGACGTCCCACATGTTCATCACCGGGCCCGACGTCATCAAGACGGTCACCGGCGAGGACGTCGGCTTCGAGGAGCTCGGCGGCGCCCGCACCCACAACACCGCGTCCGGCGTGGCCCACCACATGGCCGGCGACGAGAAGGACGCGATCGAGTACGTCAAGCAGCTCCTGTCCTACCTCCCCTCCAACAACCTCTCCGACCCCCCGGCCTTCCCGGAGGAGGCGGACCTGGAGGTCACGGACGAGGACCGCGAGCTCGACACGCTCGTCCCGGACTCGGCCAACCAGCCCTACGACATGCACACCGTCATCGAGCACGTCCTCGACGACGCCGAGTTCTTCGAGACCCAGCCGCTGTTCGCGCCGAACATCCTCACCGGCTACGGCCGCGTCGAGGGCCGCCCCGTCGGCATCGTCGCCAACCAGCCGATGCAGTTCGCCGGCTGCCTGGACATCACCGCCTCCGAGAAGGCGGCCCGCTTCGTGCGCACCTGCGACGCCTTCAACATCCCGGTGCTCACCTTCGTCGACGTCCCCGGCTTCCTGCCCGGCGTCGACCAGGAGCACGACGGCATCATCCGCCGCGGCGCCAAGCTGATCTTCGCCTACGCCGAGGCCACCGTCCCCCTGATCACGGTCATCACCCGCAAGGCGTTCGGCGGCGCGTACGACGTCATGGGCTCCAAGCACCTGGGCGCCGACCTCAACCTCGCCTGGCCCACCGCCCAGATCGCCGTGATGGGCGCACAGGGCGCCGTCAACATCCTGCACCGCCGCACCATCGCCGAGTCGGAGGACGCGGAGGAGACCCGCGCCCGGCTGATGCGGGAGTACGAGGACGCCCTCCTCAACCCCTACGTCGCGGCCGAGCGCGGCTACGTCGACG
>NZ_NCTE01000488.1 GCF_002114215.1 Streptomyces sp. 13-12-16 | reverse complement strand
TCGGGTACGCGCGGTTCCGGGTGAAGGGGGAGTACGGCCCGGCGGGGCACGAGGGCTCGGTGGTCCTGAGCGCCCTGGCCGCGCTGGACCCGGCGGCGGACGCGGCGCTGTGGCGGTTCCTGTTCGGCATCGACCTGACGTCGACGCTGGTGGCACGCGGCCGGCCGGTGGACGAGGCGTGGCAGTACATGGTGTCCGACATCCGCCGGTGCCGGCCGGAGATCCGGGACTCGCTCCACGTACGGCTGGTCGACGTCGGCGCGGCCCTGCGGGCTCGGACGTACCGGGCGCCGGTGGACGTCGTGTTCGAGGTGGAGGACGCCTTCTGTCCCTGGAACGCGGGGCGCTGGCGACTGAGCGGGAACACCAAGGGCGCGTCCTGTGAGCGTACGGACGAGCCGGCCGATCTCGTCCTGTCGGTACGGGAGTTGGGCGCGGCGTATCTGGGCGGGGTGAGCCTCGCGGCGCTCGCGGCGGCCGGCCGGGTGACGGAGCCGCGGCGGGGCGCGCTGGCGGAGGCGTCCCTGGCGTTCGGGAGCGACCCGGCGCCGTGGCTGCCGCACGGGTTCTGACGGCTCAGCGGCGCTGGCAGTCCGGGCACCAGAACAGATTGCGGGCGGCGAGGTCGGCGGTGCGGATCTCGCCGCCACAGATGTGGCAGGGCAGGTGGGCCCTGCGGTAGACGTACACCTCGCCGCCGTGGTCGTCGACGCGCGGCGGGCGTCCCATCGCCTCCGGGGTGTGTTCGGGGCGGACGGTGTCGATGCGGTTGAGGCGGACGCCCTCGCGCATCAGCGCGACCAGGTCGGCCCAGATCGCGTCCCACTCGGCCGCGGTGATGTCCCGGCCCGCGCGGTACGGGTCGATCCGGTGCCGGAAGAGGACCTCGGCGCGGTAGACGTTGCCCACACCCGCGATGACCTTCTGGTCCATGAGGAGGGCGGCGATCGTCGTACGGCTGCGGCCGATCCTGCGGTACGCGAGGGCCGGGTCGGCGTCCGGGCGCAGCGGGTCGGGGCCGAGCCGGTCGTGGACCGCCTGCTTCTCGGGGTCCGTGATCAGGGCGCAGGTGGTGGGGCCGCGCAGGTCGACGTAGGACGTGGCGTCGGCGAGGCGGAGCCGGACGGTGTCCGTGGGCGGCGGCGCCGGGGCCGGGCCGAAGGTGACCTTCCCGAAGAGGCCGAGGTGGATGTGGACCCACTCGGCGGGCTCGGCGTCGCCGAAGCCGAGGAACAGGTGCTTGCCGTGGGCGTCGGTGGTGTGCAGCGGCGTGCGGTCGAGGAGGGCGGCGGCGTCGGCGAACTTGCCCTGGGGACTGGTGACGCGGAGGGGGGCGCCGGCGGCGAAGGCGGCGGCGTAGTCCTCGGCCAGCCGGTGGATGGTGTGGCCTTCCGGCACGGGGATGTCCTTCCAAGCTTGGGCCCACCGCCCGGCCGACCCGGTCGGCCGGGGGCCCTGTTCACTCCGGACGGCCCGGCTCGTTCCGGGGCTCCGCCCCGGACTCCGGTGGGATCTCGTCTCCGGCGCCCCGGCGCGTCTTCCGCGCCCCGTCGGTGCCTTGGCGGCGCCTCGGCGGTGCGTGCCGTGGGCAGGGCGCCCCCGAGGCCCGTGCACCGGGGGCCCCGGCGGCGTTACTGCTGCGGGTGGTGCGGGGGGATGGGCGGGAGGTCACCGGTGGTCTCGTAGGCGGCGAGCATGTCGATCCGGCGGATGTGGCGCTCGTCACCGGAGAACGGGGTGCTCAGGAAGGTCTCGACGAACTTCGTCGCCTCGTCCTGGGTGTGCATGCGCGCGCCCACCGCGATCACGTTGGCGTTGTTGTGCTGGCGGCCCAGCGCCGCCGTCTCCTCGCTCCACGCCAGGGCCGCCCGTACGCCCGCGACCTTGTTCGCGGCGATCTGCTCGCCGTTGCCGGAGCCGCCGATCACGATGCCGAGGGCGCCCTCGTCCGCGGCGGTCCGCTCGGCGGCGCGGAGGCAGAAGGGCGGGTAGTCGTCCTGGGCGTCGTAGATGTGCGGGCCGCAGTCGACGGGCTCGTGCCCCGCCGCCTCGAGCCACTCGACGAGGTGGTTCTTGAGTTCGTAGCCCGCATGGTCCGAGCCGAGATACACGCGCATGGTCCGAGTGTGACACGGGGGTTCCCGGGAAGGCGCGTCGGGTGCCCCGCGTGAAAAGTGTGAGCAAATCCATAGAAGCTCAGGAAAAGCTCAAGTAACGATCCGGAATCAAAGGTTTCCGAATTCTTTCGCCTCCGTTTCACTGGTCCGGCTCGTACCCGCTCGTACGGGACTGCTCCACCGGCGCAAAGGAAGGCCACCCCATGACTTCGCAGCCGACCCTCACCAGGCCCGAGAACGATCCCGGAAGGCCCGGCGATCCCGGGGCGCCGGGAGATTCCGGACTCCAGGCCGGGCTCAAGAACCGCCATCTGTCGATGATCGCCATCGGCGGTGTGATCGGCGCGGGCCTCTTCGTCGGCTCCAGCTCCGGCATCGCGACCGCCGGCCCCGGCATCCTCCTGTCGTACGCCCTCGTCGGCACGCTCGTGGTGCTGGTGATGCGGATGCTCGGCGAGATGTCCGCGGCCAACCCGACCTCCGGGTCCTTCTCCGCGCACGCCGACCGGGCGCTCGGGCCCTGGGCCGGGTTCACCATCGGCTGGCTCTACTGGTTCTTCTGGGTCGTCGTCCTCGCGGTCGAGGCGACCGCCGGTGCCGCGATCCTCGAAGGATGGATACCGGCCGTCCCGCAGTGGGGCTGGGCGCTCATCGTGATGGTGGTGCTGACCGCCACCAACCTGGTCTCCGTCGGCTCCTACGGCGAGTTCGAGTTCTGGTTCGCCGGGATCAAGGTCGTCGCCATCGGCGCGTTCATCGTCATCGGCGGACTGGCCGTCTTCGGTGTGCTGCCCGGCGTCGACAGCGACCAGGCGGGCCTGGCCAACCTCACCGGGCACGGCGGCTTCCTGCCGAACGGCGCCGGCGCCATCCTCACCGGCATCCTGCTCGTCGTCTTCTCGTTCATGGGCAGCGAGATCGCCACGCTGGCCGCCGGTGAGTCGGAGGACCCGCAGCGCGCCGTCACCAAGGCGACCAACAGCATCATCTGGCGGATCGGCGTCTTCTACCTCGGCTCGATCCTCGTCGTGGTCTGTCTGCTCCCGTGGGACAGCAAGTCCATCACCGAGGACGGCTCGTACGTCGCCGCCCTGGACTCCCTCGGCATCGCGCACGCCGGCCAGATCATGAACTTCATCGTGCTGACGTCCGTGCTGTCCTGCCTCAACTCCGGGCTCTACACGGCCTCCCGGATGGCCTTCTCGCTCGGCCGGCGCGGGGACGCGCCGAAGGCGTTCGCCCGGACCACGGGCCGCGGTGTGCCGCGCACGGCGATCCTCGTGTCCGTGGTGTTCGGCTTCGTCGCCGTCTTCTTCAACTACAAGTTCCCGGACTCCGTCTTCCTCTTCCTCGTCAACTCCTCCGGCGCGGTCGCGCTGTTCGTGTGGTTGGTGATCTGCTTCTCGCAGCTGCGCATGCGGAAGATCATCCAGGCGGAGGCGCCGGAGAAGCTGGTCGTGCGGATGTGGCTGTACCCGTACCTGACGTGGGCCAGCGCCGCGCTGATCGTGTTCGTGCTCGGCTACATGCTGACCGACACCGAGCACGACGGGCGTACGACGATGCTGCTGTCGCTGCTGGTCGCCGCGATCGTGCTCGTCATCGCCGTCGTCAAGCAGCGGGTGGCCGGGCGCCGCGCGGAGGACCGGGACGAGATCCCGGCCGGCTGAGGCACCCGTACACACGGCGAGAGGCCCGGCGGTGCACCACGTGGTGCACCGCCGGGCCTCTCGCCGCGGAACCCGGACGGTCAGCGCTTGTCCACGAGCTTCCAGGCCGTCGGCAGCACGCCCATCGCCAGGGCCGCCTTCAGGGCGTCGCCGATGAGGAACGGGGTGAGGCCGGCCGCGATCGCGGCGGAGGCGGACATGCCGGTGGCGAGGGCCAGGTAGGGCACGCCGACGGCGTAGATGACCGCCGAGCCGAGCACCATGGTGCCCGCCGTGCGCCAGGCGGAGCGGTCGGCACCGCGGCGGGCCAGGGCACCCACGACGACGGAGGCCAGCAGCATGCCGAGGACGTAACCGAACGACGGCATGCCCATCCCCGACCTGCCCTCCGCGAACCACGGCACGCCGGCGGCGCCCACCAGCGCGTACACCGCGAGGGAGGCGAACCCGCGGCGGGCGCCGAGGGCGGTGCCGACGAGGAGCGCCGCGAAGGTCTGGCCGGTCACCGGCACCGGGGAACCGGGGACGGGCACCGCGATCTGGGCGGCGAGGCCGGTGAGCGCGGCGCCGCCGAGCACGAGCGCGGCGTCCCGGACGCGGGAGGCCGGGACGAGGTCCGCGAGGACCTGTCCGGATCGGGCGGACGTGACGGTGGCGGTGCTCATGAGGTCTCCGCGGGGTGAGGGCGGTTGGGGACACCGCGACGCTATACCGGCGCCCGCGCGCCGATCACCGTCAGCGCTCGACAAAGGCGCCGACACGGTCTTGGTGGGCTCCTGACAAAGGGCGGGGTGATGAGGGGCGTGAGGTGACGCCGGTCACTGAGGTGAGGTGGTTTCGCCGACACCTCCGGGTGGTACGGCGGCTGTAGGGATCCACCAAACGGGCCGCGCGGCCTCCCGGACGCCGTCTCGCCCGTCGGTCGCCGTCTGGGCAGCGCGGAGGCGATTTGCTAGCTTCGAGCCATGGTCGCCCAGTCCCGGAACTTCACCTCGCGTCGCCACGTCGACCTGCGACGCGTGGGCGCCACCGCCTGTCGCCTCCCCTAGCGGGGCGGGCGGAGCGGATCCGGCGCGCCTCGACTCCCGTACGACGGCGCAGTGTCGGACCCGTTCCCGAGGAAGTTCCCATGCTTCG
>NZ_NCTE01000487.1 GCF_002114215.1 Streptomyces sp. 13-12-16 | reverse complement strand
CCGCCGACCTGCTGCGCCGCGCCCTCGACGCGCGGGTGCAGCCCGAGCCCGACCCGGTGGCGCTGACCGCCCGCCTCGCCGCGGGCCACGACACGGCCGCCGAACAGGCCGCCCGCGCGCTGAGCGAACTGTCCCGCGCCGGTGTCACCGTCGACAACTTCTCGCTCGGCCAGCCCAGCCTGGACGAGGTGTTCCTGGCCCTCACCGGCCACGACACGCGCGTGTCCGACCAGGACGACTCCCACGACCCGAAGGACGAGGTGGCGGCATGAGCACCACGACGACCACCGAGAACGCCGAACTCGCCCCGGTGCGCACCGACTCCCTCGCCGAACTGCTGGTCGCCAAGGAGCGCCCGCCGCGGCCCAGCGCCTGGTCGGCCTCGCTGACCTTCGGCTGGCGGGCGATCCTGAAGATCAAGCACGTGCCGGAGCAGCTCTTCGACGTGACGGCGTTCCCGATCATGATGGTGCTGATGTACACGTACCTGTTCGGCGGGGCGCTGGCCGGGTCGCCGAAGGAGTACATCCAGTTCCTGCTGCCGGGGATCCTGGTGATGTCGGTGGTGATGATCACCATGTACACCGGGGTCTCGGTCAACACGGACATCGAGAAGGGCGTCTTCGACCGGTTCCGCAGCCTGCCGATCTGGCGGCCGTCGACGATGGTCGGCTACCTGCTCGGCGACGCCCTGCGCTACACCATCGCGTCCGTCGTGATGCTGACCGTCGGCATGATCCTCGGCTACCGCGCCGACGGCGGGGTCCCCGGAGTGCTCGCCGGGATCGCGCTGCTGGTGCTGTTCTCGTTCGCCTTCTCGTGGATCTGGACCATGTTCGGACTGATGCTGCGCACCGAGAAGTCGGTGATGGGCGTCAGCATGATGGTGATCTTCCCGCTCACCTTCCTGTCCAACGTCTTCGTCGACCCGCGCACCATGCCCGGCTGGCTCCAGGCGTTCGTCAACAACAGCCCCGTCACCCACCTGGCGTCCGCGGTGCGCGGACTGATGGCGGGCGACTGGCCGGCCGACGAGATCGCCTGGACGCTGGGCTGGGCCGGACTGCTCGTGGCGGTCTTCGGACCGGTCACGATGCGGCTGTACAACCGGAAGTAGACGGTCCCGGCCGCGGTTTCGACTGCGGTCACGGCCGCGGTCACGGTATCGACCGTGGTCCCGGCCGCGGTCGATACCGCGGTCTCAGCCTCGGAACGGGCGGACGTCGGGCGCGATCTGCGTGCCCGGCGTCGCCCGCACGATCGTGATCAGCCGGTCCGTCAGCTCCAGCGTCCCGACGTCCCGGTCGTCGTAGCCGAGCACCCGGTGCCCACGTACGACGCTCACCACCAGGTCGTCGATCTCCCGGGGTGTCTTGCCCACCTCGACCTTTATGACCGGCCGCTCCACGATGTCGAGCCCGGAGCCCTGCTGGATCAGGTCCTCCATGACCATGCCGGCCGAAGGGCTGAGCACGGACAGCCCGAGCAGCCGCCCGGCCGCGCTGGCGCTGGTGATGACCGCGTCGGCGCCCGACTGCTTCAGCAGCGGGGCGTTCTCCTCCTCGCGCACCGCTGCCACGATCTTCGCGCCCCGGTTGATCTGCCGCGCCGTCAGCGTCACGAGGACGGCCGTGTCGTCGCGCTGCGTCGCGATGATGATCTGCCGTGCCCGCTGCACCTCGGCCCGCTTCAGCACCTCGCTGCGCGTGGCGTCCCCTATGACGCCCGCGTAGCCGTCCGCCGTGGCCGCGTCGATCGCCTTCGCACTGGGGTCGACGACCACTACCTGCTCCTTCCGGAGCCCGGTCGCGCAGACGGTCTTGATCGCGGACCGGCCCTTGGTGCCGAACCCGACGACGACGGTGTGATCGCGCAACGCGGACCTCCAGCGGTTCAGTCGCCACTCCTCCCGCGTGCGTTCGGTGAGTGCCTCGAGGGTGGTGCCGACCAGGATGATCAGGAACAGCACGCGCAGCGGCGTGATGACGAAGATGTTGGTGAGCCGGGCGCCGTCACTGACCGGCGTGATGTCGCCGTACCCGGTGGTGGAGAGGGTGACGGTCGCGTAGTAGAACGCGTCGAGGAGATCAATGGACCCGTCCGAGTTGTCGGTGTAGCCGTCCCGGTCGGCGAACACGACGAGCGCCGTCACCACCAGCACCACCAGGGCCATCGACAGCCGTTTGGCGACCTGGCGGACCGGGTGCTCCACCAGTTTCCTCGGCAGTTTCACCCGATGGGTCACCAGGTGTTCGTCCGCCTGGCGAGCGATGGCGTCCTGGCCCGGAAGTTTCACGTGAAACACACCCCGATTCCCCCGGACGTCCAGGGCAGGTCGATCAGCTCCGCCTCCTGGCCGGGCCGGGCACCGCCGGGGGGTACGACGGCGAGCGCGTCGGCCGCCGCGACGCCGCGCAGCATGGCCGGGCCGTTGTAGAGCAGCGGCAGCGCCCGGTCACCGCGCAGGGCGACCGGGACCAGCCGGGTGTCGTACGGGTGCCCCTGCACCCCCTCCCGCAGCGGCAGCGTGTACGGCTCGGGGGCGGGGCGGGCCGCGAGGGTGCGCAGCAGGGGCTCGGCGAGCGTGAGCAGGCCGGAGACGGCGGCGAGGGGGTTGCCCGGCAGGCCGACGAGGTGCTGGCCGTCCTTGGTGCGGGCCAGGAGCATGGGGTGACCGGGGCGCACCTGGACGCCGTCCACGAGGAGTTCGGCGCCGATGCGGCGCAGCGCGGGGTGCACGTGGTCGACCGGGCCGGCGGCGGTGCCGCCGGTGGTGACGACGACGTCGGCGTCGGATGCCGTGATGGCCTCGTACAGCGCCTGTTCGGTGTCGCCGACCCGGCGTACGGCGGTGACCTCCGCGCCGAGTGCGCGCAGCCAGGGCGGCAGCAGCGGGCCGAGCGCGTCCCGGATCAGCCCGTCGTGCGGCAGGCCCTCGCCGAGCAGTTCGTCGCCGAGGACGAACACGTCGACGCGAGGGCGGGGGACGGCGGTGAGCGTGTCGTATCCGGCGGCGGCGGCCATGCCCAGGACGGGCGGGGTCACCGGGGTGCCCACGGGCAGCAGCTGGTCGCCGCTGCGGCACTCCTGGCCCCGGGGACGGATGTCCTGGCCGTGGGTGACGGTGTGCGGCGGCCGGGTGGCCGCGGTGACGTGCAGCCGGCCCTTGTCGTCGGTGCGGCCGTGCTCGCTGCGGAGTACGGCGGTGGTGTCCGGGGGGACACGGGCGCCGGTGGCGATGCGGACGGCCTCGCCGTCGGTGAGCGGGGTGTGCGCGGAGTGTCCGGCGAGGACGCCCTCGTCCCGCACGGACCAGGGGCCGGGGCCGGAGACCGCCCAGCCGTCCATCGCGGAGGTGTCGAAGGAGGGCAGGTCGGTGAGGGCGGTGAGGGGGGCGGCGAGGGTGAGGCCCAGGGCGGAGGCGAGGGGGACGGCGACCGGGGTCAGGTAGCCGGTACGGCCGCCGGTGCCGTGGCGCGGGGCGTCCTCGGCGATGGCGCGGGCGTCGGACCAGGCGGTGGCGTCGTGGCGCGGGTGCAGGTGCGGGTGGCGGGGGGTGTCCGTGGTGCCGCCGGGGTGTTTCCTCACGAGGGCGAGCGCCTCCTCGACATCGAGGTCGTCGGCGTTCCCGTCGGTCCGGGCGGCGCGCGCGGCCATCAGGCGTCCGGGCGGGTGTCGGAGGCTTCTGGGGTGGCGTCGGGAGCCTCGGGGGCGGCGTCAGGGGTTTCCTCGTCGGCCCAGCGCAGGGCGAGTGCCGCGGCCTTGCGGGCCGCCTCGGCGACGGCCTCCCGGTCGCCGCCC
>NZ_NCTE01000486.1 GCF_002114215.1 Streptomyces sp. 13-12-16 | reverse complement strand
CTGGCGGCGCGGGTGAGCCTGGTGGCGATCCCGTGCAACCTGCTCGCGGAGTTCGCGCTCGCACCGGCCACGGTGCTGGGCTTCCTGGCCCTGGCCACGGCACCGGTGGCGATGCCGGCGGCGAAGGCACTGGCCTGGTGCGCGAGCTGGCCCGCGGAGTGGATCGCGCAGGTCGCCAGAACGGGCGCCGCGCTGCCCGGCGCGGGAGTGGACTGGCCCGGCAGCTGGACCGGCGCGGCGGCACTCGGCGCCCTCACCCTGGCGGCACTGCTCGTGGGACGGCGGCTGCTGCGGCACCCCTGGTGGTGCGCCGCCTGCGCACTCCTGCTGGTACTGGTGGTGCTGCAGCCACGGCCATTGACCCGGGCGATCACGGGCTGGCCCCCGCCGGGCTGGCGGCTGGTGATGTGCGACGTCGGCCAGGGCGACGCGTTGGTACTGGCGGCGGGTGAGAACACCGGTGTGGTCGTGGACGCCGGCCCCGACCCGGCCCTCGCCGACCACTGCCTGCGCTCCCTCGGCGTCACCAGCATCCCCCTCGTGGTCCTGACCCACTTCCACGCCGACCACGTGGCGGGCCTGCCGGGCGTGCTGCGCGGACGCGCGGTGGGCGCCATCGAGACGACGTCCTTCGCAGAACCCGCCGACCAGGCCGCGTTCGTCCGAAGACTCGCCGCGGCCCGGAACATCCCGGTGACGCACGCCGCGGCCGGTGAGGCGCGGCGCGCGGGGGAGCTGTCCTGGGAGGTGGTGTGGCCACCGCCGAGCGCCCCGCCGACCGCGGGCCCACAGCCCACGCCCCCGGCGCCGGAGGGCCCGAACGACGCCAGCGTCGCCATGCTGGTCCGCACAGCCGGCCTACGCCTGCTGCTCCTCGGGGACCTGGAACCCCCGGCCCAGCGAGCCCTGGCGAGGTCACCCGCGGCCGGACGACTGGCCGGCGTGGACGTCCTCAAGGTCGCCCACCACGGCTCGGCGTACCAGGACCCGGACCTCATACGCCGGGCGGCCCCACGGCTGGCGCTGATCAGCACGGGGGAGGACAACACCTACGGGCACCCCGCCCCGAACACGGTCGCCGCCCTGCGCGCCGGGGGAGCGACGGTGCTGCGGACGGACCGGGACGGGGCACTGGCGGTGACCGTCGGCGGGAACGGGAGCGGGGAGTTGCGGGTGGCGCGCCACTGATGTCTCCCACCCCGGCTTCCCCACTCATCACCCACCAGGACGGGCCCGGCCGTCACGGGCCGGTCCGACGCTGCCGGGCGTCCGTCCCGGTGTCCTTGACCGCGCTGATCACGTGGAGCCCACGCGGCCCCGGAGCGTCGTGCGTGACGCGCAGTCCCGCGGCCCGGCACTGCGCGGCGACCCAGGCGGAACCGAGGCGCAGCTTCGGGTAGCTGCCGGTGCGCAACCGCCAGGTGTCACCGGTGCGGGTGTGGATGAGGTCGTGGACCGTGACGGTCTCGTCGCCGTACTCCAGGAAGCAGGTCATGATCCGGTCCCGGGTGGCGCGTACGGGCAGGAAGCGGGCGTCTCCGGTGAGCGGTGCGGTCAGGTCACGGTGGGCGAGGACGAGCCGGCCACCCTCGGCGAGGGCAACGGCGGCGTCTGCGATCAGTTCGGTCACGTCCTGGGCGCGGGGCAGATGGGTGAGCGTGTCGCCCATGCAGACCACCGCGCCCAGGCTGCCGGGGTGGGTGTGCTCGGGCAGCACTCCGCGGATGTCGGCGTGCAGTGGGCGGACGGCGTCCCGTGCGTGGTGTGCCAGTTCGTCCAGGAGCGCCCTGTTGGCGTCGACCGCCAGGACCGGGGAGAAGCCCAGTTCGGCCAGGGCAAGGCTCTGTGGCCCCGGACCGCAGCCGAGGTCGACGGCAAGGGTTCCGGCGGGGCCCGGCCGTACCCCCCATCCGCCCAGTGAGCGGGCCTGCTCGGACGCGAGAGCGGCGATATCACCTCCCAGCATCCAGGTGTAGTGCTCGGCGAGCAGCCGGTCGTAGTGATCGGAGGCGGTGGTCATGGGCGTGCGCTTCTTTCGTCCGGTCGGTCCGACGGGTTCGTCCGGTCGGCCGCGGTGTCGAGGCGATGCAGGAAGTCCGCCAGGGCCGCGTCGAACGCGTCGGGGCGTTCCAGGTTGGGCAGGTGGGCCGCCCCGTCGACGACGACGAGGGTGGAGTCGGGAAGGAGGGCGTGCAGCGACTCGGCGTCGCCGACGGGGGTGTACTCGTCCTCGGCGCCGACGACGACCAGCGCGGGCACCGTGACCCTGCTCAGCAGCGGACGGTAGTCGGGCCGCTCGGCGCGGCCGCGCAGGGCCGCGGCGGCGCCCCGCGGGTCGGTGCGGTTCATCATGCGGTGGACGTGCGCCGCGACGGCCGGAGGAGCGTGGGGCGCGACCATCTTGTACAGCACCTCGTCGGCGTAGCCCCGCATGCCCTCGCGCAGCAGCCGGTCGGCCATGGCGTTGCGGGCCCGGTGCCCTTCCGGGGTCTCGGGTGCGGCGAAGGTGTCCGCGAGCAGCAGACCGCGGACGCGCTCCGGGAACCGGGCGTAGTACTCCATGACGATCTGCCCGCCCATCGACAGTCCGCCGAGGACGCACCGGTCCACGTCCAGGGAGTCGAGCAGTTCCTCGAGGTCGTCCGCGAACACGGACAGCGCCGTGACGCCCGGGGTGACGGGCGACGCGCCGTAGCCGCGCAGGTCGGGCGCGATCACCCGGCGCCCGGGCGAGAAGGTGTCGATCTGCGGGGCCCACATGGTGTGGTCGAAGGGGTGGCCGTGGACGAGGACGAGGGGCAGCGCACAGGCGCCGGCGTTCCCCTCGGCCCGGTGTGCGAGACGGGATGCCATGCGGACGACCCTAGGAGCACGCCAATACTCGGTGCAATCAAAACATTGCCCTCGGTGCAATGTGGTGCCGTGTCCGGAGTCAGGACGGGAGGTCCGCGGTTTCCCGTGGTGTGCCGTGCGCGAGGGAGGCGAGCGTCCGCAGGGCCTGCTCCAGCGCCTCCAGCGGTGCCGACGCCAGCCCGAGCCTGACGTGGTCGGCGGCGCCGGACGCGGCGGGGTCCGGCAACTGGGCCGGCGCGGAGCCGGTGGCCGGCACCGCGAAGGACGGCCCGGGCGTCACCGCGATGCCACGGTCCGCCGCG
>NZ_NCTE01000485.1:11872-19352 GCF_002114215.1 Streptomyces sp. 13-12-16 | reverse complement strand
GCACAGCGCGAGCAGGGCGCGGTGCCACTCCAGCCGCCACCGGCGTACGGCGGGCGGCCCCGGGACGGAGTCGGCCGTGTCGAGTTCCTCCTGGGCCCGCCGCAGGTCGTCGCGGGTGTTCCGGCCCAGCAGGACGCGTACGTTGTGCAGGCGGATCTCCACCGAGGGCGGCTTCTCGTCCTCCTGTTCCAGGAGCCGGCCCGGGTCGTAGCCGCTGCTCACCTCGAACCGCGTGGCCTGCGGATCGCCCGGATACGGCCTGGGCACCGGCAGGCAGGCGGCGATCTCGGCGGGGGTGGGCGTGCCGAGGTCGAGGACCGGCGCCACGGGCGGCTGGTACCGGTCGCGGCGGGGACGGTCCAGCCAGTGCCCGATGTCCGGCACCGTGCCGAGCCGGGCGCCGGGGAGCCGGGTGGACGGCCGGAAGCGGTCGGAGGGCTCCGGTGGATCGCTCTTGCCGCGCAGCGCGCGGATCTCCCGCAGGGCACCGCGCAGTTGGCCGACCATCTCGCGGGCGTCGGTGAAGCGGCGGTACGGGTCGGTCCGTACCGCACGGTCGACGACCCGGTCGAAGGAGGCGGTGCCGAGGCCGGGCACGTCGGTGACGGCCCAGCGGGCGAGTTCCCGCAGGGTGACGCCGACGGTGTGCAGGTCGTGGGCGACGGTGGGCACGCCCGACGTCCCGGTCTCGGGCGCCATGTAGTCGGGGGTGACGTGGGCGGGCGGCAGGCTCTGGCCCTGTTCGCGCATGCCGCCGAGGTCGATGACCTTGATGCCGTCCCGGTGGTGCACGACGTTGGAGGGCTTCATGTCCCCGTACACGAAGACCCGCTCGCCGTCGGCGTGCAGATGGACGAAGGCTTCGAGGATCTGGCAGCCGTACGCCGCGACGTGCTCGATGTCGAGGACGGACTCCCCGCGCCGGACCTCCTCGGTGACCTTCGCCAGGGTGCCGTCACCGACGTCGTCCATGACGATGTAGCCGCCGGTGACCTGGCCGGCGCCGTCCCGGCGGGCGACGAAGTCGCGGATCTGGACGATGCGGGGGTGGCGGATGGCGACGAGGTTGCGGCGTTCGACGTCGGCGAGGCGGGCGCCGTCGTGCTCGTACCGGTTGAGCAGTCCCTTGACGGCGACGACGTCACCGAGATGGGTGTCCTCGGCCAGGTAGACCCAGCCCTGGCCGCCGTGCGCGATGGGTCCCATGACGCGGTACTGGTCGCGCAGCAGGTCGCCCTCGGCGAGTTCGGGCCGGTACGAGTAGCGCTCGCCGCACGCCGGGCAGAACCCCTCGATCGGCACCGGGCCCTCGGTGTAGGGCGGGGCGAAGGTGATGCCGCAGTGGGCGGACGAGCAGCCCATGCGGATGCGCGGCGGTGCCTCGGGCCGGACGAGGCGTTCCCCGGCGGGGCGCGGCTCGCGCGCGGGGAGCGCGAGGAGTTCGCGGGGGCCGAGTTCGCGGGGGTCCTCCGGCAGGGCGGGCAGCCCGGGGCCGTCCTGTGCGCGGCCGCAGACGGCGCAGTAGCCGGTGGGCAGTACGGCGCCGCCGCAGGGGGCCCCGGTGAAGCGCCGGTGCGGGCAGGTCGTCATCCTCTCGTGCTCCTCCTTCCCCGCCCGGCCCGGACGGTGCACGGCGTCACCGGTCCCCGCAGCGTCCCAGGTCGGCGCGCAGGGTCCTGATCAGCGCGCGCAGCCGGGTGAGTTGCTGTTGCGGGTCCCGTACGTCGTCGAGCAGGCGGCGGGTGGCGCGGTGCCGGTCGGCGGTCTCGGTCACGGAGCCGAGGGAGGCGCTGTCGACGATGTCGCGGCGTACCGCCCGGCTGAACTCCGCGCGCTGCAAGCGGTCGAGCAGGGTGTCCGCGTGGTGCAGGAGCGCGGGCCGCAGGAGGAGGTCACGGGCGGCGGCCCAGCCGGGCCCGCCCTCGTGGCGGAAGACGAGCAGCAGCCGGAAGCCGAACGTCCGTAATCGGGACAGGATCTCGATGAGGGGTCCCGGCCGGGGCTCCTCGTCGAGCCCGTCGACGAGGACCGTGACCGGCCGTACGGGCGCGCGGTCGGCCGCCCGCCCGGGCCGGGCCTTGGCGCCGCGCAGCCAGTCCCAGTACGCCAGGTACTCACCGGCCGGGAAGGTGACCTGGTCCAGGGCGTGGTCGATGAGGTCCGGCCTGCTGGCGCCGCCGCGGTGGACGACGTGGGCACGGTGCAGCAGATGGCGCAGCGACCGGTCCTTGCCGCTGCCCGGAGGCACCACGGTGATCTTCACCGGGTCCTCGTCCGGGTCGTCGAACCACCGGGACAACCGCTCCTCGAAGCCGTGGTCCCAGGCGCCCGGACTGCTCAACTCCTTGATGAGCGGCGAAAGTTCGGCGATGCGTCCGACGGGGATCAGATACGAGAAGGAGAGCCGGTTGTCCTCGGGCAGGGCCGCGCCCAGGTCTCCGCGCCAGCTGACGACGAGGCCCACCACCCGGGCGGGCCGGTCCTCCTGGGGCCGGGTGCACACGCCGGCACCGCTGAACCCGGCGCGCACCACCTCCGACCTGGTGACGGCGTCGAGTTGCACCCGCTCACCGCTGGCGCCGCCGATCCGCCCCCACAGGCTCATGCCGTCGTCGAAGCCCTCCGCGTAACCGGTGGCGTACACCTCCATGCCGCCCCACAGCCCGGTCTCCAGCGGGGCACGGCGCGCCTGCGGACGGGGGCTGTCCAGCCGCAGCACGGCGACGTCCTCACCGCCGGCGCCCTCCGCCAGCCAGCCCCCGGGCATGACCCGCGCCGAGACCGGTTCGATCCTGCTGTTCTCGGCGAACTCCAGCCACATGACGGCGTCCGGCCGGCGCACCACGTGCGCGCAGGTCAGCGCCGTGTACTGGTCGACGAGCACGCCGGCGCCGCACACGGGGCCGTGCGCGTCCTCGCGCCGCAGCCTGAGTCTCCAGTCCGCACGCAGTTCCCCCATGCCGTCTCACATTACGTGCAAAGCGTGGGGCGTCCCTAGACTTGTGAGCAGGGTGGATCGGTCAATCAGCCGAAAGTGGCGGTGTGTTGATATGGCGAATGCGGAACCGATCGGTCTGGCGGAGGCCATCGGCACGGTGCGCGCGGAGCTGGCGCGGGCCCAGGCGGAGGGCGCGGAGAGCGACTGGCGGTTCCACGTGGAGCAGGTCAGCCTGGAGTTCTCGGTCCAGTTCCACCGGGCCGGCGAGGGCGGCGCGGGCCTGCGCCTGGGCGTCGTCGAGGCCCGCCTGGGCGGCTCGGTGAGCCACGACTCCACCCACCGCGTCGAGGTGGCCCTCAAACCCCTTCCCCGCCCCGACGGCCGCCACCACGAGGTCGGACGCGAGGACACGACCGCCCGAGGCTGAGCCACTTCGCTCCGGAAGCTCTCCCGCCGTGCTGCTGTGGCCGTGCGCCGTCGGGCACCGGAATGGAGCGAGGGAACCGGTCATGGCCCGGACGGTACCGAGGGGGACTGACAGTGCGATCACCGAAAGTGCCAAGTCGGCGTTTGGGTATTCCACTTGAGATCAGCGGGCGGACGAGGCGAGCGCTCCCGTGACCCAGACGCGCTATGACCGACGTGTACGGGTCTTCGTCGAGGTCTGTGGCGGCCCCGACGACTGGCAGGAGGCGGAGCAACGCTTCGACGCGCATGGCTGGCCCGTTCGGGGGTGCTACTCGGATGGGGAGGGGCCTTTGGCGTCAGCGCTGCGGCAGGGTCCCGGGTCGCGTGTGTACGAGGTCGAAGTCCGTCTGTTCGGTGCGGCGAAGCGGTGTGATCGAGGGGCTGCGGACCGGCTGCGCAAGATCATGCGCAGAGCCAGGATCGAGGCGTATGTCCGTCGTGCCGAGCCGTTGGACAGAGACCGCGAAATGTTCTCCAACTGGCGGGCCGTCGGCGTCGATCGCAGGCGCCCCGGCGGGCGGTCGAGGTGGAGACGGTTCCTCCTGCGCAGGGCCGTGATGCTGGGCAGGTACGACATCGACGGAATCGTCTCGGGCACGCCTCGCCAGGCCGTGCGACTGGCGCGCGCCGAGCCCATCGGCGGTGCGGCTCCCCCGGCTGTGTCCGTGAGGCCGCTCGACGGTCGCTGGCGTGGCTCCGTGAAGTACTGGCGGGAAGAAGAGTTCGAACGCCGGCTCTTCCACTTGGTCTTCTGGGCGTTCCTGCCGGCTGCGGCGCTGGTCTTCGCCTCCGGCGCACCCGGTCTTGCGCGCTGGTTCTGGATCCTCGTGGTGTGCCTCGGCGTATACCGAGCCATGCGCGGGGGGTGGGGCCTGTTCCGTGAGGGCGGACTGGCGGGTGTCGGACTCGCTCTGTTGTTCGTGATGCTCTTCACCGCAATGGGACTGGGGATCCTCAGCGACGACGGGAAAGGCTGGACACCGGAACACATCGTGGTCGCTGCGACCGTGATCGGTGTCATCAGCGGGCTGAGACTTCTCGTGCGCCAGTGGACCTGGGGGGAGTGGGTCGCCTGGGTGGCTCCCCTCGTGGCGACCCTGGCCGTCTCCTCGTTCGTGGCCGCCGGCTCCGTCCTGCACGCCTTGTACGCCGACGGCTTGAGCCTCTCACCGGACGACCTCGACGTACCGCCCGCCTGGCAGGCGCTGGCCGGAGTGAAACTGCTGATGATGTTCAGCATGGTGATGGTGCTGCCCGCCTGGTGGGGCTTTGCCCGCCACCGGCACCACGGATACGCGGCACCGGGAGACGGGTTCAACATCATCCTGTATGTGCTCGTCCTCTTGCTGATGGTCACCGGCGCGACGCTGCAGGCTCTCGACTCGGCCAGGGCCGCCGTGAACGAGGTGGTCGCGGCGGCCGAGAGCGGTGAGGCCCCACCGTCCTACTTCGGGGTCGAACCGGCGTGGACGTGTGTGCAACCCTTGGTCGCCCTTGACGAGCTGTCCGGTGAAGGCCCTCCGCTGAACCCGCGCACTCCATATCTGTCCTTCGGCGTATCGGGAGACACGGCGGTGCTCTGGGATCCGTCGGCCAAGAGCCCTGTGAAGATCCTGGCGGGTCAGACATGGCTGAGACCGGTGAAGTCGGGAACCGCATCCTGTGCGGTGGACGTGACCGGGTCAGCGAAGCCCTGACTGTGTTGCCCCGACACGTCGGAACAGTCAGGTCCGGGGGACGGCCGACGGGAATGGATACTGGCCCCTCGACGCAGGCACGGATGAGGAGCACGGGCCAGTGACCGGCGACAACCGCACAGGACCGCCCACGTTCGGCAGCGAACGCGACATGCTGCGGGCTTTCCTCGACTACCACCGCGCGACCCTCGCCATGAAGTGCGAAGGGCTCACCGACGAGGAGCTGCGACGGCGGTCGATGCCGCCGTCCACGCTTTCGCTGCTCGGTCTGGTGCGGCACATGGCGGAGGTGGAACGTGCTTGGTTCCGTCGGGTGTTCGAGGACCACGACGCACCCATGGTCTGGTCCGACGAGGTCGACTTCCAGGCGGCGTACGACGCGAGCGCGTCGACCAGGGACGAGGCGTTCGCGGCCTGGGAGGCCGAGGTGGAGAACTCACGCCGTGTCGAGCGGGAGGCGGAGTCCCTGGACCGGGCCTGGTATCAGCCACGATGGGGCGAGGAGGTGTCACTGCGGATGGTGATGGTGCACGTGCTCCTGGAGTACGGCCGCCACAACGGGCATGCGGACTTCCTGCGAGAGGGTGTCGACGGGGCCGTGGGCGCCTGAGTCCGCGAGAGCCGTACGCCCTGCGCCGACGCCTTGGCGCCGGCGAGTGGAAGGCGGGCGACGGGTTTCCGGGAACCGTTGCCGTCACTGCCGAGTGCGACATCGGCCGTTCCACTGCCGATCGAGGGGGGCGGGGGACTGTCGGTGGCCGGTGGCAGGATCACCGGCATGGTTTTCGTACGGACGACTCCGCCGCGGCCCTTCGAGGTGACCGCGGTCTTTCCCGAACTGGCTCCGCTGGCGCGTCCCGCGATCCGGTTGCACCCCCGACCGGGGTCGCCTTCGGTCGAGGACAGCTCGGTCGGGGGACCGTTGCTGTGGCCGGCCGACGAACCCTGGCCGCACTGCGAGGACGCGCACCTGCACGGCGACAGCGGGTTCCGCCAGTCGCCGGCGGAGGTGCGGCTCGACAGGCACAACCGGGCCCGGCGGTACGAGGACCCCTACGGCCCCTCGTTCACGCCCGAGGAGCAGGCGGCCCTGGAACAGAAGGCCGAGAGGTACGCGGAGCTGCTCGACGCCGGCCCTCCCTGGCCCGCGGAGCGCCCGGTCCCCCTGTTGCCCGTGGCCCAGCTGTACGTGCGCGACGTACCCCTGCTGCGGCCGCCCGGAGGGGCCGACCTGCTCCAGGTCCTCTGGTGTCCCTACGACCACGAGCCCGACTGGAAGCCCGCGACCGCGGTGTTCTGGCGGTCCGCCGCCTCGGTCGTCGACGTCCTCGCCACGCCACCGGAACCGTATGAGGCGAACTACCCGGGCTATGTGCCGGAGCCGTGTCTGCTGGCCCCGGAAGCGATCACCGAGTATCCCAACAGCCTCGATCTGAGCCCGGAGTTGAGGCAGGTGGTGGGGGACTGGAGCAGATGGCAAGCGGCCGGTGCGGACGTGGACGGCTCGTACGCGGAGTACCCGGCGGAGTTCTACGACGGCAATCTGGCCGGCGCTCCCGGCTGGAAGGTCGGCGGCTGGCCGCCGTGGGGCCGCACCGACCCGTACCGCCGGTACTGCGCCGTCTGCGACGCCCAGATGGTCCCGCTGCTGACCATCGCCTCCCTCGAATGGGACGGTGGTGAGCTGCGCGGCTGGGCGCCGTACGAGGACCGGGCCGCCGCCTACGCCGACGGTCACCGCGCCGGTCTGTCCCCCGCGCAGCCGACGAGGGTGGAAGTGGGCAGCGCCGACAACATGCAGCTCTACGTCTGCCCGACCTCCCCCGAGCACCCGCACACCGACCTGATCCAATGAACCGTCGGCTCCGGAGCGGGCGGGCTCCTCCGCGGAGGCGGAGAGGGGTCGGTGCGCTTTCGGAGCGGGCGTTCACGAGGCGCTGGGGGCCGGGCCGTGAACCGAGCGGGCCGCACCCCGGAGTGGGGTGCGGCCGGGTGTGCGCCCTTGGTGTCAGTCGGCCGAGGGCCTGGGGTCCGTCGGCCCTTGGCCGGGGACTGCGGTGTGCTCCGGGCTCTGGGCGGGGGCGGGGACGCGGTCCGTGGAGGAGGGGGTGGCGAAGACCTCGTCGAGGGTGGTGGCGTCGATGGCGCGGTCGAACCAGAGATCCAGGAGCGGCATGTCCGTGCAGGTGGTGACGCGCTGTCGGGTCTCTTCCGTCATCGAGAAGCCGCGGCGCCCCATCAGACGCAGCAGCTGCTCGGCCTTTCCGGCCACGCGTCCTTCCTCGCGTCCTTCCTTGAGTCCTTCCTTGAGTCCTTCTTCCTGTCCTGCGAGGCGGGCGTCGCCCACGATGGTGCCTCGCCTGGGGGTGAAGAGGGT
>NZ_NCTE01000485.1:0-11862 GCF_002114215.1 Streptomyces sp. 13-12-16 | reverse complement strand
CTTTCCGGCCACGCGTCCTTCCTCGCGTCCTTCCTTGAGTCCTTCCTTGAGTCCTTCTTCCTGTCCTGCGAGGCGGGCGTCGCCCACGATGGTGCCTCGCCTGGGGGTGAAGAGGGGTTCCATCAGGTTCCTCCAGATCTTCCGGGCGTGTTCGCTGCCCAAGCCGTCCTCGATCAGTCCCGCCAGGTCGTCCCGCGCTTCGCGGTCCGTGTCCTGGGCCAAGGCCTCGCCCATGACGGTCAGTATGCCCTCGATGTCCGGGGCGTTGCTGTGGATCCACAGGCAGAACGCGGCGAAGTCCAGGTCGGCCGAGGCGTCCTGGACCCGGCTCACCCGCGGAACGTTCGCCGGGCCCAGGACGTGGGGCACCGTCACCTGGGTGGGGCGCCCCAGACCGGTGTGCAGGGGTCTGGCCGCCCACGCCGCCGTCGCCGTGTCCACGCACAGGACCAGCAGGACGACCTCGAGTCTGTACCGGTCGCGCAAGTACGCGACGTAGTACGGCCAGGAGGTCTGCTTCTTCGTCTCGATGCGGGTCTGCGCCTCGACCAGCAGGATGAACGGATCACGTCCGTCGGGACGGACCACCCGCAGCACGGAGTCCATCTGCCGGGCGAACATCTTCGGGGCGCCGGACGCGTCCGTCGGGAGGATCTCGGTGGTGACACCGGGCGGGATTCCGAGGTCCAGGAGGTCCAGCGCACGGTTCAGCGCTTTCGGGCGTCCCGGCAGGAAGCCGTGCAGGGTGTCGTGACTGACGTTGGGCATGAGGTGAAACTATGCGCGAAGCAAGAACATTCGTTGCCTTTTGAGGTGTGATCACCCGTTTGGTGGATATCTCTGCGGTTGACGCCGAGGCGTGCGGTCGGGGCGGGGGCGAGTGCCGGGTCTGCTCTACGCGCACGGGCAGGCCAGTTCGGGGAGCGTGCGGTTCGGGGAGCACGTGACCACGGCCAGGGTGAGGTACGAGGGGCGTTCGAGGTAGTGGCCGTACGACACGTCGGCGCCCGCGCGCAAACGTTCGGCGGCGGCGTCCACCAGCCGGGCCAGGCGTGCGGTGTCCCGGTCGGCCTCCGCCGCGAACCGGGGCGTGTGCTCGGCCAGCCGCTCACCGAGCCAGGCCGCCGCCTCCTTCGCCTCGTGCCAGGTGCCCCGGACCAGTGAACGGGGCTTGACGAGCCAGTACGCCGTCTCCAGGGGCGGAAGGTCCGACGTGCGGAACTCCGCGGCCACCTGGCGGTAGCGCTCGATCAGTTCCGGCCTGCTCCCGGCCGGGGGCGGCTCGGGGTGCGGGGGCCGCCGCAGCGCCTCGTCGTCGAAGCGCGCCTTCGGGCCGGTCCAGAGGTAGGCGTGGTGGTGCACGTGCTGCTCCCGTCGCGAGGAGCGCCGGCGGCCGGACGCGGGGAGGAACCCGGTCCGGCCGGCGGCGGGGAGGGGGAGTGTGGCACCTCGTACGGTGAGTCAGCGTACGGACACGAAGAGTGGACGGTACGTCTGATGATCCGTCAGGCTGGAGGTGGACGCGGGCGGCGCGAGGAGCCGTCGTGGCGCGCGGACCGTCGCCGACGTGCCGGTGGACGACCGCCGGGTGGTGGTCCGTGTGCGGGTGCGGCGTCCGGTGTGTCCCCCACGCGGCTGCCGACGGACCTTCCGTGAGCGGACGCCCGTGGTGTTGGACCGAATAGGGGGCAGGGCCGCTCGTTCGACAGCCCCCCGGCCGGCCCGGACCGCCGTCCACGCCGCGTGGTGGCGGCGCGAGAAGGAAACGCCCGCCTCGCCTATGCCGGGACAGGGTCCTCGAGCATGTTCAGGGCCTGGCGGGAGAGCAAGTGCTCCGCGGCGTCGTAGCTCCAGCCGCAGTCGACGACAAGCGATCGCCATGCCGACAGCCCGAAGCACAGCCACAGACGGTCCGCCGCACCGTTCACGTCGAGATGCGGAGCCACTGCGCCGATGGAGACCAGGTGCTCCGCGGCTTCGCGAAGCGCCTGGCGGTACTGCGTGACGACGTAGTCCCACACCTCCCGCGCTTTGGCGTCGCTCGCCATGGAGGAGTAGACCAGGTCGATGGACGGAGCGAAGCGTTCGGTGTTGTCGCGGACACCGTGCGCCAGGCATGCGACCGCCGAGGCGAGGTCCTCGCTCCGGAACACCTCCTCAAGGAGCCCGGTGGTCCGCGAGTCCGCCACGTCCGTGGCCAGGAGGGCGTGCAGGAGCTCCGTCTTGGTCCCCACGCTCGCGTACAGCGTCTTGGTCGCGACGCCGGCCGCGCGAGCGATGTGCCCCATCGTCACCTGTGCATAGCCCTGCGCGATGAAAAGCTCACGCGCGGCCGCCAGGATGTCCTGCCGGGTCTGAGCCGCGCCCCGCTCGCGCCGTGGCGATCGATAACTCCGGGTCGGTGCGGACATGCCCCCACCTTACCCCGAGGTAAGGGCAAGCGTATTCATTGCAGATGCTGTAACTTCAAAATGGGACTTCCCTTCCGGACGGGAAGGCCATGCACCATGCACCCCTCAACCCGAAGGTTTCGCACCCCATGGACATGAACGCCGGGCGTGACTCACAAGCCGTCGTGGAAACGCGGCTCACCCATGAGACACACAGACTGGCCACCGGGCTGCTCGTGGACGCCGCCGGGCACCCCTCCGTGCCTCGCCAAGCGCTCGCGCAGTTACGGGACTTCCTCGTGGTGAACCTGCGTCACCACCACGAGACCGAAGACGAGTGGCTGTGGCCGCTCATCCTGACCGCGGCGCCCGATGCGAAGCACGCACTCGACGACCTGAGCGAAGAACACGAACGTCTGGACATCGCGCTCGACCGCCTCGCCGACATCGGCCTCACCGGCGCGAAAGACCATGACGGCGAGAACCTGAACGAAGACGACCGGCACGCACTGCGCGAGGCGGCCGTCGCGGTGCGCGACAGCGTGCGCGACCACCTGGCCCACGAGGAACCGGTTCTGTTCCCCGCCCTGCGGGCGCACATCACGCCCGCGCAGTGGGCGGAGTTCGCCCAACGAGTCATCGCCACCACGCCCCCGGTGGCCGGGCATCTGATGATCGGCCTCCTCGACGAGGCGGGCACGCCGGCCGAGGTGGAATCGATATTCGTGAACATGCCGCCGCCGATGAAGTCGCTGCTGCCCGCCCTGCGCGACCAGGCCGCCGCCGACCTGCGAGTGCTGCGAGGTATCGGCTCGTGACGGACACACACCTCCGCTGGCCGGACACGGCGTACGAGGCGATCACGGGCGACCTGACCGTCGCGGTCGCCTACCTCACCCCCGCCGGAGGCGCGGTGGTCACCAGCGTCTCACCGGTAGGGCTCGCGAACCGGGCGGCCAACCAGGTCAGCTTCACCACCTCGCTGGGCTTCCCGAAGAAGCTGGAACGCATCCTGAACAACCCCCGCGTCGCCCTCGCCTATCACACGCGCACGCACGGATTCGCCGCCCACAGTCACTACGTCCTCGCCCAGGGCAAGGCATCGGTGGACCTTCAGCCCTCGGCACAGCGGCTGGCAGGGCTGATGGACGCCACAGAGCCGTTCTTCGGGAAGACCAAGCACGGAAGGGTGTGGGACTGGCTGCTGCGCGAATACCACCAAGAGCGTGTCTTCGTCGACGTCGGCCTGGAACGCATCAGCACCTGGCCCCACCTCTCGGCACACGGACCGGCAACCGTGACCGGCCCGTCCTGGCCACGGCATCCCGCCGAACAGCGCCCCCCGAAGAACGGCACGACACCCCGGATACCCGTCTCCAAGCTCGCCCGGCGGATCGCCGCCCTCCCGCATCGCCTGCTGGCGTACGAGGGGGCCGACGGCAGTCCCGTCATCCTCCCGGTGACGGTCACCGGACACGACGAGACCGGGCTGCGCCTCGACGCACCGCCCGAACTCCTGCCACCAGGCGGACGCCGAGCGGGATTCCTCGCCCACGCGTTCCGACCGCAGTGCGTCGGTGTGAGCATGCGCACCGTCACCGGCTGGCTGACCGTCGACGACGGAGAGGCGTTGTACGCCCCCCACACATCGGTCGGCATGACGGCGCCGCCCAGCAGGACGGTCATGACCGTGGCCAACGGCCTGCTGGCCAAACAGGGGCTGCGCCGCGCACGACGCAACGGCACCACCGCGCACCTGCACGACCTCGCAGCCGGCGTCCGCCCCGGCGCGTAGCCCGGATTCCGGAGTGACCCGGGAGTACGTGTGGCACCCACCCTCTGCCTGGAATCCGTCTGTGAACGTTTTCCACGTTGCCTCTCCGGGGTGACAGCTGCGTGGAGGTCGCGATCGCCGAACAGGCCGTCCACGTACGGGACTCCAAGGACGTGACCCGCTCGTCCCTCGCCGTCGGCCGCGAAGGCCGGGGGCGGTTCGTACGGTTCGCGTCGGAGCGCTGAGCGACTTGAGGGCGTGCCGTCCGCCGGAGTGGCGGACGGCACGCCCTCAGCGCGTTCGGGGGCGCTTGGTCTCGTCCGTGGAGCCGTAGCCGAGGGCCGCGCGGTTGATGAGACGGTCACCGGGGTCGCGCACAGGTGCGGGCTTCGGCTGCGGGGCGGCGCTCTTCGCCGTGGACTTCTTCGGGGCGGGCTTCTTGCCGCCCGCACGCTTGGCCGGAGTCGCCTTCGCCTGCTTGGCGTTCTTCGCGGTCGGCGTGTTGCGCGCCGCGTACCTCTTGCGTGCCGCTGAGGGTCTCTCGCGTTCTCGAACGGCCACGTTGGCGGGGAGGGCTTTGTCCGGGGCGCGGGCCCGGCTGAGCGCGTAGGGCGGCGAGGGACGCGGGCGGCGGCGAGCACCGCGCCCCGTACGCGGAGTGAGCGTACGGATGTGAGGAGTGAACGGTGCGCCGGATCTTCCGCAGGGCCGGGCGGGGAGCGCGGGTGTGGTGGCGGCCGGGGCCGGTCCTTCCGGTCCGTGGTCGGCCATCGCCCCGTCGCGGCCGCCCGGTGCGGGCCCGGGAGTCCGCAGGAGGCCCGGCCACCCCTCCCTGTTCGGTGACCCACGTCACATCCGGATGCTGTCAGCAATCGGGGAGCCGTCTCGTTCAAGGGGCACGCGAACGAGACAGGCAGGAGCATCGCCATGAAGCACCGCATCGTCGTCCTCGGCGCCGGATACGCCGGGGCCTTCGCCGCCGGGAACCTGGCCCGTCGGCTCTCTCCCGCGGACACCGAGATCACCGTCGTCAACGCCGCGCCCGACTTCGTCGAGCGGATGCGGCTCCACCAGCTCGCGAGCGGCCAGGACATCACGTCCCGCAAGCTCGCCGACGTGTTCGAGGGCACCGGGGTGCGGCTGCGCGTGGCGCGCGTCACCGGCGTCGACCCCGACCGCGGGACCGTCGCCGTGACCGGCGAGGACGGCGACGGCGAACTCGCGTACGACACGCTCCTCTACACGCTCGGCAGCTCCGTCGCCCACCACGGCGTCCCCGGTGCGGCCGAGCACGCCTACGACGTGACCGGCGCGTCCTCGGCGCTGCGGCTGCGCGAGCGCCTGGCCGGTCTGGGCGAGGGCGGCACCGTGCTGGTCGTCGGCGAGGGGCTGACCGGCATCGAGACCGCCACCGAACTGGCCGAGTCCCGCCCCGACCTCTCGGTCGCGCTCGCAGCCCGCGGCGAGCCGGGCGCCTGGCTCTCGCCCAAGGCCCGCCGCCACCTGCGCCAGGCCTTCGACCGGCTCGGCGTCACCGTCCACGCGCACACCGCCGTCGAAGCCGTCGAGCCGACGCGCGCGATCGCCGCCGACGGCACGTCCGTCCCGGCCGACGTGACCGTGTGGTCGGCCGGGTTCGCCGTACACCCCCTCGCCGCCGCAAGCGGCCTGGAGGTCGCCGGAACCGGCCAGATCGTCGTCGACGGCACCATGCGCTCGGTCTCGCACCCGGACGTCTACGCCGCCGGCGACTGCGCCTACGCGATCGGCGAGAACGGCCGGCCGCTCCCGATGTCCTGCGCCTCGGCCGGCATCACCAACATGCAGGCGACCGCCGCGATCATCGCGCGCCTGACGGGCGGTGAGGTCCCGACCACCGCGCTGAAGTACTACGGCAACCACATCAGCCTCGGCCGGCGGGACGCGATCATCCAGATGGTGGACGGGGACGTCCGGCCGAAGTCCTGGTACCTGGGCGGCCGGACCGCCGCACGGATCAAGTCGGGCGTGCTCAAGGGGGCCGGGTGGGGCATCGTCCACCCGACCTTCGGCATGCCGAAGCGCAAGCGCCGCCTGGCCACCGCGCCCGGCCCGGCCGGTGCGCCCGACCGGGCCGGCGCGAGGGCCGCCGCATAGGCTGCTCCGCATGGACAGCGCAGCCGTCGAACGTTTCGAGGCCGGCCGGGGCCGGCTGGCCTCGCTGGCGTACCGTCTGCTCGGCTCGGCCGCCGACGCCGAGGACGCCGTGCAGGACGCTTTCCTGCGCTGGCAGGCCGCGGACCGCGAACGGATCGAGGTGCCGGAGGCGTGGCTGACCAAGGTCGTCACCCACCTCTGCCTCGACCGGCTCCGCTCGGCGCAGGCGCGCCACGAGCGCGCGGCCGGTGCCTGGCTGCCCGAGCCGCTCCTCGAGGGCGACCCGATGCTCGGCCCCGCCGACACCTTCGAGCAGCGCGAATCGGTGTCCCTGGCCGTACTGACCCTCATGGAGCGCCTCTCACCGGTCGAGCGGGCCGTCTACGTCCTGCGCGAGGCCTTCTCGTACAGCCATGCCGAGATCGCCCGGATCCTCGACGTCACCGAGTCCGCGAGCCAGCAGCACGCCCACCGGGCCCGGGTCCGGGTCGCCGCCGAGCGCCGCCGTGGCAGCGAGGAGGTGGACCCCGCCTCCGCGCGCCGGGTCGTCGAGGAGTTCCTCGCCGCCGCCACGTCGGGACGCACCGAACGGCTGGTCGAGCTGCTCACCGACGACGTGACGGCGGTCTCGGACGGTGCCGGACGGGCCAGGCGGCTGCTGCGGTTCACGACGCGCGAGCGCGTCGCCTCCTTCGTGCGGGCGGGGTTCAGGCCCACGCCGGCGAAGCGGCGGCTGGCCGGCGGCTCGCCCGTGTTCCACATCGCGCCGGTCAACGGCTCCCCGGCCCTCCTCGCGGTGATCGACGACCGGGTCGTGGGCGCCGTCGCCTTCGAAGTCGACGACGGCAGGGTCGCGTTCCTGCGGGGCATCGCCGCCCCGGACCAGCTCGCGCGCCTCAACCAGGCCTGGCGGCGGCACGAACCCGGCGCCCCGGTCATCACCGCATGGTGACCGGCGCCAACGGAACCCGGTGACGCCTCCGGACCACCACGGGCACGGCCACGGGGCCGCGACCGGGCCAGGCCGCCGCCTTCGCCTCGTCGCCGAAGCGTTCCTCCGGGCCGGTCCGACGGGGTGGGGACGAGCACGGCACTCCGTACGCCGAGTCGGCGTACGGACGCGAGGAGTGGACGGACCGTCAGTCCGGAGGTGAGCGCGGGACGGTGTGAGGGGCCGTCTGCGGTACGGAGGAAAAGGGCGCCGGATGCCGGACGAGGCGTTCGTGGAGCCACCTGCGTCGGCTCCGGTCCGGAGGTCCGGTCGGAGAGGGTTCCTCGACGGCTCCCTCCTACCCCCGCCGGCCGACCAGTGTCTTGTAGAGCTCCCGCTTCTCCTCCGAGGTCCTGGCCGCCCGGACCCGGTCCGCCCAGTCGCTCTTGATCTCGTCGAGGAAGGCGTGCCAGCTCTTGCCGTCGCCGCCCATCCTCGCCAGTTCCACCAGCCGCTGGTTGTTCTTCATCTTGCCGTCGCCGATCTTGTCCGGCTTGTGGCCGTGCAACGCGGACTCGGGGTTGGCGGTCGTCTCCGTGGACTTGACGCCGTGGTGGTAGCCGACCGGGCTGGAGGCACCCGGCGCGATCGTCTCGATGCCGACGAGCAGGGAGCCGTCCGTGGACGTGGTCGGTGCGGTGAACACCAGGAGCATGTGACCGTAGGAGCCGTTGGGGAGGATGACGTCGCCGTTCCAGTCCTTGGTGCCGATGCCGCCGATCGCCTGGTCGATCCCCAGCAGCTTCGGGGTGACCACGCCCGGGACGGCCTTCGACGCCACATTCGTCAGTGACGCCCCGAGGCCGCCCTTCTCCACGAAGTGGCCGGACGTCCCGTCCTTGTTCCGGCCGATGGAGGAGCGGTGCGTGGCGAAGCCGCGTTCCTTGACGTGTTCGTCCTGCTTGCCGTCCTCGGTGACGCCGAGGAATTCGAGCAACTGATGGGGGTCGTCGCCGTCCTGGAGGGCGGGGATGCGGATGTTCACGCGTCCGCCGTGCGCGAGGGCCCGGATGACGTCGCCTTCCCGGTAGTCGACGTGTTTCTTGTCCTTGGTGTACTGCAGGCCGTGCTGCAGGATCAGCAGGACGTTGGTGAGGATCTTCCGGGCGAAGGCGTCCTGCGACTCGTGCTCCGGTGCGAGTTCTTCCGCCCCGGGGTGCTTCCGGCCCTCCGGCACGCTCTCCGGGACCAGGGTGTCGAGGGCCGTCTCCCGGATCTGCGTGTCCCGCTCCGCCTCCAGCTCCCGGCGCTCCTCACTGTCCCCGGCGAGCCCCTGGGTCCGCATGAAACGGCCCAGGGTGTAGGCGGGGTTGATCGGGATGGGGGCGCCGGGGGCGGGTCGCTGGGTCCGGAAGGCGAGCGTCGCGGCGAGGATGCGCCGGCCCGGAGTGAGCTTCAGCCAGTCCGAGTAGTCGGGCTTCTCCTCCGTGACCTTGCCCTTGCCCTTGTCCTCGGATGTGCTTGTCCTCGCCGCGGCGGACCTCCGGCCCTCGGCGATCCTGAGGCCGTCCGCCATGGTGCCGATGCCCACACGGTTCAGCCACGCCGGCCGCTTCTCCGACAGCGACTCGATGTCCTTGAGCTCTTTTTCCTGGAAGACCTCTCCAAGGACCAGCCGCCGTTCCAGGACCCACCGCAACCTGGCATCGGGAAGCAGCCAGTCCTCCGGCCACTTCTTGTGCGGCTCCCAGATGTTGAACTTCCGCTTCTTCTGGCGCGCGTGCTCCTCGATCGACCGGGCCAGCCGCACGATCACCGCGTCCGGGTCGGTGGACGTCTCCAGGGAGGCCTCGTCGGGAGGAGGGTCCGCCTTGGTCTCCCCCTGTTGCCCCCGTTGGACCGCTGTGGTCACGGCCCGGTTCCCGGCGGTGCGCTGGAGCGCCAGCAGACCGGTGGGGTCATCCACCGTCCGCGACGGGAAGCCCGGTCGTCTCTGCCGCGCGTCCCGGTCCTGCTGCCGCTCCTGTCGCTGCTGCCGCCGTGTACGCATCCCTCAGACTGACCCGCCCCCGGTCCTGTCGGAAGGGGGGATGGGGCATCTGCCGGGGCAGAGCGTTGCCCTTTCGTCCGCTCGGCGTATGCGGGAATTCCGCTCCCGGTGGGATCCCGTACCCGCGTGGGTGGACAGGCGCCCCGACGGGCGTGGAGTCAGGTCGCCTTCCGGCCCGTCGGCGGTCAACGGCGGTGCGTGCACGGCCGGGTTCGGTGTGCGGGACGTGAACACGACCTACCTGCTCACCGCTGAGCACTGCGGTCGGAGCGGCAACCGGTTCACCAACCCGCAGGGCGCCTACGTCGGTACCTCCACCAAGTCCAGTGACCCCCACGACGTGATGCTCATCCCCACGAACTCCGACAACTTCACGTACACCGGGGGACCCGACAGCAACGCGGGCGTACGGGTCGACGGCTGGGGCCACGTCTTCCCGGGTGAGTACCTGTGCCAGTCCGGAATCACCAGCGCCCGGGTCACGAGCGGCCCGGTCTGCAACATCAAGGTCCTCCTCCCCTACAGCGACTCCGAGGACCTGGTGGAGGCGGAGCAGATGGACGGCCGGGACGTGGCCCGCAGCGGTGACAGCGGCGGCCCGGTCTGTACCGCCTCGGCCGGCGGCGGCGCGATAGCCAAGGGCACGCCGACCCGTGGCGCGGGGTCGCGCCTGGGCTTCCAGGACTTCCACACGGCCACACGGGACTTCGGCATCTGGATCAACGAGTGGATCCGTCCTCGCGGCCCGTGCCGCGGAGCGCTCGGGCGGCGTGCGTCTTCGTCACAGGCGCCGCCCGATGTGGACCGTGACGTACGCGTAGGACTCGCCCTCCCGCGGCGCGCGGTTCCAGGACCGGGTGGTCAGGTGCGGCAGGACGCCCTCGGCCAGGGCGTGCCGGGGCAGGGAGAGGCCGAACTCGTCCTGTACGGCGGCCAGCAGGTGCCGCTCGCGGTCCGCCTCGTCGACGGCGTGCAGGACGAGTTCCGGGTCGAGGGCCTCGGGCACCGGGCCCGTGCGCTCGACGTCCGTGCCGCGCAGCGTGTACGCGTACAGCTCCTCGCCCCCCTCGGCGACCGAGAGGTGGAACACCGCCGGGACGTCGTCGCGACCGCGGCGTACCCACAGCACCACCGCGCGTCCGTCGCGCGAGGCGGCGACGGCCGGGGAGACGAAGAAGCCCCCGGGCTCCGACGGCCGCGGGGCCGTGTCGAAGCCGAACGCCCACCCGGAGCCCGTCCGGCCCACCGCCACCACGGCCCGGTCCTCCCACGGCGCCGAGTCGTCCCGCTGCCCGATGTCGTAGGGGAACCACCCGGCGGGACGGCTGGGCGGAGCGGTCAGACCCGTACCCCCGTCCTCCCCGACCAGGCCGGGCAGCGCCTCCGGCTCCGCACCCTCCACCCACAGGCACCGGTAGGAGCCGTACGGGGCGTTCCACCGCTGGGTCTCCGCCAGCCAGCACAGTCCCGGCGGATCCAGGTCCGGCACCGGATCGGGCACCGGGCCCGTTCGGCCGGCCCGGGGCGTGGCCAGCAGCTCCAGGCCGCGCTCCCGCGTCACCACCGGACCCAGCACGGGGTCCCCCAGCAGACCGACCGGTGCCAGCAGGTCCGGCCCCGGCGGCGACCACGACGGCAGCGCGGCACGGATCAGCCGCCACGCCGTGTCCGTGTCCCCCCACCTCGCCGACTCCCACGCCTCGGCCACCGCCTCCCCGAAGGCGCCGTCCGGTGCGTAGCGGTAGGAGCCGTCGCGGACCCGGGCGAGGATCGCGTCCGCGGCCTCCGTGACGTCGTCGTCGGTCGCGGTGCCCAGCACGAACCGGCGGGGAGAGGCGCCGGGGCGTTCGTCCCGCAGGTGCGCGGCGGCCATCACGGGCACCAGCTCGCCCGTGTAGCGCGGATCGGCGACGAGCCCACCGAATCCGTGGTACCCGCCGCCGTGTGACAGCGCCGCCAACTGCTGCAGCATGCCCCAGGCGCGGGGACGCCCGTAGCGGTGCGCCTCGGTGAGCAGCTCCCGGGCGGTCTCCCACCTCCCGCTCAGGGCCTCCTCCCGCGCCCGCTCGACGTCGGCGTCCAGGGCCCGGGTGGTGTCGTTCACGAAGCCGGGATCGTGCGCCCGGTCGGAGTGGAAGCTCTGGTACATCCGCTGCATATAGGCACGGAAGGACGGATACCGGTCCGGGAACTCGCCGCTCCACCCCTTGTAGACGTACAGGGCCCACTCGCCGTCCTCGTCGGTGTCGCCCGGGTCCAGCAGGGCGTAGGACATGTCCGAGTCGGTCTCCAGCTGCAGTGCCCGCCGCCACATCCCGGCCAGCAGCACCTCCTGCTCGGTCGAGCGCTCGGTCAGCCCCTCCTGGTAGGCCGGGGTCATGTCGAACGGATCCCCGAACCAGCCGATCTCGTGGGCCGCGCCCAGCCGGTAGACGGATCCCCCGTCGAGCCGCCAGCCGTTGCTGACGCCGAGGAACCGCCGGTAGGACGGAGGGAGCCGGACTCCCAGGCGCTCCTCGGCGGCGGCTATCTCCTCCTCGGCCGCGGGCGGGGCGGCGAGCGCCAGGTCGGCGGGGGGCGT
>NZ_NCTE01000484.1 GCF_002114215.1 Streptomyces sp. 13-12-16 | reverse complement strand
CCTGCGGGAGCGGGCCCACGGCGGGCACGACCCGGCGGGCGCCGCCCAGGACGGCCCGCCCGGCGAGGAGTTCGTCACCGTCCTGCTGCTGGAGATCCTCCCGGACGGGGGCGTACGGGCCCTGAACTGCGGCCATCCCTGGCCGTATCTGCTGACCGGCGCACGGGCCGAACCGCTCGCCCGCACCGATCCGCTTCCGCCGCTCGGCCCGTTCCCGCTGCCGCCCGAACTCTCCGCCGTGCCCTGCGGACCCCTGCTGCCCGGCGACGCGCTCGTCCTGTACACGGACGGAGCCGAGGAGGCACGGGACGCCGAGGGCCGGTTCTTCCCGCTGCGGGACGTCCTCACCGAGGCCGCGCGCGAGCACCCGCTCACACCCCGGTCCGTGCTGCGCACGGTCCTCACGGCACTGCTGCGGCACACCGTCGACCCGCCGAAGGACGACGTGGCCCTGCTGATCCTGAGGAACGAGCGGCAGGTGGGTGGCGCCCCCACAGAACTGCGCGCCACCACGTGGCCGGCCGCCATGCACCCGCCGAGCCACCTCCGGTCCCCGGCGCGACCGGCGTGACCGGCGGCGCCACGCCGTCCGTCCCGCCACGGAATGTCGGGCAGGCAGCAGGGCGGACGGCGTGGAAACGGGCCGCCGCACTGTACGAGGGGGAGCCGGCGGCCCGGCCGGCCTCTTTCGAGGCAGTTCAGTCAACCGGCCGGACACGTTCGGCGACAGTGCGCGCACGCTGCGGTTTCGAGCACTCCGTTCACACCCCGTGTGAACGCGCAGCCACTACTCTGTCCGGCACCGAGCCACCGGGGGGCCCTGAATGCAGCCCAATTCTCTGCTCGACGCGATCCTCGACGAGGCCGGGATCTCGCACGCGGGCCTGGCCGCGCACGTCAACCGGGCTGGACGGGCGCGGGGCCTGTCGCTCCGCTACGAACACACCGCCGTGGCGCGCTGGCTGAAGGGACAGCGGCCCCGGGGACAGGTGCCCGACCTGA
Organism: Streptomyces sp. 13-12-16; assembly: GCF_002114215.1. Lineage (GTDB taxonomy): Bacteria > Actinomycetota > Actinomycetes > Streptomycetales > Streptomycetaceae > Streptomyces. Next base: position 1,212 of record NZ_NCTE01000484.1, on the reverse strand, counting down.
TCTGCGAGGTGCTCGCCGCCCGGCTGCACCGCCAGGTCACCCTCGACGACATCGGCCTCGGCGTGCCCGGCGGACCGTCCGTCCCGCACACCGGCTCGCTCTGCGGGTTCGTCGAGCGGGCCACCGCGCTGTGGCGCTCCGACCAGCAGCGGCGCCCGCACATACTCGGCGCCCCCGCCGTCACCGGCACACCCGCCGTCATGCCCGTGTGGGAGTGGGAGAACCCGCCCGAGGACGTGGACGTCTCCCGCGGCGGCCGGCACCGGGTCACCCCCGGCGACCTCGACATGCTGCGCGCCGCCCGCACCCACTACGAGCAGATGTACCGCAAGGCGGGCGGCGTCGCGACCCGCGCCCGGATCGTCGGCTTCCTCAACGCCGAGGCCGCCCCGCTGCTGCGCGGCCGCTACACCGACGCCACCGGCCGCCAGCTCCACCGGGCCACCGGCGGCCTGGTGGCGGTCGCCGGCATCTGCGCGTACGACTCCGACGCGCACGGCCTCGCCCAGCGCTACTTCCACCAGGCGCTGCGACTGGCGAAGGCCAGCGGGGACCGGGGGCTCGGCGCCTACGTGATCGCGCTGCTCGTCAACCAGTCGCTGTACACGCGGGAGTACCGGCAGGCCGTCGCCTTCGCGGAGGCCGCGCTGCGCGCCGCCGGCACCGACATCACCCCGGCCCTCGCCTCCGACCTGTACGCGATGCAGGCCAAGGCGTACGCGCACCTCGGCGACGGCGGCAGCGCGCTGTCCCGGATCCGGCGGGCCGAGCGGGCCGCCGAGCGGATCCGGCGCGGAACCGAACCCGACGAGACCGGCTACGTCCAGCCCGGTCTGGTCAACGTCCAGGTGGCGGAGGCGCTGCTCAGCCTCGGCGAGCTGGCGGCGGCCGGGGAGCACGCGGCGGCGGCCGTGGACAACCCCACGCACGACCGGGGCCGGGTGCACCGGCTGGCCATGCTGAGCACCGTCGAACTGCGCCGGGGCAACGCCGACAAGGCGGTGGCCATCGCGGTGCAGATGGCCGAGCAGGCCCGGGGAATGGAGTCGCAGCGGCTGCGGGACAGACTGCGCGAGGTGCGCGAGCACCTCGTCCGCAGCGGCTGCGCGGGCACCGCGGAGGCGGCCGAACTCATCGACGGGGCGCTGCGCGTGCCGCTGTAGCACGGGCGAGGTCCCGGGCCCCCGTGCCCGGCCGCGCGCCTCCGCCGCG
>NZ_NCTE01000483.1 GCF_002114215.1 Streptomyces sp. 13-12-16 | reverse complement strand
CGCGACGCCGAGCGTGACCGGCACGATGAGCTCCGAGGCGGCGGGCCAGACGTCACCGAGGACGAACTCGCCGAGCCGGTCCGGCACCAGCAGCAGCGCCGCGCCCCACAGCAGCGCGCCGACGGCCTGCCCGCCGCCGAGGAGGAGGCAGAACGCCCCGAGCCGTCGCGGGGCCTGCCGCAGCACCCGCGCCGCCTCGGCGACGGTGACCAGCGACAGTCCCATCAGCACGGCGAGGAACGGGCCGAGCAGCAGCTCGGCGCCCCGGATCACCCCCACCGCGCCGACCCCGACGATCGCGCCGAGCCCGTACGCCCGCAACTGGCTCGAGCCGCTGACGCCGACGTTCTCGACCAGGTACCGGTAGCCGAGGTCACGGTGGTCGCGGTGCCATTCGCGCGCCCCGGCCGGCCGGGGCCGGATGCCGGACTGGAAGCAGCCGTACCCCGCGGCCACCGCGGCGGAACCGCCCCAGGCGAGCAGGAAGGCGGTCACGGTGCCCACCTGGGCCGCCACCACCATGGCCGGGACGAGCGCGACGCCCCACACGACGTCGTTGACGAACGCCTTCCGGCCGGTACCGGCGGCGAAGAACGCGTACCGCCAGGCGTCCTGCAGCAGCAGCCCCGGCAGCACGACGCCGAGACCGGCGAACGCGGCCCCCACCCGGCCGCCGATGACCGGCCCGGTGACCAGGCACACCGTGCCGATACCGGCGCCGACCAGCAGCGCGGTACCCGACGACCGGGCCACCGCCTGGCGCCAGGACGCCTCCGGCACGCCGCTGAAGCGCACCACGAGCGGGTCGGTGGCCAGCCCGCGGGAGACGTTGAGCACCACGCCGTAGGTCACCCAGGCCAGGCTGAACACGCCGAACGCGGTCAGCCCCAGCGAGCGTGCCACGTAGATGCCCACCGCGAAGTTGGACAGGCTGGAGGCCGCCTGGTCGGCCAGTCCCCAGGACAGCCGCCCGGCGACGGCCCGCCGGGCGGACCGGGCCGGATTCGTCGTCTCTTTCCCGGTGGACATCGGCGTCACGCCTTGAGCAGCCCGGCGCCGTGCAGGGCGTCGGCCGCGACGGCGACGGTGTCGAACGGCAGCCCGGAGCGCTCGGCGACGTCCAGCAGACTGTGCTCGCCGTCGGAGAGGTTGAGCACCCAGAGCATGGCCATCTGGGCCTGCTTCGCGTCGCTGCGGCCGCCGAGCGAGTCGTACAGCCCCCGCCGCCCGAGCTGTGGTTCGCCGTAGGGGCTGAGGTTGAGGTACCGCCGGTTGCGGTCCAGGACGCCGAACGCCTCGCGGCAGACGGCGAGCGTGTCCGCCATCGCCCGGGGGGAGACGAAGTCCAGGTCGTCCGCCGAGGTGTGGTACTCGGGGTAACCGGCGTACGGGGTCCGGGTGAGCGAGCCCACGCCGAGGTCGAACCCGGGCGAGCAGAACTGCCGCTCGTCGTAGCCGTACGGAGTGAACTCGACGATCCGGTGCGGCCGTTCGGAGGCGGTCAGGACGTGCCGCAGCACCCGGTCGATCTCCGCGTCGCCGCGCCTGCTCCGCTTGTACGTCAACTGCCCCGGGTCGCCGGCGCAGGCCAGCACCAGTCCGTGCCTGACCCGTTCCACCCGCTCCGCGTTGAGGGCCAGCCAGGTGATCGCCCCGATGGTGCCGGGCGCGAACAGGAACCGGTAGGTGTAGTACGGCTTGCGCTCCGCCAGCGCCCGGGCCAGGAACGTCGCCACCGCGATGCCGGCCAGGTTGTCGTTGGCCAGCGACGGGTGGCAGACGTGGCAGGAGACGATCACCTCGTCGGCGACCTGACCGGGGACCACGTGCTCGGCGTAGGTGAGGTGGCCGTCGGCGAGCGTGGAGTCGATCCGCACCTCGTACTCGCCGTCCGGCAGCGCGTCCAGGGTCTCCTGGGCCAGGCAGAACCCCCACTCCGGCTTGTAGTAGCTGGTGCGGTACGGCACCCAGGACGGGTGGTCCGGCAGGGTGTGCAGGTGCGGGCGCAGCTCGGCCAGCGGCATGGTCGCCGACACCGGCACGCTGTAGCCGAGCACGTGCAGGCTGGACGCACGGAAGTCGACGACCCGGCGGCCGGTGGCGTCGGCGACGTACGCGTCCCGGATGTTCCACTCCTGCGGCACCGTCCAGTCGAGCACCTGCGTCCCGGTCGGCACCTCGTGCACGTGCAGCGGGATGTACTCGCCGACGATCTCCAGGGTGGCGCGCACACCGTCGCCGGTGATGCTCCGGCAGAGCGGGTACAACCGCTCCACCAGTTCGTACATCTCCTCGCCGGACGCGGTCACCGGCGCCACCGCAGGGTGTCGTCGACGGTGCCGGCGTCGGACGCCGCGCGCAGCACGGCGAGGCGGGTGAAGCGCCGCTCGAAGTCCTCCCGGGTCAGCCCGTGCTTCCGGTAGGCGTCGGCGAGTTCGAGCGCGCCCCGCTTCACCGTCCACTCGCAGTCGAAGCCGGGCACCGCGGCGCGGAAGCGGGAGAAGTCCACCCGGTACGACCGCGGATCGGCACCGGTCTCCCCGGTGATCACCACCTTCGAGCCGGGTACCGCCTCGGCGACCTGCCCGGCGATCTCGGCGACCGTGACGTTGTTGACCTCGCTGCCGATGTTGAACGCCCGGTCGTGCACCGCCTCCCGCGGCGCGGTCAGCGCCGCCGTGAAGGCCCGCGCGATGTCGGCGGCGTGCACCAGCGGGCGCCAGGGGGTGCCGTCGGAGAGCACGAGCACCTCACCGGACAGGAGGGCGTGGCCCACCAGGTTGTTCAGCACGATGTCGGCGCGCAGCCGGGGCGAGTACCCGAAGGCGGTGGCGTTGCGCATGTACACCGGGCTGAAGTCGCCGTCGCAGAGCGTGTGCAGGTCGTCCTCCACCCGCACCTTGGACTCCGCGTACGGCGTCACCGGGCGCAGCGGGGCGTCCTCGGTCACCAGCTCGCCACCGCCGGCGGCGCCGTAGACCGAGCAGGTCGACGCGTACAGGAAACGCTGCACCCCGGCGTCGCGGGCCAGCCGGGCGAGCCGTACGGAGGCGTGGTGGTTGATGTCGTAGGTGAGCTCCGGCGCCAGCGATCCCAGCGGGTCGTTGGACAGGGCGGCCAGGTGGATCACGGCGTCCACCCCGGCCAGGTGGTCGGCCGTGACGTCGCGCAGGTCCACCCGCCGTCCCGGCGGGTCGGCGGGCGCCGGGCCCAGCAGGCAGTCGGCGAACAGGCCGGCGTCGAGGCCGACGACCTCGTGTCCGGCGGCCGTGAGGACCGGGGCCATCACGGTGCCCAGGTAGCCCTGGTGTCCGGTGAGCAGTACGCGCAAGGTTCAATCCCCCAGGTCGAGAGTGAGTTTGGTGACGGCGAACGCCTCGGCGTAGCGCGCGTGGCATTCGATGCCGCGGATCCGGGCGAGACCGAGGAAGGCCTCCCGGTCGTACCAGGGCCGGTGCCGCTGCGAGGGGTAGTGCTCCTGCAGCAGCCGCACCTTCTGTTCGGCGGTCTCCGGTGACAGCGGCTGGTACGCCGCCATACGGCCGAGATCGCCGTCCCACTTGACGATCTCGTAGCCGAGCACGAGGTGGTCGCGGAACGCGGTGGTCATCAGCCGCGCCAGGCCGCGGTGGTCCTGGTGCGCGTCGTCGGCGCGCGGGGCGAGGACCAGCTCCGGCTCGGTCCGCGCCCGCAGCTCCTCGACCGCTGCCTTGGCCTCCTCCCAGTGCGCAGGCATCCGGCCGTCCGGCAGCTTGAGCACGGTCAGCCGCAGGTCGGCGCCCGGGCAGAAGGCGGCGAGCGCGGCCCGCTCCTCCTGCTCCCGCTCGCCGCCACCGCCGGAGAGCACCAGCGCGTCGACGCGCAGCCCCGGCCGGGCGAGGCACATCGCGAGCAGCGTGCCACCGGCGCCGATGGCGATGTCGTCGCAGTGCGCGCCCACCGCGACGACCCGGTCCAGGCGCCCGGCGCCGAGCCGGATCACGCGCTCACCCCCGCGCCGTCCCGCTCCCACACGGCCCACGGGCGGTCGCCCCTGGCGTAGGCGGCGTCGAGCGCGGCCCGCTCCTTGACGGTGTCGGTCGGCTTCCAGAAGCCGCGGTGCCGGTGCGCCACCAGCCGCCCCTGCTTGGCCAGCCCCGCGCACCCGTCGGCGACCAGGTCCCCGTCCTCGGGGATGTGGTCGAAGACCTCCTGGCGGAGCACGAAGTAGCCGCCGTTCTCCCACAGCGGCAGTTCGCTCACCGCGGTGATGCCCCCCACCAGGCCGTCCTCGCCCAGCTCCACGCAGTGGAACGAGGACTGCGGCGGCACCACCATCATCGACGCGCCGGCGTCGCGCCGGGCGAACCTCTCGATCATCTCCGGCAGCGGGGCGTCGGTGAGCACGTCGGCGTAGTTGGCGAGGAACATCTCGTCGCCGTCCAGGTGGTGCCGCACCCGGCGCAGCCGCTCCCCGATCGGCGACTCGATGCCGGTCTGCGCGAACGTGATCGTCCAGTCGGAGATGTCGGTGGAGAGCAGCTCGGTGCGTCCGCCGCGCAGCACGAAGTCGTTGGACGTCGTCTCCTCGTAGTTGAGGAAGAAGTCCTTGATGTGGTGGGCCCCGTAGCCGAGGCACAGGATGAACTCCGTGTGCCCGAAGTGCGCGTAGTAGCGCATGACGTGCCAGATCAGCGGCCGGGGGCCGACCATCGCCATCGGCTTGGGCACGTCGTCCGCGGCGCCGCTGCGCATCCGCATCCCGTAACCGCCGCAGAACAGTACGACCTTCATGCTGTGACCTTTCGGGACGCGGCCTCGACGATGCTCAGTTCCGGTATGGGGAAGACCAGCCGGCCGCCCCACTCGTGCACGAAGGACAACTGCTCGACCAGCTCGGCCCGCAGGTTCCACGGCAGGACGAGGACCCAGTCCGGCCGGTCGGCGGCGATCCGCTCGGGCTCCAGGACCGGGATGCGGGTGCCCGGGGTGAACCTGCCGTGCTTGTAGGGGTTGCGGTCGACCGTGTACGGGAGCAGGTCGGGCCGGATGCCGCAGTGGTTGAGCAGGGTGTTGCCCTTGCCGGGTGCGCCGTAGCCGACGACCGTCTCGCCGCGCTCCGCCGCCTCGATGAGGAACTTGAGGAGGTCCCGGCGCACCTTGGCCACCCGGGCGGAGAACTCGGCGTACCCGGACAGTTCCTGCAGCCCGGCGGCCTTCTCCCGGGCCAGCACGTCGGCCACCCGCTGCGCCGGCTCGCCGGCCGCCTCGGCCGGCCGGGCCCACAGCCGGACGGACCCGCCGTGCGTGGGCAGCAACTCGACGTCCACGAGCGTGAGTCCGCCGCTCGCCAGCGCCCGGATCGCGGACGCGACCGTGTAGTACTGGAAGTGCTCGTGGTAGATCGTGTCGTACTGGTTCTCCTCGATCAGCGTCAGCAGGTGCTGCACCTCGATGGAGACCCAGCCGTCGTCGGCGACCAGGGCGCGCAGGCCCCGGGTGAACCCGACGATGTCGGGGATGTGCGCGTACACGTTGTTGGCCACGACCAGGTCCGCCGGGCCGTGCTCGGCGCGGACGGCCGAACCGGTGTCCGGGCTCAGGAACTCCGTGAGCGTGGGCACCCCCGCCTCGCGCGCCGCGGCGCCGACGTTCACCGACGGCTCGATGCCCAGGCAGCGGATGCCCCGGTCCACCACGTGCCTCAGCAGGTACCCGTCGTTGCTCGCGACCTCCACCACGAAGGCGTCGGGGCCGAGCCCCACCCGCGCCGCGGCGTCCGCGACGAACGTGCGCGCGTGCTCCACCCAGGAGGTGGAGTAGGAGGAGAAGTACGCGTACTCCTCGAACGTCTCCTCCGGCGTGATCAGCGGAGGGATCTGCGCCAGCCAGCAGTCGGTGCAGACCCGCAGGTGCAGCGGGTACGCGGGCTCCGGCCGGTCCAGTTGGTCCGCGGCGAGGAAGCTCTCGCACGGTGGTGTCGCCCCGAGATCGACGACGCTCGCCATCGCTTCCGAGCCGCAGAGTCGGCATCGTGTCATCTGCTGTCCCCATCCCCCCTGCCCGCGCGGGTGTCCCCGCCGCGGGCCAGTGCCGACCGCACCGCGATCGCGGTGCGGTACCCGTCCACCAGGCGCTCCAGGCCGACGGCAGGGCTGAAACCCCGCTCGTACCGATGCCTGGCCGCCCGGCCCATCTCCCGGCCCAGGTCCGGGTCGGCCGCGATCCGGCGTATGCCGGACGCGAGCGAGGCGGCCTCGCCCGGCCGGTGCAGCAGCCCGGTCACCCCGTCCTCGACGAGTTCGGTGAAGGCGCCGTGACCGGCGGCGACGGTCGGCACTCCGGCCGCCATCGCCTCCACGACCACCAGGCCGAACGCCTCCAGCCACGTCGAGGGGGCCACCACGGCCACCGATCGTGCGATCGCCCGCCGGCATTCCTCGGTGTCGTACAGGCCGGCGTACCGCACGTCGTCCCGGCCGGCCGCCCAGGCGGTCACCTCCGGCTCCAGCGGCCCCGCGCCGGCGATCACCAGCGGCACGCCCAGACCGCCGCCGGCGGCGATCTCGTCCCACGCGACCATGAGCAGCCGCACGCCCTTGGCCTCGGCGAGCCGGCCGAGGTAGAGCACGTGCTCCCCGGCGCCCGAGCGGCGGAGGTCCGTGTCGGGCACGAAGTTGTGCTTCACCGCCAGCCGCTCGGCCGGCATGCCGGCCCGCACCAGGACGTCGCGCTGCGCCGCGGAGATGCAGAAGAACCGCTCCACGCCGGACCACCACCGCCGCCGGTTGACCGACAGGCTGACCGCGAGCGGCACCGTCGCCAGCCGGGAGCCGCGGTAGCAGCCGTGCCGGACGGCGGGCAGCGGCGCGGACCCGACGCACTCGGCGCACGGCCGGCCGTCCCGCTGGAGCGTGCCGGGCGGGCAGACCTGGGTGTAGTTGTGCAGCGTGG
>NZ_NCTE01000482.1 GCF_002114215.1 Streptomyces sp. 13-12-16 | reverse complement strand
GCCCCCGGCCCGCCGGCGAGCCGCCCGGCCTCACGTCGCCCCGCCGGCGCACCGGCCCCTTCCCCGTCCGCCGCCTCCGCGGCGAGAGCGTCCCCGATCAGCGTCAGCTGCTCCCGCAGCACGGCGACATCGACGACGGCCGCCCGGTGCGCGGCCACGACCCCCGGGTCCTGCCGCGCCCGCGCGGACAGGGGCTCATCGAGAAGGACGGCCATCAGCGCGTCCATACCACCGGGGGCGAAACCGTCGCCGTCACGACCGTCGTGCTCAGGGCCACCGCCCTCACCGCTGCCGCGCCCGGGACCCCCGTCACCGGGACCGCCGGCCTCGCCGCTGCCGCGTTCGGGACCCCCGTCACCGGGACCGCCGGCCTCGCCGCTGCCGCGTTCGGGACCCCTGTCGCCGGAACCGTCGGTCCCATGGCCCTCGTGCGCGGGGGCGCCGTCGGGGCGGTCGTGCGTGGTGGGTTCTTCGGGTTCCGGGGTTCCGGGGCCGGGCTCGGCGGGGTTGTCGCGGGACGGGTCCCGGTGTTCGTCGTGGGCGGGCATGTCAGACCACCTCGTCCTCGTGCAGGCGGGTGCGCAGGGCGCGTACCGCCGTGTGCAGCCTGCTCTTGACCGTGCCCTCCGGGACGCCGAGCTGTTCGGCGATGGACCGGACCGGCAGGTCGGCGTAGAAGCGCAGCACGACCACCTGGCGCTGCGCGTCGGGCAGCTCGTCCAGGCCGCGGGCCACGGCGAGGGAGAGCAGGCTGGTCTCCTCGCCGGAAGGGGCCGTCTCCGCCGGACGGAGCGCGGCGAGGCGTTCGCCCAGCCGCTCCTGGCGGCGTTTGGCCCGGTGCCAGTCCATGGCGAGGTTGGAGGCGACGACCGCCGCCCACGCCGAGACGTCCCGCGGCGCCTCCCGCCCGCTCGCGGCGCGTTCCAGCAGCCGCAGGCGGACCTGCTGCACCCCGTCCGGCAGGTCCGCCTGCGGTACCCCGCCCAGTGCGAGCACCGCCCGCACCCGGCGTTCCTGCGCCGCGTCCAGCGGGTCGTCGTCCGTGGCGACGTACGACGACCCCCGGCCGCGCCGGGTCCTTCCGCGCAGCACCGGCCACCCCCCTCACACTGTTTCCCCTACGACGCCGGTCCGGCCCGGAACGTTCGCCGGACCGTCCGGAAGCCGGCCGAGGCGTACGTCACACCTTCGTGTGGGCGGGGGCGGGCCGGGCAGGGGACCTTGCGGTCAGCGGCCCCCGCCGACTGAATTCCTCCTGGTCAGCGGGGTGACGACCGAAGGTCCGCAACCCCTGTGCGCCGGTCCGTCGTCCCACTGTGCGGGCAGGACGGGCAAAGAATTGGACAGGCGGGCCGTGGTCGGCCGCATCATGGAAGAGCCTCGGCCAGGCATTCGGATACGAATCAGGACAGATGAGGGAGTCGCCGTGAGGGTCGGAATCGTCGGAGCCACCGGTCAGGTCGGCACGGTCATGCGCAGGATCCTCAAGGAGCGGAACTTCCCGGTCACGGAGCTGCGCCTGTTCGCCTCGGCCCGCTCGGCCGGCACGGAGCTGGACGGCGTGACGGTGGAGGACGCGTCCACCGCCGACTACAGCGGCCTGGACATCGTGCTGTTCTCCGCGGGCGGCGCGACCTCGAAGGCGCTGGCCGAGAAGGTCGCCGCGCAGGGCGCGGTCGTGATCGACAACTCCTCCGCCTGGCGCAAGGACCCCGAGGTCCCCCTCGTCGTCTCCGAGGTGAACCCGCACGCGATCGCGAACCGCCCCAAGGGCATCATCGCCAACCCGAACTGCACGACGATGGCCGCGATGCCGGTCCTGCGTCCGCTGCACGCGGAGGCGGGCCTTCAGGCGCTGGTCGTCGCCACGTACCAGGCCGTGTCCGGCTCCGGCCTCGCGGGCGTCGCGGAGCTGCACGGTCAGGCGCAGAAGGTGATCGACGAGGCCGACAGGCTGACCCACGACGGCTCTGCGGTCGACTTCCCCGAGCCCGGCGTCTACAAGCGCCCCATCGCCTTCAACGTGCTGCCGCTGGCCGGCAACCTCGTCGACGACGGTCTGAACGAGACCGACGAGGAGCAGAAGCTGCGCAACGAGTCCCGCAAGATCCTGGAGATCCCCGAGCTGAAGGTCTCCGGCACGTGCGTGCGCGTCCCGGTGTTCTCCGGGCACTCGCTGCAGATCAACGCCCGTTTCGCCCGCCCGATCAGCGCCGAGCGCGCGACCGAGCTGCTGGCGGACGCCCCCGGTGTCGTCCTCACCGACATCCCCACCCCGCTCCAGGCCGCCGGCCAGGACCCGTCGTACGTCGGCCGGATCCGCCCCGACGAGACGGTGGAGCACGGCCTCGCGCTGTTCGTCTCCAACGACAACCTCCGCAAGGGCGCGGCGCTGAACGCCGTGCAGATCGCGGAGCTGGTGGCGGCGGAGCTGTCCGCCGCGTAGGGCACCGCTTCCCGGGGCGGTCGTCCGGTACGGGGCGGCCGCCCCGTACCGGACGACCGCCCCTCGTTGCGGAGTGTGACATTCCACCCCATCGCTCATGGTGATCGTGTGAAGATCGCTCCATGACGCAGATGACGAAGGGCGGCAACCTGCCCGTCCCCGCGACCGCTCTCCAGGTGGCGGTGACCTGGCGGCAGGGCCCCGGAGTGCCGGACGTGGACGTCTCGGCCCTGCTCCTCGGCGCGACGGGCCGGGTCCGCTCGGACACCGACCTCGTCTTCTACAACCAGCCGGCGCATCCGTCGGGCACCGTGCGCCACCTGGGCAAGGGTCAGGGGGCCGACGGGACGGGCGCCGACTGGCTGTGGCTGGACCTCGCGGCCGTGGAGCCCGGAGTGGACCGGGTCGTGGTGGCCGCGTCCGCCGACGCGGGAACGTTCGGGCAGGTGCCGTCGCTGGACGTCCGGGTCTCCCTGCCGGACGGGCAGCCGGTCGCGTCCTTCGCGATCGTGGACGCGTCGGCGGAGACCGCCTTCGTCTTCGGCGAGTTCTACCGCCGCAACGGCGCCTGGAAGTTCCGCG
>NZ_NCTE01000481.1 GCF_002114215.1 Streptomyces sp. 13-12-16 | reverse complement strand
CGGGGCGGACCGGCCAGGGCGGGGTCGGCCGCCGGGTCGGGTGCGGGCAGCAGCCGGCCGGTCCCGGAGGCGCCGGTCGCGTCCGCCCCCGTCGGTGACGGCGCCGGCTCCATCAGGCTGAGCGGCACGTGCTCGCGCAGCTCGCCGACGTCGTCCTCCTCGACGATGCTCAGCCGGCCCCGGAAGCGGTCGAGGGCCGTGGACTGCGCCTCCTCCAGGTCCGGGTCGGCCGGCGCGCCGGTGTGGGGGGTGTCGTCGGCCTCCAGGGTGATGCGCATCCGGTACGGGGTGACGACCTCCGCGTGCGGTTCGGTGGACGCCGCCCGGTAGATGGTGACGGTGGTGACCGTGTGGCTCGACGCGACCGTCTTCCGGTTGGAGCCGCCCTCGGTGTACGTGGGTCCGGCGGCCACGACCTGGGGGTTGCCGGTGTACACCAGCTGGCTGGTCAGGAAGCCCAGGTCCGCGCCGGCCAAGAACTCGGAGTTCTGCTGGGCGGTCTCGATCGCCCGCCGGTTCTCCTCCAGTTCGGCGCTGTGGTCGAGTCCGTCGAACACGGGCGTCCCGGGGATCAGTTCGACGCGTGCCCGCACCCGTCGGCTGCCGATCCGGACGCTGTCCCAGCCCCAGCCGCCGGCCTTGACCAGGGTCGACGGGCCGGTGGTCGTCATCTCCCCCTTGAGCGCCCGGGTGGCACGGCCCGTCACCAGCTGCCGGATCCGCTCCCGGCTCCCCTCGTCGAGCCCCAGCTTCCCGATCCGCTTGTCGAACGCGAGCAGCACGTCCGTGGGGTCCAGCGCGTTCACCGCGTACGTGCCGAAGGCGGCGCCGCGCATCCAGGGCTGCGGCGTCCAGACCCGACTCGTGTAGCGGGGGACGTCACCCAGCCCGTCGTCGATCAGCCCCATCCGGTGGGCGCTCTTCTCCGGCAGATGCCCCAACAGGCCGCCCGGGCTGGTCAGCGCGGTCCCCGCGGCCCCGGCGAGGGAACGCGGCACGAGGGCGCTGCCCGCCGCGGCCGTTCCGACGCGGCCGGTGCCCAGCCGGCTGGAGAGCAGCGCGAACCAGTGCTGCACGTCGCCGGCCACGAGCACCTGGTGGGTGAAGCCCTTGCGGTTCATGTCCGCGACGACGGTGCGGACGACGCTGAGGCTCTGCGTGCCGGTCCTCGAGACGGGGTTGGCGACGATTCCGTACGCGCCCATGAGTCCGTGTCCCGGATTCTGTGCGACGGAGTAGACCAGCTGGCCGCCGAAGACGAAACTGGTGCTGTTGCTGATCTTGCCGGCCGCCTGGCGGGTGCCGCCGAGCGTCATCTCGGTGTCCATGGACATCGGCGGGGTGAGGGCGCGCAGGTTCCCGACCGTCGACGCGTACCGGAAGGTTCCCCACAGCTCGCCGTACGGCCCCTTGCCCAGCAGGCCGCTGCCCACCAGGCCCAGCGGCCCCGAACTCTGGTCGAAGCTCGACGTCAGGTACTGGGGGGTGAAGGTGCGGACGATGGCGTCCCGGGTGGGGGCGCCCTCCTTCACCAGCTGCCAGGCGCTGCCCGACGCCGCCCGCAGGACCCGGTCCACCTCCGCGGTCAGCGTGGGTGACAGCACCACGTTCACGATGACGAACGGGTGCTGCCGGAACTCCTTGAACTGCGCTGTCCCGCGGTCGGCGAGCCGTCCGGCGGGCTGCTGCGCGCCGGGTCCCGCGGGCAGGACGAGGTCGCCCTTCGCCAGGGCGAGGGCCCGCTCGGTGGTCATGGGCGTGGGGGCGGGCTCGTCGGACAGGTACGGGTTGAGCGCCCCGTCCGCGTACGGGTCCGCGTCGGGCGTGTGCTGTACGGGGACGCCGATGAGCACCTGTCCGGTCATCGGGCCGCCGCCCCGCAGGTGGCCCCGCGGCGTCCGGCCGAAGAGCACGTTGACCGGCTCGTCCAGCACCAGCAGCCCGGGCAGCCCGAGGCCGAGGCCGCGGATCAGGCCGCGGGGCCGCCAGTAGCCGCTCAGGCTCGCGATGAGGGCGAGGTCGTAGCGGTACAGGTGGGTGGGCTGGTTGCTCACCGACATCGGTTCGTTGGTGACCGTCGAGCCGAAGGTGGTCTCCGTCTCCCACTGTCGGCCCCAGCGTGTGCCCAGGGTCAGCCCGAGCGTGTTCCGGGGCAGCCCCGCCGTCTCGTCCACGTTGTTGTCACGGCCTGAGAACGTGCCCTCGAAGCCCAGCTCCAGGCCTCGTTTCGCGCTCTCCTGGCCCTCGAGCCGGTCGATGCCCTGGGCGCTGAAGCGCATTCCCTCGTCGACGTCCTTGCCCTCGTACCGTCGCCCGGTCAGGCTCCCGTGCACGCGGAGGGTGTAGTAGACCGTCCCGACGGAGTCGGGGTCCGTGAGCCTGACCGGCAGGCCGACCGTGGTGAGCGCCTCCAGGTTCGCGGTGACGTTCTGCTGGGACAGCACGCCGAGGATCTGCAGGGTGTTCTGGAGCGCGATCCGGTACTTGACGGGATCGGTCCACCGGGGCGGCACGGGCAGGCTCCGGGCCGCCTGGAGCACCTGGTCGGGCTTGCGCCCCAGCAGATCGTCGAAGCGGGTGCGCCAGCCCTTCGGCAGGTTCGGCGGCAGCAGCTGGTCGAGGGGCACCACCAGGTCCTGGTTCAGGTTCGAGACGGCGTCGACGACGCCGTCCGCGAACTGGTCCAGCAGGGTGCGGCCGACGCCGTCCGCCGCGTCCGGGGTGACCCGGGTGCGCAGGCCGTCGTCGAAGGTGAACTCCTTCACCCGGTGCATGCCCAGGGTGCGCGGGCGGTCCACGGTCAGATAGGGCGGCACGAACGGCGGGGCGGCGCCGTTGCGCAGGGCGAGTGCGGTCCCGTCGTCCCATCCGGCCAGCCGCCGTGCCTCGGAGCTGGTCATCCGGTCCAGGCTCCAGGTGAGGAAGCGCGTCGGCGGCGCGTTGTCACCGGCCCGCCGCACCCGCACCGACTTCACGACCAGGTAGAGCGCGGTCCTGGGGCCCTTCACCTGTCCGGCCGACTTGAGGGTGCCGGCCGCGCCGAGTCCGACCGACCAGGTCTTCGCGAACGAGGCCTGGAGGACGGGCCCGAGCTGGAGCCGCAGGTCGAAGGGGGCCGTACCGGGATCGTGGAAGTTGAAGGCGGGGCCGGCGACGGCCTGCAGCAGCAGGCTCCTGCCGTCGGCACGGCTGCGCTCGCTGCGGACCGTCGAGGTGTTGATGTCCCGCATCTCGGCCTGGTCGGTCTCGCCGACGAGGATCGCCGTCCGCGGGATCAGCTCCTCCACGACGAAGACGCCCAGCGGTGACTTCTTCTTGTCGTCGGCGAACAGCGGCGGGGTGGTGATGCGGCCGCGCGCCATCGTGCCGCCGTGCCGCTGGAAGCTGTCGCCGGAGAAGAAGATGTCCAGCTCGGCGTAGGCGGAGCTGCCGGGGAGGGCTCCGATCTGCCGGGCCGCCCAGTCGCGGATCGCCGCGACGGGTCCGAACCCCTCGATACGGACGAAGCGGTACTGGGAGTTGCGGTCCAGGTCGATGGAGCGGGGGATCCGGCCCGGCTCCGGAATCTTCGTGACGCTGTCGGGCAGGCGGACCAGGAGGCCCTTGCGGACGCCGAAGGAGAACCGGGCGGGCACGGCCCGGTCGGTCTTGGGAGCGGGGGCGGTGCCGGGCCCGGGGTCGATGCCCGTGACGACCCGTCCGGCGGGGTCGGTGACGCGGATCTCGTAGTGGACGTCGTCCAGGAACGCCCGCGACTTGTCCAGTGTCCGGGTCTCCATCTGGTTCATGCGCTGGTCGGTCAGGGTGTAGCCGACCTTGTTGATGAAGCCGAACCGCAGGGCGAGCCGGCCGAAGCCGGCGAACGCCGCGGTGCCCGCCGGGCCGATCGGCCCGCCGAGGCCGTACTGGGAGTTGGCCTGCATGTTCTTGGTCAGCCCGAAGGTCGCGGCCGCCCGGTGCATGCTGTCGATCTTCGTCGAGTCGCCGATGCCGTCGTCGAACGGGGCCCAGTTGCCGTGGTGCCGCGCCCTGACCCACAGGACGCGCGCCTTCCCGTCCGCGTTGACGTACGGGAAGGGGCGCCCCTCGCCGTCCGCCAGCGTCTTCGGCTTGTCCCGGAGCGTCCGCCGGACGTCCTCCAGCAGTCGTGTGTGGTCCGCGGGCCGGGCGTCCGGCCTGCGCTCCAGTTCGCGGTCGATGGTGTCCAGGGCCTGTTCGGTGCCGCGCAGGAGGACCGTGCTCTGACCGAACGTGCTCGGATTGGCGAGGAGTTGTTCGATCTCCGCGGGGGTCAGGTCGGACGGCAGCAGCGACCGGAGGTCGTCGACGTAGGCGGGCATCCGCCGGCCGTCCTCGAACCGGGCCGGGGTGCGGCGTACCGGTGGAGGTCCCATGGCGGGATCGAGGCGCGGGGCGTTCGGAGACGGCGGGGGCGGTGGGGGCGGTGCCTTGGTCGTGGTGACGGTCGTGACGGTCGCCGTTGTGGAGACCGGGTCGGTGGACGGCGTGACGCCGGGAGCGGGCGTGGTCGTTTCCGTGGATCCGGCCGCGAGGGTGGTGCCCGAAGTGCTCGTCGAGGTCTGGAGGGCCGGCCGGACGACCGACCAGTCCCGGTCCCGCTGACGCGCGCCGTCCCCGAGGGGGAGCAGGGCGAGGACGTGCGGCCTCGACGGGTCGTCCTGCGCGAGCAGGCCCATCGCCCCCGGTGAGGTCCATACGCCACGCCCGGTCCCGGTACCGAGGGCGCTCTTGGCCTCCGGTGCCGGCTGGACCACGGGCGTCGTGTGCGAGGAGGCGAGGACGATGTCGGCGTCCTGCGGGCGGGCGTTCAGTCCCGGATCCCGCGCCAGCAGCTCGGCGACCTCCTCGTAGGGCACGCGGACACGCAGTCCGCCGGGCAGGTCCATGGTCAGATGGGTCGCCCCGGTCTCGCCCCGCACCAGGTACGGCGTGGGCCTGGCGGGGTCGGTGGTCCACGGCATCCTCGCCCGGTACAAGGGGCGGTGGCCGCCGTCCCGTGTCGCCGCCATGACGAAGGCGCTGTCGGCGTCCACCATCAGGGCGGACGAGCCCCGCGCCCAATGGCGTCCGGCCAGGACCCCCTTGTCGTCGAACAGCCCGGTGTCCGGGGAGAGGGCTCCCAGCAGCTCCAGGTGGAACGCGGCCAGCTCGGTCAGGTTGTCCAGGTCCACACCGGCCGCCGCCGCCCGCACCACCAGGTCGAGGAGTTCGGGCACCCGGGACGGGTCCGGCCGGTCCAGGTGCAGCACCCTGCCGGTGAGGGCGACCGGGTCGGGGGTCCGGCTCTCCCACTCCAGGGCCTTGACCGTCGCCCAGAACAGCCGGAACCGCTCGGGCGCCCCGATGACCGCCCGGTCCGGGTCCAGCCCCAGGGCATGGGCGGCCTCGTCGTTCACGTCCTGCTCCGGAAGACCGGCCAGCCCTTCGGCCACGTTGGTCACGTGCGGCAGGGTCACGAGGTCGGTGAGCACGGCGCCGGGATTCAGGCTTACGACGTCGGCGGCCCTGGCCAGCAGATCCCGGTAGGCGTCGGGTCCCGGCTCGCCGTCCACGTCGGCGTGCTCCGTCGCGCGGATCTCGCGGGCCGCACGCTCGAACAGGTCCAGGCTGAACGGCACGACGTCGCGCAGCGCCGGGTCGGCGTGCCGCATGGCGTCCAGAGCGCCGATGCCCCGGAGGAGTTCGCCGTAGCGGCTGTCGTCCTCGATCTCCACTCCGAACGTCAGACGCAACGCGCGCACCAGCCGCAGCGTCCGCTCATGGACGGCCTCCGAGGCCGGCCCCACCGGGTCGGTGTGCAGGCCCGCCGCGCGGGCGCGGTCGTCGAGCAGGGCGCCCGTGGGTTCCGGCCGGTGCTCCACCCATCTGCCGCGCCGTCCCCGCGAGTCCGTGACCATCTGGTGGACGACCTTGCCGTCCCGCCGGGCGAAGCCGAGCACGTGGGTGCCGCCGTACACGGTGCGCCCGGTCTCGTTGGCGACGTGCTGGCTCTCACTGAGGGCACCCAGCGGGTCGGGGGCGAACAGGTCGTGCACGCCCCGCCGCATGCGGATCACGCTCGGCGGTGCCGCGCTGAAGCACGCCTCCATCACGACGGCGTGGTCCTCGGGGAGCCGCGCCAGACTCGGACGCCGCTTGAGCATCCCGCCGGTCCGCTCCTGCCGGGTGCGGTGGTCCGGGTTCGCCAGGGTCGGCACCTGGGTCTCGCCCGGCAGGCCGTGCGCGGCGAAGACGTACACGGGCTTACCGGCGAACGGTACGGGCTGGTCGTCCTTGGTCCACTTCCCGGAGACGCGGTCGTGGTGGTAGAGGTCCGTCGCCGTCGTCGCGTGCCGGATGTCCTCGAGCACCTGCGCGCGCTCAGTATCCCGGAAGACGCCCCTGCCGATCGGTCCCCGGTCCGTGACGATGGTGTGGGACAGCGTCCACCGCTCCCAGAGCGGGGCGTCCGCGGCCTGTGCGGGGTCGAGCACCTGACCGGGAGTGCTGCGGATCCAGTGGGGCCGCGGCCTGCCCCGGACGCCGCGCAGGGACACGACGTGCGGGAGCGAGGGATCCTGCTGCGCGTTCACGTCCACGCCGCCGTCGGCCGACCACACGTCCCTGCCGGCCCGGTCCGCGGCCCGGCGCGGCAGCTCCAGGCCGCGGGCACCGGCGCCGGAGACGAGCAGCACCACGGGAACGTCCGCGGGGAGTCCGGCCAGCTCCGGGTCGAGGGCCAGCAGTTCGGCGAAGACGTCGAGCGGCACCTCGCGCGGGGCGCCGTCGTAGCCGCGTACGACGATGTGCTCGTGGTTGCCGTCCGCCCTCACGACGTACGGCTCCGGCTCGCCGGGGCGGTGCCAGGGCGCGGTGGTCACATCGCCGCGCTCCAGGGTGCCGTCGGACCGGAGTGCCGTCCTTCCCGTGTTCGTGAGATCCAGGTCGGGGACGTGGGCGGTGGTCCAGTCCCGGCCGCGGGGGCGTCCGTCGAGGCCGGTGGTCATGGCGTGGGTGGGTGACAGCACGCCCTGACGCCGGAGGTGGAGCGCCGTCAGGGCGGCGAGGCTGCCGGCCGACCCCGCCGCCGGGTCCGTCGCCACCCGGAACAGTTCGTCGCGCTGCGCGTCGCTCACCGGGGCGGAGTGGTCCAGGAGCAGCACCGTGCGGGCCACCCGGTCCAGGTCGAGCGGGGTGGGACCGAACAGGGGGTCGACCGGGCGGAGCCGGTCGAGGCGCGTGAGCCCTTCGAGGAAGTCCGGGTACAGGGGGTTCGACGTGACGGCGGGGCCGTAGATGTCCGCCAGCAGTTCCCGGTACCGGGCCTCCTCCTCCGCCCGGTTCCCGTCCATGCCGTCGTCCTGGTGGTCCGACAACGGGGTGTCGAAGCCGGCCAGCACCCCGTCCAGGTTCGGCAACGGCGTGTCGAGCCCTCCGACCGGTCCGGGGTCGAGAAGGTCGGCGAGGGCGGCGGGCGGCTCGGGCGGGGCCTCGGTCCCGGGGCGGTCCGCGAAGGTGACGTCGTCCACCCCGGTGTCGCCGGTGCCGGGCGCGGCGAGGTCGCCGGGCCGGACGGCCGCCCAGTCGGCCGCCGCGGG
>NZ_NCTE01000480.1 GCF_002114215.1 Streptomyces sp. 13-12-16 | reverse complement strand
GCCTGTCGGTGAACGGCGTCGACATCACGGTCACGGCGGTGGACCGGCCCGCCTCCGGCACGGTCGCGGCCGACGGTTTCACCGTGCCGGCCCCCGCGGACTCCCTGGCCGACGCCGCCCTCGCCCTGGCCACCGGGACCGATCCGGAGCTGCGCGGACGCGACCTCCTCGACCTGCTGTGGGTGCTGCACCGCACCCCCTCCGACGGCCCCCGTACGGTCACGCAGGTCCTCGCGCGCGAGGACGCCTACCGTTCCGCGCGGCCCGCCGGCGCAGCCCCCTCCCTCGCCGTACGGCTCAGCGAACTGCTCGACTCCGCCGCCCTGGACCGCGACGCCCTCACCCGCCACGAGGAGACCTGGAGCACCCTCGGCGTCACCGACGCCGACCTGCCCGTGCTGCGCGCCGAACTGACCGCGCTCGCCGACGGGCTGAGGGTCCGTCCGGAGGTGACCGCAGACCCGGTCCGGGCCCTCGCCGCACGGCTGCCCGACCTGTCCGCCGCCGACCGTGACGCGGCGCTGGCGTCGCTGTCGCCCGCGGACCGCGAACGGCTGGCCGCTGATCCCGCGCTCGTGGACGCCCTGAGCGCCGGACTCACCCCGGCCGAGTTCGCCTCGGTCGCGGCACGCCTCATGACCCAGGTGCCCGACGGGGTCGAGCAGCCCGTCTCCGCCGGTGACCGGGCCCGTACCCAGATCGCCCGGATGCTGCAGGACCCCGAGGTCACGGCCCGGCTGCTCAAGAAGGGCTCACGGGTCCTGGTGGTGCCCAGGAGCGAGGCCCTGACCTCCCTGGACGCCTTCCGCTTCCTGCGGGACGCCGCCACCGGCGACGGCCGCCCCTGGGACGACGTCCGCGGTGTCGGCACGCGCACCGCGGCCGTCACCGAGGAGAACCTGCTCGGCGAGCGCACCACCGTCGGCACCGGCAAGTCCGCCTACCCCGACGGCTACTCGACCACCCTGCACGAATTCGCCCACACCATCCACCTGCACGGTCTGGGCCCCGTCGACCGGCAGCGCATCACCAACGCCTTCCGCACCACCACCCGGGCCGGCGAGGCGGGCAACTGGCCCGACGGCCCCCTCCACGGCCACGGCGCCGACGGCCACCGCAGCGCCCCCAACTACAGCAGCCGCAACGAGCGCGAGTTCTTCGCCCAGCTCAGCAACGTCTACCTCAGGGCCAACGGCGGCAACGACCCCTACACCGAGCTGCCCCGCAACAACGCGGGACCCGAGTGGGTGCGCACCCGCCAGCCCGCCCTGTACCCCCTGCTGCGCCGGCTGTACGGCGAGGGCCCCCGGCCGGAGCCCCGCCACCCGCGCAGCACCGCACCCGCCCGTCCCCGCGGGGTGCGTCCCGCG
>NZ_NCTE01000047.1 GCF_002114215.1 Streptomyces sp. 13-12-16 | reverse complement strand
CGGGAGCCCCGGGCGTGCGCCGGTGCCCGGTCCAGGCCGTGCCGTCCCACCAGCGTTCCAGGTGCGGTGCGTGCGGGTCGCGGTACCAGCCGGGCGGAGGCGTCATGCTCATCCGGGCACTGTAGGGCGAACGCTACAGCGGTGTGACGTACGCCCCCGAGATCCCGCCGTCCACCAGGAAGTCGGTGGCGTTGACGAAGGAGGAGTCGTCGCTGGCCAGGAAGGCGACGGCGGCGGCGATCTCGTCGGCCTCGGCGAACCGGCCGAGCGGGATGTGCACCAGGCGGCGGGCGGCGCGCTCGGGGTCCTTGGCGAACAGTTCCCGCAGGAGCGGGGTGTCGACCGGGCCGGGGCACAGGGCGTTGACGCGGATGCCCTCGCGGGCGAACTGCACGCCGAGTTCCCGGGACATGGCGAGGACGCCGCCCTTGGAGGCGGTGTACGAGATCTGCGAGGTCGCCGCGCCCATACGGGCCACGAAGGACGCGGTGTTGATGATGGAGCCCTTGCCCTGGCGCCGCATGTAGGGGATGGCGGCCTTGCAGCACAGGTAGACGGAGGTGAGGTTGACCTCCTGGACGCGCTTCCAGGCTTCCAGCCCCGTCTCCAGGATGGAGTCGTCGTCGGGCGGGGAGATCCCGGCGTTGTTGAAGGCGACGTCGACGCTGCCGTAGGTGTCGTACGCGGCCTTGAACAGCGCCTCGACCTGCTCGGGGTCGGTGACGTCGACGTTCACGAAGATGCCGCCGGTCTCCTCGGCGGCGGCCTTGCCGCGCGTCTCGTCCACGTCCCCGCAGACGACGTGCGCGCCCTCGGAGGCGAGCCGGCGGGCGGTCGCGAGACCGATGCCGCTGCCGGCTCCGGTGACGACGGCGGTGCGGCCGACCAGTCGGCGGCAGATGTTCTCTTCGCTCATGTGCCCTCAGGCCTCCGTGCTGATGAAGACGTTCTTGGTCTCGGTGAAGGCGGTCAGCGCGTCCGGGCCGAGCTCGCGGCCCACGCCGGACTGCTTGAACCCGCCGAAGGGGGTCCAGTAGCGGACGCTGGAGTGGGAGTTGACGGACAGGTTCCCGGCGCGGACCGCCCGGGAGACGCGCAGGGCGCGGCCGACGTCCCGGGTCCAGAGGGAGCCCGAGAGTCCGTAGTCGGTGGCGTTGGCCAGGCGTACGGCGTCGGCCTCGTCGTCGAAGGGGAGGACGACGGCGACGGGGCCGAACACCTCCTCGACGGCGACGCGGGCCCGCGGGTCGACGCCGGTGAGGACGGTGGGCGGGAACCAGTAGCCGGGGCCCTCGGGGGCCTTGCCGCGGATGCCGTCGAGGTCGTCGGTGACGTAGGAGCGGACGCGGGTGAGCTGGGTGGCGGAGATCAACGGGCCCATGTCGACGTCCTCGTCCACCGGGTCGCCCACCCGGACCGCCTCGATCGCCGGGGCGAGCAGCTCCAGGAACCGGTCGTGCGCGGAGCGCTCGACGAGGATGCGGGTGCGGGCGCAGCAGTCCTGGCCCGCGTTGTCGAGGAAGGACATGGGGGCGGCGGTCGCGGCGGCCTCCAGGTCGGCGTCGGCGAAGACGATGTTGGGGCTCTTGCCGCCGAGTTCGAGGGTGACGCGCTTGAGGCGGTCCGCGCCCCTGGCCCACACCCGCTTGCCCACGGCGGTCGAACCGGTGAACACGATCTTGGCGACGCCGGGGTGTTCCACGAGGGCGTTCCCGGCCACGGGGCCGTGTCCGGGGAGCACCTGGAACAGGTCCTCGGGCAGGCCCGCCTCCAGGGCGAGTCCGGCGAGGCGGAGTGCGGTGAGGGGGGTGGTCTCGGCGGGTTTGAGGAGCACCGCGTTGCCGGCGGCGAGGGCGGGTGCGGTGCCCCAGGCGGCGATGGGCATGGGGAAGTTCCAGGGGGCGATGACGCCGACGACGCCGAGCGGCTCGCGGAAGGTGACGTTCACCCCGCCCGGTACCGGGATCTGGTGTCCGGTGAGGCGCTCCACTCCCCCGGCCGCGTAGTCGAGCAGGTCGCGGACGTTGCCCGCCTCCCAGCGGGCGTTGCCGAGGGTGTGGCCGGCCTCGCGGACCTCCAGGCGGGCCAGTTCCTCGATGTGCTCGTCGACCGTGGCGGCGAACCGGCGCAGCAGCCGGGCCCGGTCACCGGGGGCGAGGGCGGCCCAGGCGGTCTGCGCGCGTGCGGCGCGTACGACGGCGGCGTCGACGTCGGCGGGGGGCGCGGC
>NZ_NCTE01000479.1 GCF_002114215.1 Streptomyces sp. 13-12-16 | reverse complement strand
AGGCGGTCAGGGGCGCGTCGGCGGGCAGCGCGGCCGCACCCGACCGTGGCACCGCCTGGTGGTGGACCGCGATCGCGGCCACCGCCACAGCGAGCGCGCCGTGCGCGGCATGGGCCGTCCCGAACAGTTCGCTGTGGTCGTACCGGGCGGTGACGCGGGGCGTGGGCGGCCGGCCGGCCGGCTCGCCGTCCCCTCCGATCACGTCCCGGTCGTCCCCGTCCTCCTGGTTCCCCGCCCGGCCCCTGTCGGTCCTGTCGCCATCACGATCGGGCGGGACCTCGTGGTCCCGGATCCGATGGGTCCCGTCCGTGCCTCCGGCGTCCGCGTCACCGACCAGCAGGCCGACGGGGGCCGTCCGGTCCGTCGCGTGGTCGAGCAACGCGATGACCTGGTCGCCGTCCTGCTCGGCGTCGGTCAGGCGTTTCAACACCAGGACGACGGCCACGTCACCACCGGGCCGGTGATCTCCCAGCGCGCCCAGCGCCGCCAGGTGCACGGGCTCATGGGACAGGTCGACCGCGCCGGCGAGCACCGCGTCCGCCTCCCCCGCCCGCAGCGCCCGCGCCCCCAGATCCAGGGCGACCAGGCCGGACGCCTGCTCCGCGCAGACCACATGGCTGGGGCCGCGCAGGTCCAGTTGGGCGTTGATCCGGTGGGCCACCAGGTTGGGCATGGTGCCCGGCACGGTCTCCGGGACCAGCGGAGCGCGGAAGGCGTCCGGCCAGTCCGGCACCGGAGCGGGCAGGCCGGAGGCGGTGTCCCAGCCCGGCGCACGCCAGCGGGCACCGGGACGCGCCGCCTCGGGGTCCGTGCCCATGCCGATCAGGACCATCGTCCGGTCGGGCGGCAGCCGGGTCGCGGAGGCGGCTTCCCGGGCCGCCTCCAGGGCAAGGACCTGCTGCGGCAACGCCTCGGCCAGATCGGCCGGAGGGAACCGCAGCCCGGCCAGCGCGACCTCGATGGAGCGCCGGGGGCCGAGGCTGGGCGCGCCGTCCAGGACCGCGTGACACAGGTCCCGGTAGCCGGCCCCCGACCCGGCCCGTGCACCGATCGCCACGATCGCCACCCGCTGGTCCACCCGTGGCCGGCTGGAAACAGGGCGGGGGGAGAGGGCAGCGGTGGATGCGGCCCGGCCGGGCTCCCAGGCATCGACGACCACATGCGCGTTGGCGCCGCCGAATCCGAACGCGCTGACCGCTGCCCTGCGCCGCCCGCGCCACTCCTCGGCCTCCCGCAGCAGTCGCAGCGGCGTTCCGGCGAGCACGTCCAACGGCGCGTCCGCGTGCAGGGACGGCGGCCGCACCCGGGCACGCAACGCACCGAGAACCTTCAGCAGACCGGCACCGCCGGCCGCCGCGAGCGGGTGCCCCAGGTTGGACTTGACCGAACCGATCGGCAGGTCCACCGCATCAGCGAACACCTCACGCATCACCAGTGCCTCGGTCACATCCCCGCTCGGGGTGCCCGGCGCGTGGCACTCGACCAGCGAAACAGTCTCCGGTGCGATCCCGGCCGAGGCGTAGGCGGCGCGCACGGCGCGCTCCTGTCCGGCCCGGTCCGGGGCCAGCAGGCCACCGCCCACGCCGTCGTTGCTCAGCCCGATGCCCCGGATCACGCCCAGGACCGGCATGCCCTGGGCGAGTGCGTCGTCGAGCCGGGCCAGTGCGAACAGCACCGCGCCCTCTGCGGGCACCAGTCCGTCCGCCTCCCGGTGGAAGGGACGGCTACGGCCCGACCGGCTCAACGCGGTCAGCGCGCAGAACCCCTGATGGATGTAGAGGCTGTCGGCGGCGGCCACCGCCCCGGCCAGCACGAGGTCGGCGTCCCCGTCCCGCAGCCGGTCGCAGCCGGCTTTCACCGCGTACAGGGAGGAGGCGCAGGCGGCGTCCAGGGCATGACCGCCGGCGCCGAGGCCGAGCGCGCGAACGGCCAGATGGGCGGGGAGACCGGCCCCGAACCGGTTCAGGGGATCGGGGCGGAAGTCGTCGCTCGGCCCCGGCCGCCCCGGACCGGACAGCCACACGTGCTCGGCGTAACGGGCCATGGCCGTGGTCGGGTACGCCAGGTTGCCCAGGACCAGCCCCGCGCGGCCGAGATCGGGCCGGCCCGCCTCGTCCAACGCCTGCCGGCCGGCGTGCAGGACCCAGCGGAACACCCGGTCCAGTGGGGCGATCTCGGCCGGGGGCAGCTCGAACCCGGTCGGGTCGAACGCCTTGTCGAAGCCGTGGACGTAGCCTCCGATGTCGGTCCAGATCCGATCGGTGTCACCAGGTGCACCCAACACCCGTGCCAGCGGCACCCGCCAGCGTCCGTCGGGCACCGGTGACAGGGCGGAACGGCCTGCGGCGATCCGGGCCCAGAAGGCGTCCGGGTCGAGCGCACCGGGCAGTACACAGCCGCGCCCGACGATCGCGACCGGTTCGAAGAACGGCGCCTGCCGAGGAGTCGCTTCCGGAGAACGCATCCGCGTCAGCCCTCGGTCAGGTCGGGCCGGCGGATCAGCTCCACCCTGAGCAGCTCGGCCAGCACGGTGCCGTCCTCGGCCAGTACGGCCGCGTCGCACTCGGCGGACATCCCGTCGGTCCGTCGTGCCGAGACGACGACGCGCGCGGCTCCCCAGTCGGTCCCGGCCCGGTGGATCCGGCACTCCCGGATCGACATCGGCAGCGCCGCCCCGACACCGGCCCGCAACGTCCAGCCGACGGCGAGTTGGAGGGCGCCGTCGAGCGCGGCGACGTCCACCGTCCAGGGCACGGCCAGCCAGGGGTCGACGTCCCGGGGGCGGAGCGCGGCCACACCCCCGTCGGCGCCGAGCCGGACCTGGTCCAGGACCTGGAACACCGGGCCGTGGAAGAGCGCCGGTCCGTCGTACGGTTCGGGGACCTCTTCGAGGCCTTCCGGCGTCCGCCAGCGGTGCGGGTCCGGCGGCGGGCCGTCGGCGACCACCGTGCCGGCGTACTTGGCCCCCACGGCGCCCAGTTCGACGGTGAGACCGCCGCGCCGTGCGGACTCGTCCGTCCTCGTCCGGCCGCGCAGCACGAGCCTCTCGCCCGGTTCCTGCAGTTCGATCCTGCGGAGTACCCGCAGGTCGTGGAGGACCAACGGGCCGGTGTCCGGCCGCCAGGACCGGGCCAGCCCGGTGAACCAGTGCACCAGGACGGCGACCGGAACCACCGGTGCCCCGTCGATCCGGTGGTCGTCCAGCAGCGCGTACTGCGGCCGGGCGAGGGTCAGTTCGGCGACCGGTCCCTGCCCGGCAAGGACGTCGGGAGCCACGTCCCCGGCGGCGCGCAGCACCCGGGTGGGCCCGCCGGGGTCGGCGAGTTCGGCGACGAACGCGCGCGCTCCGGCAGCCGGTTCGATCAGCTCGACCCCGGCGGCGCGGAACCGTTCCGCGATCGTCCGGGTGACCATGCCGCCGTCCCAAGGGCCCCAGGCCAAAGAGCGTGTCAGGCAACCGGGATGGGCGGCGGCGTACGCGGAGAGCAGGTGGTCGACGGCGGTGTTGGCCATCGCGTAGTCGGCCTGCCCCGGGCTGCCGAACACTCCGGAGGCCGAGGTGAACGCCACGAGCAGGGAGAGCGGGTCGTCGGCGGTGGCGGCCAGCAGGGCGCGCAGCCCGTCCACCTTGGTGGAGTACACCAGGGCGAACTGCTCGTCGGTCTTGGCACCGATCAACCGGTCGGCGATCACCCCGGCGCCGTGCACCACCCCGGTGATCGGGCCCCAGTCCCGGCGTACCTCGGCCAGGGCGTCGCGCAGGACCACCTCGTCCCGGGTGTCCACGGACAGGTAGCGCGTCGGCGAGCCCGCATCCTCCAGGGCCCGCAGGGTCTGCCGGACCTCACGTACGGCCAGCACGCGCCGCGCCTCGGCGGCGAGTTCGGCTGGTGGGGCCTGGCGGGGGCCGGTGGCGAGCAGCCGGATCAGGCCCGCCTCGTCGGTGGCCCCGGCCAGCCCCGCGGGCTCCTCGACCAGTGCGGTACGGCCGAGGAGCACCAGCCTGGGCCGGTGGGCGGCCGCGAGTGCGCGGATCGCCGACGCAGTGACGCCGCGTGCGCCGCCGGTGACCACGATCACCGAGTCGGCATCGGCCCGGGGTTCGACGGGGCCGGGTGCGACGGGGCACGCCAACGGAACCGTCCGGCTTCCGTCGGCGGGGAGACCGACCGTGATCGACGGCCCGCCCGCGGTGAGCTCGGCGGCGATCGCGGCGGCGACCTGCTTGTCACTGCGCCCGGTGCGTGCGCAGTCGATGGCCTTCACCGTGGCCAGGGGCCACTCCCGGGCGGCGGTCCTGGCCAGTGCGTCCAGACCACCATGGACCGGCCGGCCGCCGTTTCCGCTCAGCCCGAAGTCGCCCCCGGTGTCCTGCACGGTGACCAGGAGGCCGCCGGCCGAGCTGAGCCGGTCGGCCAGCCCTCGGACCGCCGCGAAGACGGCCGGCGGGTCGTCGCCCTTGTCCAGCAGGATCACCGACCGTGCCTCGGCCGGAAGA
This sequence comes from Streptomyces sp. 13-12-16, assembly GCF_002114215.1. Lineage (GTDB taxonomy): Bacteria > Actinomycetota > Actinomycetes > Streptomycetales > Streptomycetaceae > Streptomyces. The sequence continues at coordinate 1,357 of NZ_NCTE01000479.1, read as the reverse complement.
CCGGTGACGAGCCGGGCCGGCACACCGTGGGCCGCGAGTTCCTCGACCAGCAGATGACCCACCCGGGTGGAGTCGTCGAGCACGAGGAGCTCCCGGTCGCGCAGACCGGCCAGGGCCAGCCCGGCCGGCGCCAGCGGCAGGGCGCGTACCGCCAGGCGGACCGGCTCCGGACGGTTGGTGGCGGTGGGGACTTCGGCGGCGGGGGCATCGGTGGCTTCCGGACCGGCGGCGGGCTCGGAGTCCACGTCCTCGGGGGATCCGGGGGCGGAGGTCCCGGGAGGCTTCGGGGACACCGGCGAGGGACCGGCGGACGCCTGGTCGCCGGCGTCATCGATCTGTCCCGCCAGCTGGGCGACCTTGACCGAGATCTCCCGCAGCGTGCGCAAGGACGCCAGCTCGGACAGGTCGGCTGCGGGCAGTTCACCCACACGTTGGCGGACCCGGGAGAGCACTTCGACCTTCTTGATGGAGTCGATGCCCAGGTCGGCCTCGAGTTCCATGTCGAGGTTGATGATGTCCGCCGGGTAGCCGGTGCGCTCGGCGACCACCTCCAGCAGCAGCGCGCCGATCGACTCGGCGTCCAGCGGCAGCCCGTCCGGCCGCAACGCGTCCGGTTGCGGCCCGAGCAGCACCAGCCCGGGCGCCGGGGCCTCCACGGGCGACGGCACGACGGTGGCCTGCGGGGGTGGCGCCGGCACAGCCGGTGTCGCCTCATCCCTGTCGCCGCCCGAACCGGAACGGAAGGGCTGGCCAGAGCCGGGGACCGTACCTGACGGCACGGGGGCGTGGACCGGTTGACCGGAGGGCACGACCTGCGCGCCGGTGGCACCCACCGCGACCTCTGCGACGGGCCATGGCCGCGGGTCGTCCACGCCGACGGCGGGGAGACGGACACCGGCGGCGCCGAGCAGGGCCTCCATCGAGGCATGCGCCGTCCGCAGGTAGAGCTGGTGGTTCTCAGCGGTCACCCGTTGGTACGTGGCATGCGCTTCCGCGCTCTGCCGCTGGGCCTCGGCCAGGAGCCCCAACCATTCCGTCGGCGGAGCGGGGTGGGCCGAGCCGGTGGACCGGACGCTCGGGGTGGCCACGGGAGCTGGCGTGCCCGGCCGGATGTCTCCGGGCCTGTCCGTGGCCACCTGGCCGGGGATCAGCGGTGCCTGTGTGCCGGGCCCGGCCGGCTCGGCGAGACCCGGGACCGGTTTCGGGGACGGGCCGGCAGAGGACACCGGCGCCGACCAGGCCACCGGCTGGACCGACAAGTGCGCCGCCGGCATCGGGCCCGGGGCGGGCCGCACGGTGCCGGGGCCCGGGACCGGTGGTGTCGCCTCCGACACCGCCGCGGGCGGCACCACCGGCC
>NZ_NCTE01000478.1 GCF_002114215.1 Streptomyces sp. 13-12-16 | reverse complement strand
CAGCGTGCCGCCGGTGGTCCCCGCCGCCGGTCCCTCCCTGCGGTACCCGCCGGCTCAGGGCCGTCGCTTCGGCTTCCCCGCCGGCCACCTCACCGACCGTCCCGGCGCACCCGGCGCCGGGACGGGCCGGGCGGCCACGGCGCATGGGGCGCACTGGTACACCGTCGCGGGCCCGGTGCGGCACCCCGACGGGACGCACGAGGCCGACGGGGTGTGGCTCGAGTTGTCGCCCGGCCGTCTGGTCGAGGTGCCCGGCGGCCTGATGCACACCCTGCACAGCGGCAGCCCGGAGTCCCTGGAGGGGCTGTGCTGGGAGCTGTTCCGGCCCGGTGACACGGTGCGGGTGTCCGCCCACCACCGCGGGCTGACGGAGCCCACCTGCGTCGTCCTGCACGACTGGCGTCCGGGACTGCGCGGGGCGCTGGGCGACGTACCGGCGGTGCTGACGGTGCTCAGGAGTGACCCGGAGTCCGGCACGCTGCATCTGGGCGGTGCCGGCCGGGAGTTGCAGTATCCCGTCACCCGTGCGGCGGCGGCACGCCACGCGGAGGGCCGCGTGGTGCGTCTCACCCCGGACAACCGTCTCGCTCCCTGGTCCGGGGCCCCCGAGCGCGGCGACGCCGTGCTGCTGGGGTGCGACGAGGCGGGCGTCCTCTTCGTGCACGGGTTCCCGGCAGGGGCCGTCTCCCTCTCCGACGACGGCTGGGCGGACGACGCCTGGATCCGCCGGGAGCTCGCGGGGGATCCGGAACGGGTCTCCTCCCTGCTGGCCATGGTCGACGGTGCGCTCCCCGTGACCGTCGAGGAGATCGGGGCCGACGGCGGCCTGACGGTGTCCCGTTCGGCCCAGCCGCGACTGCCGTCCGGCCCCGGGGCGGTGTGGCAGGTGCCGGCGTGGCCCGCGGGGCGGCTGGCGGACGGCAGGCTCGTGCTGCGCGGCGGCGGGGCCCTGCTCGCCCT
>NZ_NCTE01000477.1 GCF_002114215.1 Streptomyces sp. 13-12-16 | reverse complement strand
CGCCGAGACGCTGGCCCGGGACGGCGCCGAGGTGGTCGTCCTCGACGTGCCGGGGGCCGAGGCGGACGCCCGGCGCGTCGCCGGACGGCTCGGCGGGAGGGCGCTCCCCCTCGACATCACCGCCGCCGACGCGGGCGCCCGCATCGCCGAAGCCCTCCCCGACGGCCTCGACGTCCTCGTCCACAACGCGGGCATCACCCGTGACCGGCGGCTGGTCAACATGCCGGCCGAGCGCTGGAGTCCGGTGCTGGAGGTGAACCTGGCGAGCGTGCTGCGCACCACCGACGCGCTGCTCGCCGCCGGGACCCTGAGGCGCGGCGGACGGATCGTCGCCACGGCGTCCATCGCGGGGATCGCCGGGAACGCCGGCCAGACCAACTACGGGGCGAGCAAGGCGGGCATCACCGGCCTGGTCCGCACCCTCGCCCCGCACGCGCTCGACGGGCACGGGGTGACGGTGAACGCCGTGGCGCCCGGCTTCATCGAGACGAAGATGACGGCCGCCGTCCCGCTGCTCATCCGCGAGGCGGGCCGCCGGATGAACTCCCTCGCCCAGGGCGGCCTGCCCGTCGACGTCGCCGAGACCACCGCCTGGCTCGCCCACCCCGCCTCGGGCGCGGTGAACGGGCAGGTCGTACGGGTCTGCGGCCAGAGCCTGCTGGGGGCGTGAACGCTCCATGACCTCCG
>NZ_NCTE01000476.1:9044-19665 GCF_002114215.1 Streptomyces sp. 13-12-16 | reverse complement strand
CGCGGCGCGCCCGTCGGGGCCGACGCCCGGCGGCCCACCAGCCGCGGTTCATGGCGCCGGCGGTCCAGGGCCGCCGCGCGCAGCCCGCGGTGCCGGGCGAACTGGTTCAGCGCCGAGGCGAAGGTCCCGCCGGAGAAGGCCGCGTCGACGGTCACGAAGCCGTCCACGGTCAGCGGCACCCCCTCCGGGAGCTGCCGCACGGTGAAGTACGCGCCCAGGTCGTGCGGCACCGAGTCGAAGCCGCAGGCGTGCACCAGCCGCGCCCCGGTCTCCCGCGCGCGTGCGTCGTGCCGGACGTACGTCAGGTCCACGAACTCCGGCTCACCCGTGAGGTCGACGTAGTCCGCCCCGGTGTCCGCGCAGGCGGCGACGAGTTCCTCGCCGTACTCCACATAGGGGCCGACGGTCGTGGCGACCACCCGCGCGTGCTCGGCGAGGGCACGCAGCGAGGCCGGGTCGGACACGTCCGCCCGCAGCAGCCCGACCTCCGCGCCGCCGGGCAGCCGGTCCCGCAGCCGCTCCAGCTTCTCCGTGCTGCGTCCGGCGATCGCCCAGCGCAGCCCGGCGGGGGCATGACCGGCGAGATACTCCGCGGTCAGGGTTCCGACGAAGCCGGTCGCTCCGAAGAGCACGATGTCGTACGGACGGTCCGTCCTGTTCAGCCTGCTCATGACACCCCTTGGTCGTGCAGCCGCGCCGCTGTCGGTGGCCGAGGCTAGCGTGAGGGGTGCGGAGCCCGACGACGAGCCCGGAGGAAACCGATGACCATGCCCCGAACGCCCTGAAGAAGCGGGAAAAGGCGCGACAGCGCGTGGAGCCGGCGCGGCGGACGGGCACCGAGCCGTACAGTGGCCAAGCGCTTGCTCGCCCGGTCTTGTGCCGGGTGGGACACGTTCCTAACATCATGGGTGTTACACCAGTAGTGTCACAGCCGATGGGGGCTCGATGACGGAGGCGAAGACGCCGGAACACGGTCCGCTCGGCGGCGTGCGCGTGGTCGAGCTGGCCGGGATCGGGCCCGGCCCGTTCGCCGCCATGCTCCTCGCCGACCTGGGCGCCGACGTCGTACGCGTGGACCGTCCGGGCGGCCCCGGACTCGGGATCGACCCCGCCCTCGACGTGACCAACCGCAACAAGCGCTCCGTGATCGTCGACCTGAAGGCCCCCGACGGCCCCGCGCGCGTCCTCGGCCTCGCCGAACGCGCCGACGTGCTCATCGAGGGCTACCGTCCCGGAGTCGCCGAGCGGCTCGGCGTCGGCCCCGGGGACTGCCGCGCCCGCAACCCGCGCCTGGTCTACGGCCGGATGACCGGCTGGGGCCAGCAGGGCCCCCTCGCCGACCGCGCGGGCCACGACATCGCCTACACCGCCCTCACCGGCGCCCTCGGCATGATCGGCGACCCGGACGGGCCCCCGGCCGTCCCGGCCAACCTGCTCGGCGACTACGCGGGCGGCTCCCTCTACCTCGTCGTCGGCGTCCTCGCCGCGCTGCACCACGCGCGCGCGACCGGCACCGGACAGGTCGTCGACGCCGCCATCGTGGACGGCACCGCCCACCTGACCGCGATGATCCACGGCATGCTCGCCGCCGGCGCCTGGCAGGACCGGCGCGGCGCCAACCTCCTCGACGGCGGCTGCCCCTACTACGGCACCTACGAGACCGCCGACGGCAGGCACATGGCGGTGGGCGCGCTGGAGCCGCGGTTCTACGCCGAGTTCCTGCGCCTGCTCGGCCTCGACGGCCAGAGCGGTGCGCACGCCGACGTCACCCGCTGGCCGGAGCTGCGCGCACAGGTCGCCGCCCGCTTCAGGACCCGCACCCGCGACGAGTGGACGGCCCGCTTCGACGGCTCCGACGCGTGCGTGGCGCCGGTGCTGTCCCTGCGCGAGGCCCCGCACCACCCGCACCTCGCCGCCCGCTCCACCTTCACCGACCACGCCGGCATCACCCAGCCCGCACCGGCCCCGAGGTTCTCCGCGACCCCCGCCACCCTCCGCACCGGGCCCGCCCGGCCGGGCGCCGACACCGACGACGTGGCCCGCGACTGGGACGTGCCCGGACTGACGGCCCCGGCCCCCTCACACTCCTCCACACCCTCGAAACCCCAGTGAAAGGCCCCCTCGTGAGCACCGAAGCGTACGTGTACGACGCGATCCGCACCCCGCGCGGGCGCGGCAAGGCCAATGGAGCCCTGCACGGCACCAAGCCCGTCGACCTGGTCGTCGGCCTCATCCACGAGCTCCGCGACCGCTTCCCCGGCCTCGACCCGGCGGCCGTCGACGACATCGTGCTCGGCGTCGTCGGCCCGGTCGGCGACCAGGGCTCCGACATCGCCCGCATCGCCGCCATCGCGGCCGGACTGCCCGACACGGTGGCGGGCGTGCAGGAGAACCGCTTCTGCGCCTCGGGCCTGGAGGCCGTCAACCTGGCCGCCGCCAAGGTCCGTTCCGGCTGGGAGGACCTGGTCCTCGCGGGCGGCGTCGAGTCGATGTCCCGGGTGCCGATGGCCTCGGACGGGGGCGCCTGGTTCAACGACCCGATGACCAACCTCGCCACCAACTTCGTCCCGCAGGGCATCGGCGCCGACCTGATCGCCACCATCGAGGGCTTCTCCCGGCGGGACGTCGACGAGTACGCGGCCCTGTCGCAGGAGCGCGCGGCCACCGCCTGGAAGGAGAACCGCTTCGAGCGGTCCGTCGTCCCGGTGCGGGACCGCAGCGGTCTCACCGTCCTCGACCACGACGAGCACCTGCGCCCCGGCACCACCGCCGACTCGCTGGCCAAGCTGAAGCCGTCCTTCGCGGACATCGGCGAGCTGGGCGGCTTCGACGCCGTGGCCCTGCAGAAGTACCACTGGGTCGAGAAGATCGACCACGTCCACCACGCGGGCAACTCCTCCGGCATCGTCGACGGCGCCGCGCTCGTCGCCATCGGCTCCGAGGAGGTCGGCGACCGCTACGGACTCACCCCGCGCGCCAGGATCGTCTCCGCCGCCGTGTCCGGCTCCGAGCCCACCATCATGCTCACCGGCCCCGCCCCCGCCACCCGCAAGGCCCTCGCCAAAGCGGGACTGACCATCGACGACATCGACCTCGTCGAGATCAACGAGGCGTTCGCCGCGGTCGTCCTGCGCTACGTCAAGGACATGGGCCTGTCCCTGGACAAGGTCAACGTCAACGGCGGCGCCATCGCGCTGGGCCACCCCCTCGGCGCCACCGGCGCGATGATCCTCGGCACCCTCGTCGACGAACTCGAGCGCCAGGACAAGCGCTACGGCCTCGCCACGCTGTGCGTGGGCGGCGGCATGGGCATCGCCACCGTCGTCGAACGCCTCTGAGCCCCAGCGACCCGCCACCTCACTCACGGAGACCTCCACATGACCGAGAGCACCACCATCCGCTGGGAACAGGACCGCACCGGCGTCGTCACCCTCGTCCTCGACGACCCCCACCAGTCCGCGAACACCATGAACCAGGCGTTCCGCGACTCCCTCGCCGTGATCACCGACCGCCTGGAGGCGGAGAAGGACTCCATCCGCGGCGTCATCGTCACCTCCGCCAAGAAGACCTTCTTCGCCGGTGGCGACCTGCGCGACCTCATCCGGGTCACCCCCGAGACGGCACAGGACCTCTTCGACGGCGGCATGGCCGTCAAGCGGCACCTGCGCCGCATCGAGACCCTCGGCAAGCCCGTCGTCGCGGCGATCAACGGCGCCGCCCTCGGCGGCGGCTACGAACTCGCCCTCGCCTGCCACCACCGGATCGCCCTCGACGCCCCCGGCTCCAAGATCGGCTGCCCCGAGGTCACCCTCGGCCTGCTCCCCGGGGGCGGCGGCGTCGTCCGCACCGTCCGCATGCTCGGCATCACCGACGCGCTGCTGAAGGTGCTCCTCCAGGGCACCCAGTACAACCCGCGCCGCGCCCTGGAGAACGGCCTGGTCGACGAGATCGCCGACACGCGCGAGGACCTGCTCGCCAAGGCCCGCGCCTTCATCGACGCCCACCCCGAGTCCGCCCAGCCCTGGGACAAGCCGGGCTACCGCATCCCCGGCGGCACCCCCGCCCACCCGAAGTTCGCCGCCAACCTCCCCGCCTTCCCGGCCAACCTGCGCAAGCAGACGGGCGGCGCGCCCTACCCGGCCCCGCGCAACATCATGGCCGCCGCCGTCGAGGGCGCCCAGGTCGACTTCGAGACCGCCCAGGTCATCGAGGCCCGCTACTTCGTCGAGCTGGCCGCCGGACAGACCTCGAAGAACATGATCCAGGCGTTCTTCTTCGACCTCCAGGCCGTCAACTCCGGCGCCAACCGCCCCAAGGGCATCGAGCCCCGCAAGGTGACGAAGGTGGCCGTCCTCGGCGCCGGGATGATGGGCGCGGGCATCGCCTACTCGTGCGCCCGCGCGGGCATCGAGGTCGTCCTGAAGGACGTCTCCCTGGAGGCCGCCGTCAAGGGCAAGGGCTACTCCGGGAAGCTGTGCGCCAAGGCCGTCGCCAAGGGCCGCACCAGCCAGGAGAAGGCCGACGCGCTGCTCGCCCGGATCACGCCCACCGCCGAGGCCGCCGACCTCGCCGGCTGCGACGCGGTCATCGAGGCCGTCTTCGAGGACACCTCCCTCAAGCACAAGGTGTTCCAGGAGATCCAGGACGTCGTCGCCCCCGACGCGCTGCTGTGCTCCAACACCTCCACCCTGCCCATCACCGCCCTCGCCGAGGGCGTCGAGCGCCAGGCCGACTTCATCGGGCTGCACTTCTTCTCACCCGTCGACAGGATGCCGCTGGTCGAGATCATCAAGGGCGGGCGCACCGGTGACGAGGCGCTCGCCCGCGCCTTCGACCTGGTCCGGCAGATCAACAAGACGCCGATCGTCGTCAACGACTCGCGCGGCTTCTTCACCTCGCGCGTCATCGGGCACTTCATCAACGAGGGCGTCGCCATGGTCGGCGAGGGCATCGAACCCGCCTCGGTCGAGCAGGCCGCCGCCCAGGCGGGCTATCCCGCCAAGGTGCTCTCCCTGATGGACGAGCTGACCCTCACGCTGCCGCGCAAGATCCGGCGTGAATCGAAGCGGGCCGTCGAGGAGGCGGGCGGCACCTGGACCGCGCACCCGGCGGAGACGGTCATCGACCGCATGGTCGACGAGTTCGAGCGCCCCGGCCGCAGCGGAGGCGCCGGCTTCTACGAGTACGGCGAGGACGGCAGGCGCGGCAGCCTGTGGCCCGGACTGCGCGAGCACTTCACCAAGCCCGGCCACGAGATCCCCTTCCGTGACATGCAGGAGCGCATGCTGTTCGCCGAGGCGCTGGACACCGTCCGGCTCCTCGAGGAGGGCGTGCTCACCTCCGTCGCCGACGCCAACATCGGCTCCGTCCTCGGCATCGGCTTCCCCGGCTGGACCGGCGGCGTCCTCCAGTACATCAACGGCTACGAGGGCGGCCTGCCCGGATTCACGGCCCGCGCGCGTGAGCTCGCCGAGCGCTACGGCGAGCGCTTCACCCCGCCGGCGCTGCTGGTGGCGAAGGCGGAGAAGGGGGAGGTCTTCACGGACGCCCGCTGACCCGTCGCGGGGGTGACGGGGCGCGCCCCGTCACCCCTCCTCGTCGAGCCACTGGGCCAGCTCCTCCCGCAGCGACCGCTGGAAGGTGGTCAGCAGCGCCTGCACCACCAGCGGATGCATCCGGGCGGACAGGGACCGCACGTCCCGCGCGTCCCGCTCCGCGACCGCGTCGCGCAGCAGCCGCGACAGCTCGCGGGCGGCCGCGCGGGAGTGCCCGGTGAGCGCGGCGCGCGCGGCGAGGACCGTCTCATGGGACAGCGGTACGTCCAGCAGCTCCACCCCGAGGCGCAGCAGCCCGGGGTCGACCCGCAGCACCTCGCCGTCCCGCTCGACGACGCCCATCGCCGCGAGCCGCCGGAGGTCCTCCTCGCCCAGTGCCCGCCCCGCCCGGCGCTCCAGCTCCCCGCGCGGCACCGCCTCCACCGCCTCGGGCGCCCAGGAGGCCACCACCGCCCGCTGGACCGCCAGGTCCCGGGCGCTCAGATCCGGCGGGAGCTGCCCCAGGTACCGCTCGATCGCCGCCAGCGTCATGCCCAGGTGCTGCAGCTCCTCGATGAGCTCCAGCCGGGCCAGATGCTCCCGCCCGTAGTGACCGACCCGCCGGGGACCGATCACCGGCGGCGGCAGCAGCCCCTTGGTGCCGTAGAAGCGGACCGTGCGCACGGTGACACCGGCCCGCGCCGCCAGTTCGTCGATCGTGAGCGGCTGCTCGGTCTCGGTCGTCATGTGCAGCAGTATCGCTGTCCCACCACCGCTGTGACACCTCGGCTGTCATCCCGCGCGGGCGTGTGAGATGTTCCCCGGTGTGACGTGCGCCATCGCGTGAGGCGCCGCGCTTCCGGAAAGGTGCCCCCTCGGTCCGTGCCGTGATCCGAGCACGCCGGCCGAGGCAATCCGGACACCCGGGCGCGACCCGCCCGAGCGCACCAGAGAGTGGAACCACTTCGTGAGCAAGGACGCCGTCAACACGGCAACGGCCGCGGCACCCACCGCGGCGGCCCCGGCGCCCGCGGACGCGGGCGACGCCGGCTACAGCAAGGACCTCAAGGCCCGCCACGTCAACATGATCGCCATCGGCGGCGCGATCGGCACCGGGCTCTTCCTGGGCGCCGGAGGACGCCTGCACGACGCGGGCCCGGCGCTCGCCCTGGCCTACCTGGTCTGCGGCGTCTTCGCCTTCTTCGTCGTCCGGGCCCTGGGCGAGTTGGTCCTGTACCGGCCGTCGTCCGGCTCCTTCGTGTCGTACGCGCGCGAGTTCCTCGGTGAGAAGGGCGCGTACGTCGCCGGCTGGATGTACTTCCTCAACTGGTCGACCACCGGCATCGCCGACATCACCGCGATCGCCCTCTACACGCACTACTGGAGCGCGTTCACCGACATCCCGCAGTGGGTGCTCGCGCTGATCGCCCTCGCCGTGGTCCTCGCGGTGAACCTGATCTCGGTGAAGATCTTCGGCGAGATGGAGTTCTGGTTCGCGATCGTCAAGGTCGCCACCCTCGTCGCCTTCATGCTCATCGGCGTCTTCCTGCTCGCCACCCGGCACGAGGTGGGCGGCGGCACCCCCGGCCCGAGCATGATCACCGACAACGGCGGCATCCTCCCGCACGGTGTGATGCCGGTCGTCCTCGTCATGCAGGGCGTCGTCTTCGCGTACGCGGCGCTGGAACTGGTCGGCGTCGCCGCGGGCGAGACCGCCGAACCGGAGAAGGTCGTCCCCCGCGCGGTGAACTCCATCATGTGGCGCGTCGGCCTCTTCTACGTCGGCTCCGTCGTCCTGCTCGCCCTCCTGCTCCCCGGCTCGATGTACTCGGCCGACGAGAGCCCCTTCGTCACGGTGCTCTCGAAGATCGGCGTCCCGGCCGCCGGCGACGTGATGAACCTCGTCGTCCTCACGGCCGCGATGTCGTCCCTGAACTCCGGCCTGTACTCCACCGGCCGCATCCTGCGCTCCATGGCCACGGCGGGGTCCGCCCCGAAGTTCACCGCCCGCATGAACCGCAGCCAGGTGCCCTACGGCGGCATCCTGCTGACCTGCGGCGTGTGCGTCCTCGGCGTCGGCCTGAACTTCCTCATGCCGGCCCAGGCCTTCGAGATCGTGCTGAACGTCGCCTCCCTCGGCATCATCAGCACCTGGGTGATCATCATGATCTGCCACCTGGTCTTCGTCCGCCGCGCCCGCGCCGGACTTCTCGCCCGGCCGTCCTTCCGGCTCCCCGGCAGCCCGGTCACCGAGATCGCGACCATCGCCTTCCTGGTCTCCGTCCTCGGCCTCATGTGGAACGACCCGGAGGTCGGCCGCAAGACGCTGCTGCTCGTCCCGGTGATCGCCGCGATGCTGGTCGCCGGCTGGTACGGCGTCCGCCGCCGGGTGGCGCGCAACACCGGCCAGGAGCTCTCGCGGCTGACGAAGTAGCACGTCACAGCCACTGTCAGTGGCAACGCCTAGGGTGGCGTCATGTCGGGGATCACATATGTCCGGGGTGACGCCACCGTTCCGTCGGTGAAGGGCGTCAAGGTCATCGCCCACGTCTGCAACGACATCGGCGGGTGGGGGAAGGGATTCGTCCTGGCCGTGTCGCGCCGCTGGCCCGAACCGGAGGCCGCCTACCGCGCCTGGCACCGCGACCGCGCCGCGAACGACTTCGCTCTGGGCGCGGTCCAGCTGGTCCAGGTCGAGCGGTACGTCTGGGTGGCCAACATGATCGGCCAGCGCGGAACCAGGACCGGCAGCAAGGGCGTCCCCGTCCGCTACGAGGCGGTCGACACCGCCCTCGGCCGCCTCGCCGACAGGGCGACGGAGCTGAACGCCTCCGTGCACATGCCCCGCATCGGCTGCGGCCTGGCCGGCGGCACGTGGTCCCGCATCGAGCCGCTGATCACCGGGCGGCTGGTGGAGCGCGGCATACCGGTGACGGTGTACGACCACGGCGACTGAGCGCACCCGTCACCGCTCCCGTGCGGGAACCGGCGCGCCACCGGGCGTGGTTCCGGCCATCCGGGGCCTCACGAGGAGTCAATCGCCCTCTTCTGCACCCGAGTTCACCCATGTACCGTCCCGCGCATGCCGAAACGCACGCGCTTCACGACCTGGAGACCACTTGCGACGGCGGCCACCGCCGCCCTGACGGCCGCACTGCTCACCCCCACGGCCGCACACGCCGCGCCACCGCGCGAGAGCCTGCCCGTCCACTCCTACGACGACGCCGTCCGCGAGGCCGTCTGGGTGGACACCGGACTCGACGAGGACCGGGACGGCCGCACCGACCGGGTCGCCGTCGACATCGTCCGCCCTCGCGAACCCGCGCAGCGGGGCCGGAAGGTCCCCGTCATCATGGACGCCAGCCCGTACTACTCCTGCTGCGGGCGCGGCAACGAGAGCCAGAAGAAGACCTACGACGCGAACGGCGACGTCGTGCGGATGCCGCTGTTCTACGACAACTACTTCGTGCCGCGCGGCTACGCCGTCGTCGGCGTCGACCTGGCCGGAACCAACCGGTCCGACGGCTGTGTGGACGTCGGAGGCCGCTCCGACATCCAGTCCGCGAAGGCCGTCGTCGACTGGCTGAACGGCCGCGGCAAGGCCTACACCAGCCGCACCGGCACCGAACGGGCCAGGGCCGACTGGACCAACGGCCGCACCGGAATGATCGGCAAGAGCTGGGACGGCACCATCGCCAACGGTGTCGCCGCCACCGGCGTCGAGGGCCTGGAGACCATCGTCCCGATCGCCGCGATCTCCTCCTGGTACGACTACTACTTCACCCGGGGCGCCCCGCTCTACGACTCCGGCCCGGACTGGCTGTCCCAGTACGTCGAGAGCCCCGAGGCCCGCGCCGGCTGCGCCGCCGTCCAGCGCGAACTCGTCGAGGGCGCCCCGCGCACCGGTGACCGGACCCCCCTGTGGACCGAACGCGACTACACGCGTGCCGCGAAGAAGGTGAAGGCCAGCGTCTTCCTGGTGCACGGCATGCAGGACCTCAACGTACGGATGCAGCACGTCGGCCCGTGGTGGGACGCCCTCGCGAAGAACGGCGTCGAGCGCAAGATCTGGCTCTCCCAGACCGGCCACGTCGACCCCTTCGACTTCCGCCGCGCCGAGTGGGTCGACACCCTGCACCGCTGGTTCGACCATGAACTCCTCGGCTACGACAACGGCGTCGACCGCGAGCCCATGGCCGACATCGAACGCCGGCCCGACCAGTGGGTGACCTCGAAGAGCTGGCCGCCGCGCGGCACGCACACCACGACCCTGCGTCCCGCCCGGGGCACCGAGGCCGGCGTCGGCACCCTCGGCCTGCGCAAGGGCGCGGGAACCGAGGCCTTCACCGACGACCCGCGGCTGAGCGAGACCGACTGGGCCGCCCGCGTCGACACCCCGACCCCGGACAAGGCCGGCTTCGTCACCGGCCCGCTCACCCGTGACCTGCGCCTGTCCGGCGCCTCCCGGGTCACCGTCACCGCCACCCCCAGCACACCCACGGCCCACCTCTCCGCCGTACTCGTGGACCTCGGCCCCGACACCGTCCGCGACTACGCCGACGACGGAGAAGGCATCACCACCCTCCCCGAGCGCACCTGCTGGGGCGCGAGCACCGCGGGCGACAGTTCCTGCTTCCAGGAGACCCGCGCCACGACCACCGACGTCGAGCACACGATCGTCAGCCGCGGCTGGGCCGACCTCGGCAACCACGCCGACGACGGCAAGGGCGAGCCGCTCACCCCCGGCAAGCGGTACACCATCACCCTCGACCTGGCGGCCACCGACCACGTCGTCCCCGAGGGCCACCGCCTGGCACTGATCGTCGCCGGCACCGACCGTGGCCTGATCGACCCCCCGGCCGACACCCCGACGCTCACCCTCGACCTGGCCCGTACCTCCGCGCGGGTGCCGTTCGTCGGCGGAACGGCCGCCTTCGCCCGCGCCACGGCGGGCTCGCGCACCACGGCCCCGGACACTGTCCTGGACGGCGTGGACCGACCCGACGTCACCGCCCACCGCGTCCCCGGGGAGGCCGGCACATCGCGCTGAGGAGGTGAGTTTTGCGCCAAAGGTGGTAGGGGCGTAG
>NZ_NCTE01000476.1:0-8850 GCF_002114215.1 Streptomyces sp. 13-12-16 | reverse complement strand
GGCGGCCCTGCCGGGCCGGGAGCGTCCGCGGACCGACCGGGTGGTGTTCGGTGTCACGGCCGTGCTCACCCTCGCGTTCGTGCTGTGGGGCGCCGTCGGGACGGACTCGCTCGAGGACGCCTCCACCACCATGCTCGGCGGGCTGATGCACAACGGCGGCTGGGCGTTCATGCTGGCCGCCTCCGGTTTCGTCGTCTTCGCCCTCTGGCTGGCGGCCAGCCGCTACGGCCGGATCCACCTCGGCGCCGAGGGCGAGGAGCCGGAGTTCCGCACGGTGTCGTGGATCGCCATGATGTTCAGCGCCGGCATGGGCATCGGCCTGATGTTCTGGGGCGTGAGCGAACCGCTGGCGCACTACACGACGCCCCCACCGGGCACCAGCCCGGCAGACTCGGGCGATCGCATGGAGACGGCCATGGCGACCACCCTCTTCCACTGGACGCTCCACCCGTGGGCGATCTACGCGGTGGTCGGCCTCGCCATCGCCTACAGCACCTTCCGCAGGCGCCGCCGTCAGACCATCAGCGCCGTGTTCACCCCGCTCATCGGGGAGCGGAACGCGGGCGGCGTCGGCGGCCGGGTCATCGACGTGCTCGCCATCATCGCGACGGTCTTCGGCTCCGCGGCCTCGCTCGGCCTCGGCGCGCTGCAGATCGGCTCCGGTGTGGAGAAGCTCGACTGGATGGACAAGGTCAGCACGGGGCTGCTGGTCGGCATCATCGCGGTGCTGACCGTGGCGTTCGTGGCCTCCGCGGTCTCCGGTGTGGAGAAGGGCATCCAGTGGCTGTCCAACACCAACATGGTGCTGGCCCTGATCCTCGCCGTGTTCGTGTTCGTCGCGGGCCCGACCATCCTCATCCTGGACCTGCTGCCGACCTCGATCTTCGCCTACCTCGGCGACCTGCCCGAGCTGGCCGGCCGCACCGAGATCAGCGGAGGCGAGGGCGTCGCCGACTGGCTGGGCAGCTGGACCGTCTTCTACTGGGCCTGGTGGATCTCCTGGACGCCCTTCGTCGGCATGTTCATCGCCCGCATCAGCCGGGGCCGGACCATCCGCCAGTTCATCGGCGGAGTCATCCTGGTCCCCAGCACGGTCAGCCTGATCTGGTTCGCGATCTTCGGCGGCTCGGCGATGAGGCTCCAGGAGCAGAACCGGCTCGGCGACGAGACGACCCCCGAGGGCCGGCTCTTCGCCGTGCTGCAGGAGTACCCCCTCGCCACCGTCACCAGCCTGCTGGTGATGATCCTCGTCGGCATCTTCTTCGTCTCGGGGGCCGACGCGGCCTCCATCGTGATGGGCACCCTCTCGCAGAAGGGAGCGCTCGAACCCAGCCGCTGGGCGGTGGTCTTCTGGGGCGTGGTCACCGGCGCGGTGGCGGCGATCATGCTGCTGGTCGGCAGCGGCCAGGGCGACGCGCTGACCGGCCTGCAGAACCTCACGATCCTCGCGGCGGCCCCGTTCGTCATCGTGATGATCTTCATGTGCGTGGCACTCATGCGCGACCTGCGCCGCGACCCGCTCATCGTGCGGGGCGAGATGGGATCGGAAGCGGTGGAACTCGCGGTCATCGAGGGCCACAGGAAGTACGACGGCGAATTCGAGATCCGGGTGGGCCCGGGCCGGGGCCCGGACGTGGAGGGCGACCCCATCGGCAAGCACTGACACCCATGACGGGCCGCGTGGCCCCGTGCCCCCGGTGCGGCACGGGCACCGCGCGGTGCCATGCGCCATCCCCAGCACGGTCAGCCGCGTCTCCTGCGCCGTGCCCACCGCGTGCACCGCGCGGCGCCACGCGCCGTGCCGTCCGCGGGCAGTCGTACCGCAGGGCGGCACGGGTGGGCGGTGGGGGAGGCACCCTGCGAACGCCGGTCGCGGCCAGGTTCAGCGGGCGGCAAGCGCCGCCGCCTCCTCCGCGCAGCCCCACGCCACCGTGACCCCCGCACCCCCGTGACCGTAGTTGTGCACCAGGGCCCGTCCGTCCGGCAGGGACACGCGTTCCAGCCGCACCGCGTCCCGAGCCGGCCGCAACCCCACCCGATGCTCCAGGACACGCGCCCCCGCGACAGCCGGACACAGCACCGCGCACCGCCGCACGATCGCCTCGGCCACCCCCGGATCCGGCTCCAGGGACCACGCGTCCTCCTCCGCCGTGCCCCCCAGCACCAGCCGCCCCGGCTGCGGGAAGAGGTACGCCATCGAACCGTCCGCCCCCGTGGACACCGTCCACGTGCGGACCCCCGGATTCTCCACGACCACCAGCTGCCCCCGCACCGGCCGCACCGAGCGGTCCGGCACCAGCTCCCGCGCCCCCAGCCCCGTGCAGTTGACCACCACCGCCGCACCGGCCTCCGCCGGATCCGTCACCGTACGCGTCTCCACCGCACCCCCCGCCGCCAGGAACCGCTCCCGCAGCCACGGCAGATGAACCGGCATGTCGATGAGGGGCAGCCGCGCCCACACCCCCGACCCGACGGGATACTCATCGGCCGTCGCCACGCGCAGCCCCGGCAGCCGCGCGGCGGCCCACGCGCCGACCTCGTCGAGCCCCGTCTCGCCCAGTACCCCTTCGACCATCCGTACGCCCGTGGCCTCCGGCCGCGCCGCCAGCTCCTCGTACACCTCCAGCGAACGCAGCGCCCACGCGTGCGCCGACGCCACCGGCTCGATCCGGTACGGCCACCACAGCGCGCCCGCGACCGCCGAGGTGGTCCGCCCGACCGGGTCGCGCGTCCACAGCCGTACCCGTGCGCCACGCTCGGCGAGCACCACGGCCGTCGTCAGCCCGACGACCCCGCCGCCGATCACCAGGACATCGCGGTCCAGTTCGGTTCCCATCGGGGGACCGTAGCGGAATATGTCATGCCGTGCTCAGGTCCGTCCCGCGGTGGGAATACTCACGGCATGTCCGCCGAGTACGCGACCTTCGGCCTGGCACCGGCGACGAGAGCCGGTGGACTCCTCGCCGACGGTGACTACCAAGTCCACCGGGACTTCGTCGACTTCGTCGTCGACGGACGCCCGCTGCTCTTCCGCCTCTCCGACCTGGACGCCGTCTCCCCGCTCGCCTCCGACGTCCCGCCCTCCCTCTTCACCGCCCAGGTCCAGGGCCTGCTGCTGGAGACCGAGGCCCCGCTGCCCGCCGGCCGGTACATCGTCTACGGCTGCCCCGAGTGCGAGGACCTCGCCTGCGGCGCGGTGACCGCGGTCATCGAACGGGACGGCGAGGACTTCATCTGGCGCGACTTCGCCTGGCAGACCGGTGAGCACGCCGACCTGGAGCTCAACGGGTACCACGGCCTGGGCCCGTTCCGCTTCCGGGGCACCGAATACCGTACGGCCCTCGCCTCCCTCCTCGACGGCGACGTCCCGGGCGCCCGCCGCCGGGTCCTGCTGATCGGTGCCCGCGTCGCCCTGCTCGCCAGGCTCGCCGCGGCCCTGCGCACCATCGGCGTCGGCGCCGACATCGCCCACGACGCCGACGGCGTCCCCGCCGACGAACTGCGCGGCTACGGCGCCGTGGTCTTCGGCCGGTCGGTGAGCGCCGGCGAACGCGACGCTGTCCGCCGCGCCTTCGCCGGCGCCGGCGTCGACGTGCCCTGCGTCGACGGCTTCGCCCCCGTCGTCCCGCTCCTCGTCGCCCAGACCGAACAGGCCCTGGAACGCGGGCCGCGGGACCGGCGCCGCCTGACGGAACTCACCGCCGCCGGCGACGCCGCGGAGCTGGAGGTCACCTCGTCCTGCCGGGTCAGGCTCACCGCGTACCGGATCGACCGCCTCTCCCGCACCCACATCCGGGACCTCTTCGACGGCGTGCTCGAACCCGGCCGCCACCGCGTCCCGCTGGACGGCAGGGCGGTGAAGGGCGAGGCGTACCTGGTCGCGCGCACCGGCGGGACGGTACTGGTGACGGAGGTGGCGCGGTGAGAACCGGGGCGCGGCCGGCCGCACGCGGCCATTAGGATCGGCGGTCTGATGACTGCCACCCTCGTCGCCAAGAACCTCGCCGCCGGGCACGGCGACCGCTCCCTGTTCACCGGCCTCGACCTCGTCGTCGCGCCCGGCGACGTGATCGGTCTGGTCGGTGCCAACGGCGCGGGCAAGTCCACGCTGCTGCGCCTGCTCGCCGGCCTCACCGCACCGGAACAGGGCGAGCTGCGCCTCTCCCCGCCCACCGCGACCGTCGGGCACCTCCCGCAGGAACCGGAGCGCCGGCCCGGCGAGAGCGTACGGGCGTTCCTGGCCCGCCGTACCGGTGTCGCCGAGGCCCAGCGGACCATGGACGAGGCGACCGGGGCCCTGGTCGACGGCGCGCCGGGCGCGGACGACGCGTACGCCACGAGCCTGGAGCGCTGGCTGTCCCTGGGCGGCGCCGACCTCGACGAGCGCGCCGAGGAGGTCGCCGACTCCCTCGGCCTGGCCGTCGGCCTGGACCAGCCGATGACCTCGCTGTCCGGAGGCCAGGCGGCCCGCGCCCAGCTCGCCTCCCTCCTCCTCTCCCGTTACGACGTCTTCCTCCTCGACGAGCCGACCAACGACCTCGACCTGGACGGCCTGGAACGCCTCGAACGCTTCGTGACCGGCCTGCGCGCCGGCACGGTCGTCGTCAGCCACGACCGCGAGTTCCTCACCCGCACGGTCACCAAGGTCCTCGAACTCGACCTCGCCCAGCGGCGGGTCAACCTCTACGGCGGTGGCTACGAGGCCTATCTGGAGGAGCGGGACGTGGCCCGCCGGCACGCCCGCGACGAGTACGAGGAGTACGCCGACAAGAAGGCCGCGCTCCAGGACCGGGCGCAGACGCAGCGCGCCTGGATGGACAAGGGCGTGAAGAACGCGCGCCGCAAGGCCGGCAACGACAACGACAAGATCGGCCGCAAGTTCCGCAGCGAGGCCAGCGAGAAGCAGGCCGCGAAGGCGCGTCAGACGCAGCGCATGATCGAACGCCTGGAGGTGGTCGAGGAGCCGCGCAAGGAGTGGGAGCTGCGCATGGAGATCGCGTCGGCCCCCCGCTCGGGCGCGGTCGTCGCCACCCTCCGGGACGCCGAGGTCCGACGCGGCGACTTCACGCTCGGCCCGGTCTCCCTGCAGATCGACTGGGCGGACCGGGTGGCGGTGACGGGCGCGAACGGCGCAGGCAAGTCCACGCTGCTCGGCGCCCTCCTGGGCCGCGTCCCGCTCGACGCCGGGCACGCCGCCCTGGGCTCGGGCGTACTCCTCGGCGAGGTCGACCAGGCCCGCGCGCTGTTCCACGGCCCGGAGACCCTGCTCGACGCGTTCCGCCCGGCGGTCCCCGACCTGGACCCGGCCGACATCCGCACGCTCCTGGCCAAGTTCGGCCTCAAGGCGGACCACGTCGTGCGCCCCGCGGCCACCCTCTCCCCGGGCGAACGCACGAGGGCCGCCCTGGCCCTCCTCCAGGGCAGGGGCGTCAACCTCCTGGTCCTCGACGAGCCGACCAACCACCTGGACCTGCCGGCCATCGAACAACTCGAATCAGCCCTGAACACCTACCAGGGCACCCTCCTCCTGATCACCCACGACCGCCGCATGCTCGACGCGGTGAAGGTGACAAGGCGCCTGGAGGTCACGGACGGGAAGGTCGTGGAACGGTAGCCGCGGGCAGTCGCCCCTGCCTGCCCCCTCAGCGGGTGGTCACCCCGCCCCTCCGCGGGCGATCGTGCCTCCCCCAGTGCCTCTCAAGGGCCGGGGAGGTACCCCCCGTGGCGATGGGGGTCCCCCGCCCGAACGCAGCCGAGGGTGGGCGCTGGGGGTGCCCCCTCCGGGGGAGGCACCCGGCAAGCACGGCCCGCGCACCCACCCCCGAAGGACCCCGACGGGGCCGCGCCTACGCCAGCCCGGCCCGCCGCAACGCGTCGGCCATCGCCCCGTTGGCCGGAGCAGGCGCACTCGCGGACCGCCCCTTCCCTCCGGAACCGGACCGCCCCTGCTGCTGCCGCTGCTTCGGCGGCCGACCCCCCTGCCGCTCCCCGCGCTGTCCCCGCTGCTCCCCCTGAGGCGCGGCCTCGTCGTCCAGCCGCAACGTCAGCGAGATCCGCTTCCGCGGAATGTCGACGTCCAGCACCTTCACCTTGACGATGTCCCCCGGCTTCACCACGTCCCGGGGATCCTTCACGAACGTCTTCGACATGGCCGACACGTGCACCAGCCCGTCCTGGTGCACACCGACGTCCACGAACGCCCCGAACGCGGCCACGTTCGTGACGACCCCTTCCAGCACCATCCCGGAGGCCAGATCGGAGATCTTCTCCACCCCCTCCTTGAAGGCGGCCGTCCTGAACGCCGGCCGGGGGTCCCGCCCCGGCTTCTCCAGCTCCTTCAGGATGTCGCCCACGGTCGGCAGGCCGAACTTCTCGTCCACGAAGTCCTCCGGCCGCAGCGACCGCAGCACCGCCGTGTTCCCGATCAGCGCGGCGACCTCCGCCCCGGAGGACTTCACCATCCGCCGCACCACCGGATACGCCTCCGGGTGCACACTGGACGCGTCCAGCGGATCGTCGCCGCCGCGGATCCGCAGGAAGCCCGCACACTGCTCGTACGCCTTCGGGCCGAGCCGCGCCACCTTCTTCAGCTCACCGCGTGACCGGAACGGGCCGTTGCCGTCCCGGTGCGCCACGATGTTCTCGGCGAGCCCGGACGTGATGCCGGAGACCCGCGCGAGCAGCGGCGCCGACGCGGTGTTGACGTCCACACCCACGCCGTTCACACAGTCCTCCACCACCGCGTCCAGCGAACGCGACAGCTTCACCTCGGACAGGTCGTGCTGGTACTGGCCGACGCCGATCGACTTCGGATCGATCTTCACCAGTTCGGCCAGCGGGTCCTGGAGCCGGCGCGCGATCGACACCGCGCCGCGCAGCGACACGTCCATGTCGGGCAGTTCCTGGGAGGCGAAGGCGGAGGCCGAGTACACGGAGGCGCCCGCCTCGGACACCATCACCTTGGTCAGCTTCAACTCGGGGTGTCTGGTGATGAGTTCACCGGCGAGCTTGTCGGTCTCGCGGGACGCCGTGCCGTTGCCGATCGCGATCAGCTCGACCGCGTGCTCCTTCGCCAGCCGCGCCAGCTTCGCGATCGCCTCGTCCCACCGGTTGGCCGGAACATGCGGATGGATGACGTCCGTGGCGACGACCTTGCCGGTCGCGTCCACCACGGCGACCTTCACGCCCGTACGGAAACCGGGGTCGAGGCCGAGCGTCGCGCGCGTACCGGCCGGGGCGGCGAGCAGCAGGTCGCGCAGATTGGCCGCGAAGACCCGCACCGCCTCGTCCTCGGCCGCCGTCCGCAGCCGCAGCCGCAGATCGATGCCGAGGTGCACCAGGATGCGCGTACGCCAGGCCCAGCGGACCGTGTCGCCCAGCCACTTGTCGGCCGGACGCCCCTGCTGGGAGATCCCGAACCGGCCGGCGATGATCCCCTCGTACGACGACGGGCCGTCCACCGGCTCCTCGGGCTCCAGGACGAGGTCGAGGACCTCCTCCTTCTCGCCGCGCAGCATCGCCAGGATCCGGTGCGAGGGCAGGTCGGTGAACGGCTCGGCGAAGTCGAAGTAGTCGGAGAACTTCGCGCCCGCCTCCTCCTTGCCGTCGCGCACCTTCGCGGCCAGCCGCCCGCGCACCCACATGCGCTCGCGCAACTCGCCGATCAGGTCGGCGTCCTCGGAGAACCGCTCGGTGAGGATCGCCCGTGCACCGTCCAGGGCGGCCCCCGGATCGGCGACACCCTTGCCGGCGTCCACGAACGCGGCGGCCGCGGCGAGGGGATCGACGCCCGGATCACCGAGCAGCCCCTCCGCCAGCGGCTCGAGCCCCGCCTCACGCGCGATCTGCGCCTTGGTGCGCCGCTTGGGCTTGTACGGCAGGTAGACGTCCTCCAGGCGCGCCTTGGTCTCCGCGCCCCGGATCCGCGCCTCGAGCTCGTCGGTGAGCTTGCCCTGCTCGCGCACCGACTCCAGGATCGCCGTCCGACGCTCCTCCAGCTCCCGCAGATAGCGCAGCCGCTCCTCGAGCGTGCGCAGCTGCGCGTCGTCGAGCATCTCGGTCGCTTCCTTGCGGTAGCGGGCGATGAAGGGCACGGTCGAACCGCCGTCGAGCAGCTCCACCGCGGCCTTGACCTGCCGCTCCCGTACGCCGAGCTCCTCGGCGATCCTGCCTTCGATGGACCCTGTCAGGGGTGTCGTCACGTTCCCGTACCGCCTTCTCCACTGAGGTTGCGCGGCAATTGTGGCAGGTGGCGCCGACAAACGGGGATCAGGGCGGCGACCCGCCCGGGAACCGCACGAGCGGCGTCAGGCGCGACGGCCCCGGGCGGTGGACGAGGCCCCGCCGAACAGCCTGGCGAGCGCCCGGAACGGCAGGGTCACCACGGTGGCGACGGCCCCGCCGATCTGGCGCAGGACGTCCGCTATGGCACGCAGCATGTGTCTCTCCTTCCGTCTCCCGGCCCCGTCGGCCGGGTCTGACTGCGTGTACCTCGTCAACGCTTCAACATGCATGCCGTCCCGGTCCGGATGCGTGCCGTCCCGGTCCGGGCATGGCAGGAAAGGTGGGGAGCACGTCGTTGCGGCCATGCCGGGCGCCGTCAAGAATCGACGGCATGGCGCAGCGAACCGTTCTCGTCGTCCTCTTCGACGGCGTGCAGAGCCTCGATGTCACCGGTCCCGTGGAGGTCTTCGCGGGCGCCGAGCAGCACACCCCGGGGACGTACCGGCTGAGCACCGCCTCACTGGACGGCGCTCCCGTACGCACGACCAGCGGGCTGACCGTCGTGCCGGACGGGGCGCTGGCCGACGCGCCGGAGCCGCACACGCTGCTCGTGCCCGGCGGCCGGGG
>NZ_NCTE01000475.1 GCF_002114215.1 Streptomyces sp. 13-12-16 | reverse complement strand
CCGGGGCCGGCTGCGCCGCCAGCGGGCCGGGCGCGCCGGTGGTGGGCAGGTTCGGACCCACCGGGCCGCCGCGGTGGACGTGCCCGGATCCGGCGGGCGGATCGGGCAGCTCGCGGCGCCTGGCGTCGCGCTGGTCGTAGTCGCCGCGTGAGGTGTCGTAGTCGGATCGCTGCTGGTCGTAGGACGGCCGGTCCATGGGCTGCGGACGGTAGTCCTGCGCGGGCGGGCCGCCGCCGTAGCCGTCCTGCGAGCCGTAGGTGTCCTGCGAGCCGTACGAGTCCTGGGATCCGTAGGCGTCCTGCTGGGATGTGGCGTACGGGTCCCGCTCCGGGAAGCCGAGGCGCTGCTGCTGCCAGCCGTACTCCTCCTGCGCCGGCCGCGGCCAGCCGCCGGGCTCCGGGCGCTGGTACTCCGACGGGTAGGCGGGGCGGGCGGTGGGCAGCTGGTCACCGGAGGGGCCCTGCTGGTCGGTACGGCGGCGGCCGTAGCTCTCGTAGCCGTCGTACCCCTCGTACGGCTCGCGCTCCTGCCGGTCCGGCCGGTCGGACCGCTCCAGGTGATCGGGGCGCTCGGGGCGTTCCTGGCGGACGGCCGGGAGCTCGGGCTCCTCGTAGCGCGGCTGGGGGCGGGGCGCCGGCGGGGGCGCGGGCTCGCCGGCGGTGTCGTCGACGGTGATCGCGATGCGGATCGGGCGTCCGCACTCGCGGCTCAGGCTCTCGCTGACGACGGGGGCGAGGCGACCCTCGAGCACACCCTTCGCGAACTCGTTGGGCACGGCGAGCAGCGCGGTGTCGGCGACGAGTGCCAGCGGCTGGCAGCGCCGGATCCAGTGCTCGTCCTTGCCCTCGACCCCCTGTCCGCGGCCCTCCCCGAGGAGCTGCTCCAGTACACGTGGCCACACTGCGGCAAGATCGGCAGGTACGTCAGCCACAGGGCACGCTCTCTCACAGGTCCTTCGATCGTGTGATGCGGAGGACGGGTCGGGATGTGAATCGGGTGGTGGGGGGATCAAGAAAACGACTCGTCAGGGGAACGAACCGGAGTCAAGCCACGGTAGTCAGCGCGGCCGGTACGGTTCAAGTTGTTGTCCCCAGGCTGTGGACAAGTGTCCCCCAGTCGTCGCCGGTTTGACCGAATGGCGCAGCCGCGCGTACCGTGACCAGGTCGAGTTGTCGATGGCTGCTGCCGCCTGCCTCCGATGGGCACAGATCATGCAAGGTGATCGGTCAGCGGTGCACTCGGGCGTAACGCGAGCTACTCGTGGGCGCACGGTGACAGCCAGGACGGCACCCCGCAAACACCGAGTCTTTCTGGAGCCCCCGAGTGAGCAAGCGCACCTTCCAGCCGAACAACCGTCGTCGCGCCAAGACCCACGGCTTCCGGCTGCGTATGCGCACCCGTGCCGGCCGCGCGATTCTCGCGTCCCGCCGCAGCAAGGGTCGCGCCCGTCTGTCCGCCTGATCCCGGTCAGGTCATGACGTCGTGCTGCCCACCGAGAACCGGCTGAGGCGGCGCGAGGACTTCGCGACCGCGGTACGACGAGGGCGCCGGGCAGGAAGCCGGAACCTCGTCGTCCACCTTCGTAGCGGTGCCACGGACCCGCATGCGCCTGGGGAGAGCGCTCCCCCGTCGTGTGCGGGTTTCGTCGTGAGCAAGGCCGTGGGTGGTGCGGTGGTGCGCAACAAGGTGAAGCGCAGGCTTCGCCATCTGATGCGCGAGCGAGTCGACCAGTTGCCCCCCGGTAGCCTGGTAGTCGTACGAGCGCTGCCCGGTGCGGGTGACGCCGACCATGCACAACTGGCCCGAGACCTGGATGCCGCCCTGCGGCGGCTGCTGGGAGGGGGCGCGCGATGAAGTATCCGCTGCTGGTTCTGATCAAGATCTATCAGTGGACGATCAGTCCGCTGCTGGGACCGGTGTGCAGGTACTACCCGTCGTGTTCCCACTACGGCTACACGGCCATCGACCGGCACGGTGCCATCAAGGGCACAGCGCTCACGGCCTGGCGCATCCTCCGGTGCAATCCGTGGTCGCCGGGTGGTGTGGACCATGTCCCGCCGCGCAAGCGTCCGCGGTGGCACGAAATGCTGCGTGACGCCTGGCGTGCACGCAGGGGCGGGACCTCCGCCGCCGAACCGGCCACCGAGGGGCGGACCTCTCCCACAGGTCCGACGAGTCCTTCGAGCCCGGCCGCAGAGACCCCGTCCCATGCCCAAGGAGCATGATTAGTGGACACGATTGCCAGCCTCTTCAGCTTCATCACGACACCTGTCTCCTGGGTCATCGTCCAGTTCCACAAGGTGTACGGCGCCATTTTCGGCCCTGACACCGGTTGGGCCTGGGGCCTGTCCATCGTGTCCCTGGTGATTCTGATCCGCATCTGCCTGATCCCGCTCTTCGTGAAGCAGATCAAGGCGACGCGCGCGATGCAGACGCTCCAGCCGGAGATGAAGAAGATCCAGGAGCGCTACAAGAACGACCGGCAGCGCCAGTCCGAAGAGATGATGAAGCTGTACAAGGAGACGGGCACCAACCCGCTCTCCTCGTGCCTTCCCATCCTGGCGCAGTCACCGTTCTTCTTCGCCCTCTACCACGTGCTCAACAGCATCGCGTCGAACGACACCATCGGCGTGATCAACGAGCGCCTGCTGGAGAGCGCGCAGAAGGCCCACATCTTCGGTGCCCCGCTCGCGGCGAAGTTCACGGACAGCGCGGACAAGGTCGAGGCGCTCAACTCCTCGCTGACCGACGTCCGTGTCGTCACGGCCATCATGATCGTCCTGATGTCGCTGTCGCAGTTCTACACGCAGCGCCAGCTGATGACGAAGAACGTCGACACCACGGTGAAGACGCCGTTCATGCAGCAGCAGAAGATGCTGATGTACGTCTTCCCCGTCATCTTCGCCGTCTTCGGCATCAACTTCCCGGTCGGTGTCCTCGTCTACTGGCTGACCACCAACGTGTGGACCATGGGCCAGCAGATGTACGTCATCCGCAACAACCCCACGCCGGGTTCCAAGGCCCAGGCCGCGTACCTGGAGCGCCTCTCCAAGAGCGTCTCCAAGCACGGCAGGACCCGCGGCCGCGGTGAGCGCGCCATCGTCAAGGCCATCGTCGCGAAGGGCCGGGACCGCAACGAGTACGAGCGCAAGTTCGTCAACGGTCTGAACAAGGCGGGCCTCGCGGCCCAGGCCGACGGCACGGTGATCAAGAGCGAGAGCACGGCCGCCGCCCAGGCCGAGGAAGCGGCCGCCGTCAAGCGGCAGCAGCCCAAGCGGCAGACCAAGTCCCAGCGCCAGTCCGGCACGGCCAAGGCGGCCGGTGAGCCCACCTCGCTGACCAAGTCCGACGAGCCCGAGGACGCCAAGCCCGCCGGCCCCGCCAAGAAGGACAACGCCAAGCCCGCCGGCAGCACCCGCAGCAGGGCCCAGTCCGGGCAGCGCAAGGGTCCGCAGCGGCCCAAGTCCCCGTCCAAGAAGTAAGAAGGAGTCCATCCCGTGACGGAAGGCACCACCTCCGCCGCTGCCGAGGGCGCAGACACCCTGACCCGCCTGGAGCAGGAGGGCGAGATCGCGGCGGACTACCTGGAGGGTCTGCTCGACATCGCCGACCTCGACGGCGACATCGACATGGACGTCGAGGCCGACCGTGCCTCCGTCTCGATCATCAGCGACACGGGCAGCCGTGACCTGCAGAAGCTGGTGGGCCGCGACGGTGAGGTACTGGAGGCGCTCCAGGAGCTGACGCGTCTGGCCGTGCACCGGGAGACCGGGGACCGCAGCCGTCTCATGCTCGACATCGCCGGCTACCGGGCCAAGAAGCGGACCGAGCTGTCCGAGCTGGGCGCCAAGGCCGCGGCCGAGGCCAAGAGCAGTGGCAAGGCCGTGAGGCTGGACCCGATGACGCCGTTCGAGCGCAAGGTCGTGCATGACGCGGTCAAGACGGCCGGTCTGCGCAGCGAGTCCGAGGGCGAGGAGCCGCAGCGCTTCGTCGTCGTGCTTCCCGCCTGATCGGCTCTACGTTCCACCGGCCCCGTCTGTTGCGCAGACGGGGCCGAACTTTGTCAGCCTGATAGTTCTGTGGTTCTGGTGTCGGCGCCCGGTGTCGGCACGGTACGGAAGGACGGTCCCCCGTGACGGAGGCAGCGGAGCTTCCCCCCGCGCCCGAGCAGGCACGCGAGGTGTTCGGAGATCGCTTCGAGGACGCGGTCCGGTACGCGGAGCTGCTCGCCGAGGCGGGCGTGCAGCGCGGCTTGATCGGGCCGCGTGAGGTGCCCCGCCTGTGGGAGCGGCACCTGCTGAACTGCGCGGTGCTCTCGGAGGTCGTGCCCGAGGGGGTGACGGTGTGCGATGTGGGCTCGGGTGCCGGCCTGCCGGGCATCCCCCTGGCACTGGTCCGGGAAGACATCAGGATCACTCTGCTGGAGCCGCTGCTCCGGCGTACCAACTTCCTGACCGAGGTCGTCGAGCTGCTCGGACTGGACCACGTGACGGTCGTGCGCGGCCGGGCCGAGGAGGTCATGGGGAAGCTGCCTCCGGTGCACGTGGTGACTGCGCGCGCCGTGGCTCCGCTCGACCGCCTCGCCACATGGGGCATTCCTCTGCTGCGACCCTACGGCGAGATGCTGGCGCTCAAGGGCGACACCGCCGAGGAGGAGCTGAAGAGCGCGGCGACGGCGCTGAGCAAGCTCGGTGCCGTGGAGACATCCATCGTGCACGTGGGCGAGGGCATCGTGGATCCGATGTCCACGGTGGTGCGGGTCGAGGTCGGCGAGAGTCCGGGCGGTGTGCGGTTCGCGGCGAAGCGTGCGAAGGCCGCCCGTACGGGACGGGCCCGACGCCGGCGCTGAGGGCCGGACGTACTCCACACAAGCTGCCGAACCCATGCATGCCGGAGTGTCGCGGCAGTGTCGCCTCGGCCGCTGTGCATCGTGTTTCACGTGAAACGTCGCTCACTGCTGCACGGCATCATCAGTCGAGGCCGCGCCGCGGCCGAACCCCGTGACCGGAAGCCTCTCGGTTCGCTCGGAGAGGCTCCTGTTCCCGGCGAGACACCGGCCTCCTCAAGAGGTGTGGAGTTGTCCACAGAGGTGGATTTCTCCACAGAACGCCAGGGCTCACTGGTTCACGACCCCGAAGGCATGGGAGGCTCTGTTCATAGCGAGCCTGAAGTCGAGGAGAGTGAATCCTTGCGGTCCGACGCCAACATCGCGGGACCGATGACCGATCCGGTCCCCGGTCCCCGTACCGAGTCGACGGGAGCGGATGTTTCACGTGAAACACCGCCTCCGATGGACGACACTCCCATCGGTCGTGCTGCCCAACTGGCGGTGGAGGCTCTGGGGCGAGCCGGTGAGGGCCTGCCAAGGCCCGAGCAGACCCGCGTCATCGTGGTCGCCAACCAGAAGGGCGGTGTCGGCAAGACGACGACCACCGTCAACCTTGCCGCGTCGCTCGCTCTGCACGGCAGCCGTGTCCTGGTGATCGACCTCGACCCCCAGGGCAACGCCTCCACAGCTCTGGGCATCGACCACCACGCCGAGGTCCCCTCCATCTACGACGTCCTGGTGGAGAGCAAGCCGCTCGCGGAGGTCGTCCAGCCGGTCCCCGATGTCGAGGGGCTCTTCTGCGCACCCGCCACGATCGATCTCGCCGGTGCGGAGATCGAGCTGGTGTCGCTGGTGGCGCGAGAGAGCCGGCTGCAACGGGCGATCCAGGCGTACGAGCAGCCGCTGGACTACATCCTCATCGACTGCCCGCCCTCGCTCGGTCTGCTGACGGTCAACGCGATGGTGGCCGGCCAGGAGGTCCTGATCCCGATCCAGTGCGAGTACTACGCGCTGGAAGGGCTGGGGCAGCTGCTGCGCAACGTCGATCTGGTGCGGGGACACCTCAACCCCACCCTGCACGTGTCGACGATCCTGCTCACCATGTACGACGGCCGGACGCGCCTCGCGTCACAGGTCGCGGACGAGGTGCGCACCCACTTCGGCGACGAGGTACTGCGGACGAGCATTCCCCGCTCCGTCCGTATCTCGGAGGCGCCGAGCTATGGGCAGACGGTGCTGACTTACGATCCTGGATCAAGCGGTGCCCTCTCCTACTTTGAGGCGGCACGAGAGATTGCGCTGAGGGGTGTCGGCGTCAGCTATGACGCATCGCAGGCCCACCTCGGCGTACGGCAGAACGATCCGAGCATGGTGGAGGGCGTCCAGTGAGCGAGCGACGGAGGGGGCTGGGTCGTGGTCTCGGCGCACTGATCCCCGCTGCCCCGACAGAGAAGACGGTGACACCGTCCGCGGTGGGCGGCAGCGTCTCCACATCTTCTGCGACGGTGCCGATACTGCCGAACGAGCGAGGGGTGGCCGCCGCGAAGGTGGCCACGCTGTCGGATGTTTCACGTGAAACGGATGAGGCCTCGTCCCGTGGCACTGAGGCCGTACCCGCGCCGCCCATGGGCGCACACTTCGCCGAGATCCCCCTCGATGCCATCACGCCGAACCCCCGGCAGCCGCGTGAGGTCTTCGACGAGGACGCGCTGTCCGAGCTCATCACCTCCATCAAGGAGGTCGGTCTCCTCCAGCCGGTCGTCGTACGGCAGGTGGGGCCCGCGCGCTATGAACTCATCATGGGCGAGCGGCGGTGGCGTGCCTGCCGTGAGGCGGGGCTCGACGCGATTCCGGCGGTCGTACGGGCCACGGAGAACGAGAAGCTCCTCCTGGACGCGCTGCTGGAGAACCTGCACCGTGCCCAGCTGAATCCGCTGGAAGAGGCCGCCGCCTACGACCAGTTGCTGAAGGACTTCAACTGCACACAAGACCAGCTGGCGGACCGCATCGGCCGCTCCCGGCCGCAGGTGTCCAACACACTGCGCCTGCTGAAGCTGCCGCCGACCGTTCAGCGCCGACTGGCCGCCGGTGTGCTGTCCGCCGGACACGCACGCGCGCTGCTGTCCGTCGAGGACCCGGAGGAGCAGGACCGGCTGGCCCACCGGATCGTGGCCGAGGGGCTGTCGGTGCGGGCGGTCGAGGAGATCGTGACCCTGATGGGTTCACATCCCCAGAAGGACCGGCGCTCCAAGGGGCCGCGCGCCGGGGCTCTTGTCTCACCGGCACTGTCGGATCTGGCGACGCGTCTCTCGGATCGCTTCGAGACGCGGGTGAAGGTCGACCTGGGGCAGAAGAAGGGCAAGATCACCGTCGAGTTCGCCTCCATGGAGGACCTCGAACGCATCCTCGGCACCCTCGCTCCGGGTGAGGGACCCGTTCTGCAGAAGAGCCTGGTGGACGACGACTCCGTGGAGACCGAGTCCTGACCCTCGACGGGTTCGGCCGAGCAGCCGACCGGGTGACCAGGGACGGGCCGTGTCCGGTGTGTACCGGAACACGGTCCGCCCTTTGCTTTTTGGCGGTATCGATGGAATCGCTTCGTGGATACGATGCGTTTGGACAGGGCGCATCCACCCGGCAGTACCTCTGAGAGCAAGGCAGGGGCCATGCGAATGACGAGCCGCACCGGACTGGTGAGCGCGGGGCTGGGGGTGGGCGCCGTCAGCGGCTTCATCGGCAGCCTGCTCAGGGAACGGAGCGCTCTGACAGCCGCCCGCGAGGCAGCGGGCGAAGGAAGCGAGGAACAGCCTTCATGGGCCGTCGGCTCGTACCGCTCACGCTGGACAACCTTCCGGACCTCCCCCAGCGCTGCCGCTCGTGCGTCTTCTGGGAACTCGACCCCGTCAGCGGCGAGGCAGCGGTAAAGGCGGGAACCTCCGCGGTCGAGAAGGAGTCGTGGATCTCGGCCGTCCTCCTGGACTGGGGATCCTGCGGAAGGGTCGTCTACGTCGATGACGTCCCCGTGGGCTTCGTCCTCTACGCTCCCCCCGCCTATGTGCCGCGCTCCACGGCGTTTCCCACCAGCCCCGTGTCTCCCGACGCGGTGCAGCTGATGACCGCGTTCATCATGCCGGGGTACCAAGGGCAGGGGCTGGGCCGGGTGATGGTGCAGACGGTGGCCAAGGACCTGCTGCGCCGGG
This sequence comes from Streptomyces sp. 13-12-16, assembly GCF_002114215.1. Lineage (GTDB taxonomy): Bacteria > Actinomycetota > Actinomycetes > Streptomycetales > Streptomycetaceae > Streptomyces. The sequence goes on along the minus strand of NZ_NCTE01000475.1, from coordinate 24,216 downwards.
GCTTCAAGGCGATCGAGGCGTTCGGTGACGCACGCTGGAAGGAGCCGGCTTGTGTCCTGCCCGCCGACCATCTGCTGGCCGTGGGCTTCAAGACGGTCCGGCAGCACCCCACCCACCCTCGGTTGAGGCTGGAGTTGAGGACGACGCTCTCCTGGAAGGAAGACGTCGAGATGGCGTTGGACCGGCTGCTCGGGGCGGTGCAGAAGGAACCGGTGCTGCGTCCCCTCTGACGCTCCTCACACGAATGGGCCGACCCAGATGGGCCGGCCCATTCGTGTTTCACGTGAAACATGTGCCGCCGACGAGGCGGTCAGCCATCACTTGGTGACAGTGATGAACTCCTCGAGATCACGGACGATCGCGGCCTTCGGCTTGGCGCCGACGATGGTCTTGGCGACCTCGCCACCCTGGTAGACGTTCAGGGTCGGGATGGACATGACGCCGTACTTGGCGGCCGTACCCGGGTTCTCGTCGATGTTCAGCTTGACGATCTCGATCTCGTCCCCGTACTCGGCGGCGATGGCCTCGAGGGACGGGGCGATCTGACGGCACGGACCGCACCAGGCGGCCCAGAAGTCCACCAGGACGGGCTTGTCGTTCTTGAGGACGTCCTGCTCGAAGGAGGCGTCGGTCACGTGCTTCAGGGTGCCGGCCACAGCGGGCTCCTTAACTGGTTGGTGCGCGGGGTGGGTGGGGGTCAGACAGAGGTCTTCTCGGGCTCGGCCTTCTCCTCGTCCGCGAGAGCGGCGAGGAAGCGCTCGGCGTCGAGGGCGGCGGAACAGCCCGTACCGGCCGCGGTGATCGCCTGGCGGTAGGTGTGGTCGACCACGTCGCCGGCGCCGAAGACACCGGTGAGGTTCGTACGCGTCGAGGGCGCCTCGACCTTCAAGTAGCCCTCCTCGTCCAGCTCCAGCTGGCCCTTGAAGAGTTCGGTGCGTGGGTCGTGGCCGATCGCGATGAACAGGCCGGTCACCGCCAGGTCCGAGAGCTCGCCGGTCTTGACGTTGCGCAGCTTCAGGCCCGAGAGCTTCTGGTCGCCCTGGACCTCGGCGACCTCGCTGTCCCAGACGAACGAGATCTTCGGGTCGGCGAAGGCGCGCTCCTGCATCGCCTTGGAGGCGCGCAGGGTGTCACGGCGGTGGACGATCGTCACGGACTTGGCGAAGCGGGAGAGGAAGGTGGCCTCCTCCATCGCGGTGTCGCCGCCACCGATCACGGCGATGTCGTGGTCCTTGAAGAAGAACCCGTCACAGGTGGCACACCACGAGACGCCGCGGCCGGAGAGGGCGTCCTCGTTCGGCAGGCCGAGCTTGCGGTGCTGCGATCCGGTGGTGACGATGACGGCCTTCGCCTTGTGGACCGTACCGGCGGTGTCCGTGACGGTCTTGATCTCACCGGTCAGGTCGACGGCGACCACGTCGTCCGGGACGAGCTCGGCACCGAAACGCTCCGCCTGGGCCCGCATGTTGTCCATGAGTTCGGGGCCCATGATGCCGTCCTGGAAGCCGGGGAAGTTCTCGACCTCGGTGGTGTTCATCAGCGCGCCGCCGGCGGTGACGGCGCCCTCGAACACCAGGGGCTTCAGCGACGCACGGGCGGTGTAGAGCGCCGCCGTGTAGCCGGCGGGCCCCGAGCCGATGATGATCACGTTACGGACGTCGCTCACGGCTTGTTTCCTCGTCTCTGGTCTGCGTCGGTCGACCGGGGGAGCTTCTTTCGGAACTCTCACCCCGTGCAACGGATCCTAAGGGGCGCGCATTCCCGCCGTGTCCGGGCACACGGGCACGGCCCGCTGCCAGCAGGGAGAAGCGCACACCGTACGGGATACCACGCAGGAGGGAGACGAAGCGTCGGCCGTCAGGAGCGCGTGTAGGAGTGCTTCAGGAGGACCTTCGCGGTGGTGGCCGAGGACGGGTTGTCCACGCAGGTCGCCTCGACGACGTACGCGGTCACACGGGTGTCGTCCGAGACGTCGGGAAGCACGACGAGCAGAGCGTCCTTCCCTTGGTAGGTGCCCTTCTCGGTGGCGAGCGCGGCGTCGTTGCGGCCGATGCCGTCGCTGACGCACTTCGGCACCGCGGGCTCCTTGAGGACCCTGGGGTTGACGGAGTCGGACTCCGGCTGCGACCCGAGTGTGTGGACGGTGCCCGGGCCCTTCACCTTCCCCTGGCTCTGTGCGAGGAGATCGGTGACCTGCTTCTCCAGCTTCCCCTCGGAGAAGGTGTCCGAGGCGGTCGTCCGGGCTCCCTCGTCCTGGCCGGCTCCGTCGTTCATGGAGGACAGCACCACGGACCCGAGCCCCAGAGCAGCGACCGTGAACACGGCCCCCAGGACGGCGACCCGGCGGCGCCCACCGCGCGGACGGCCCTTGCGTCCCGGTCCGGTCGTGGTGGAGCGGGGACGCCCGGCCGGCCGGTCCTGGGACGCCGGGGTTTCACGTGAAACATGCCCAGGATCGTCGTCGGAGGACGCGGGAGACGCATCGGTGGGCTCCCCGGCGGCCTCTGGCTCCGGCTCCGGCGCCGTGGCGTGCAGCAGGGCCTCCGCGGCCAGTGCGGCGTCGATGCGGCCTGCCACCTCGGCGGGCATGCGGGGCGGACCCGGCGCCGTACCGAGCAGGTCCCGGATCTCCTCGAGAGAGGCGTGGACGTCCGCGCAGAGTGCGCACTCGTCCAGATGCCGACGCACGTCGGCGCTCCGGGCGGCCGGGAGGAGCCCCTCGGTCAGGTCGGAGATCTCCGCGACGTCCGGGTGCTCCGCCATGTCTGTCGTCGACGTCACGCTCGCCCACCTCCGCCCTTCACCGCAGCCGGGTCGTTCGATCCTGGGTCCGGCGGATCCGCTTGCCGCGGGCCCGCTGCGGGTGGGACGGACGTCCCCTGCGTCCGGTTCCGTCCCTCCCCCTGTCTCCTGCTCTCACCGGGACCGTCCGGCCGTAGATGAGTGAGCAGGGGCAGGAGTCTGGCTCTGCCCCGCGCACAGCGGCTCTTCACCGTGCCGGTGGGCACATCGAGGATGCGGGCGGCTTCGGCGACCGGATAGCCCTGCATGTCCACGAGGACGAGCGCGGCCCGCTGATCGGGCGGGAGGGTGCCCATGGCCTCGATGAGCTGGCGGTGCAGATCGTTGCGCTCCGCGGGCGCGGAGGCGGACTCGTGGGGTTCGAGCAACTGCTCCAGGCGCTCCGTGTCGTCTACCGGAGCGGTCTTGCGGGAGGCCGCCTTGCGGGCGCGGTCCAGGCAGGCGTTCACCGTGATCCGGTGCAGCCATGTCGTGACGGCCGACTGGCCGCGGAAGGTGTGGGCGGCCCGGTAGGCGGAGACGAGGGCGTCCTGGACGGCGTCAGCGGCCTCCTCGCGGTCGCCGAGCGTCCGCAGCGCCACGGCCCAGAGCCGGTCGCGGTGACGCCGCACGAGTTCACCGAAGGCGTCGGGGTCGCCCTCCACATGACGGGCGAGGAGGTCCTGATCACTGACGTCGCCGTAGACGCTGCCGTCTGCCATCGGACCCCCTCCCCTTCGGCTCCGCGGGCCCTCAGCCCTTGAACGTCACTTCGGTGACGGCTTGCTTATAGCCTGCGCCGCTGTAACCGTCGGAGGGAGCGTTCGGCACATCGGTGATCCACATCAGGACGTACCGGGTCTTGAGCGGCTTGGCCGCCTTGACCGTGAGCGTCGTACCAGTGGTGGCCGCGGTTCCGATCTCCTTCATTCCCTCGATTCCTGTCGAGGGCGACAGCGAGTCGGTGGCGTAGAGGTGCACGGTCGTGTGATCACCGGCGTACCGGAGGCCCAACGACGCGGTCGACAGTTCCTGAGGTGAACCGAGGTCGTAGACGATGCCGACGCCGGGCTTGTACGGCGCGAGTGTCGGGCCGGCGTTGTACTTCTTCGTACGCCAGTAGGTGGAGTTGTCGCCGTCGTAAGTCTTGGCCACATCCTCCGGTGCCTGCGCTTCACCCTTGACGACGTACTCCTGGGAGCCCTGGACGCTGATGGGCTTGGCCGGCTTGGGCTTGTCGTTGTCCTTGTCGTCGCCACCGTCGGTCGTCTGGGTCTGGTTGGTGTCGTCGGACTGCTTGTCCTGCTCCAGGAGCGCGTCCGCGAGCTGCCAGCTGCCCAGGCCCAGCGCGGCGATCAGCAGGGCCGAGACGGCCCACTTCAGCGCCTTGCCCGTGCGGCTCTGCAGCGGAGGAGGGGGCGTCGGCACCGGCTGGGTGACACCGGGGTGCGGCGCCGGACGGCCGTAGGTGCCCTGCTGGTACGTCGTGCGCTGGTACTCCGGAGGCGTGGTGAACGCGGGCTCCGGCGGGCGGATGCGGGGCATCTCGCCGATCGCCTTCACCAGTTCCTCGGGTGTGGTGCACGCCGACTCGTGGCGCGAGGCCGTGGCGCCGTCGTTGGCGAGCGCCCGCATGGCCAGCTCGGACAGCCCGCGGTGGACACCGGCGCGCACCTGGTCGGGCGGGATCAGCCCGATGTCCTTCGGCAGTCCGGACATGCCGTAGGCGTCGTTCTCGTAAGGCCAGCGCTGGGTGAGCGCCGCGTAGAGCAGGGCGCCGATCGACTCGGTGTCGGTGCGCTGTGGGGTGTCGGAGCCGACGCCACGCAGCGCGGCGTTGACCGCGAGGCCGCGGATGCGCCACTGGCCGGTCGAGGTGCGCAGGACGGCGTTGGGGTTCAGCCGCAGATGGGCGAGGCCCTCACGGTGGGCCGCAGCCATGGCGGCGGAAATCTGACTGACCATCTGGTAGGCGTCGTACACCTCCAGCGGGCCGGCCGCCAGGAGCGTCGTCAGTTCCGTGGCGTCGGGGAGCCATTCGTGGACGACGTAGACGACGTCGTTCTCCTCGACGGCGTCCAGGACCTGGACGAAGCGCGGGTCGCCCAGCAGGGCGGCGGAACGGGCCGCGGCCAGGACCGACCGGGCACGCGCGTGATCCGCGGGCAGGATGTGCACGCCGACGGCGCGGCGGAGCTTCTCGTCCACGGCGCGCCAACTGCTGAACCCGTCCAGACGGGTGACGCACTCCTCGAGGCGGTAGCGCCTGGCGAGCTTGTGACCGCTGTGCAGTTCGGGTGGCGAGGTCATCGCGGAACCATCGGTCCCGGTGCCCTCCTGTGCCTCGTCGTTGTCCGTGTCCCGCTCCCGGTTCTGGGCCACCCCGTCGGCCGTGGACTGGTCCGCCTGTGCGGTCAGCGGCTGCTCACCGCTGTTGTCTGCCACGTCGACGGCAGCTGTGCTCCGTTCGGCCACCGTCGTTCCCTGCCTCCCCATCCCATGCGCGTCGGCCGGCGTCCGTCGCGCGCCGTTCGACGCCGAGACCAATTGTGCCCACAGTCCGCCGCTATGCACGACACACAGTGGCCGACGATGGTTGTGCGCCTACCCCCTGGCTCAGCGTCCAAGGCGTCCGCGCACCATACCGACCAGTGAGTTGACTTCCTCGATCCGCATCCGGCGGGCGGCCACGAAGAAGACTCCGAACAGTACGGCCCCACCGGCCAGCAGTGCCGCGAGCGAGCCCAGGACGCCCTGGCCGAGCGTCTGCACGACCCCGTAGCAGGCCGCGCCGCTGAGCAGCGCGGCGGGAACGGAGGCGATGCACAGCCGGGCGTAGGTCCGCAGCACCCGGGCGCCGTCCAGGTCCCCGCCCAGTCGCTTGCGCAGCCGGCGCCAGGCGACGCCGACACCGATCACGTAGGCCAGGCCGTAGGAGGCGGCCATGCCGACCACGGCCCAGCGGGCCGGGAGCACGAGGTAGCAGATGCCCGAGGCGATCGCGTTGCCCGCGGCGACGATGACCGTGTTGTAGAAGGGGGTTCGGGTGTCCTCGTACGCGTAGAAGGCCCGCAGGACGACGTACTGCACCGAATAGGGGATCAGGCCGAGGCCGAAGGCCATCAGCATGTAGCCCATGTTGGTGGCCGCTTCGGTACCCGAGGAGCCGAACATCAGCGTGCACATCGGGATGCCGAGTGAGACGAAGCCGAAGGCGATCGGCACGATCGCGACGGCCGTGGTGCGCAGGCCCTGGGAGATGTCGTCCCGGATGGCGCCGCCGTCGTCCTCGGCCGCCGAGCGCGAGATACGGGGCAGCAGGGCGGCCATCAGGGAGACGGTGATGATGGCCTGGGGCAGGCCCCAGATCAGCTGGGCGTTGGAGTAGGCGCTGAAGCCCGTTCCCGCGATGTCCGTGTCCTTCACCGACGCGGTCGCCAGCTGGGTGACGACCAGCGCGCCCGCCTGGTTGGCGAGGACGAACAGGATGGTCCACTTGGCGAGCATCGCCGCCTTGCCGAGGCCGTGGCCCTTCCAGTCGAAGCGCAGGCGGATACGGAACCCGGTCTCGCGCAGGTACGGGACCATCGCCAGGGCCTGGACGACGAGGCCGAGGAGAACACCGACGCCCAGCAGCCGCAGACCCTCCGGCGGGATGTTCGTGACCTCCATCTTCGAGTCCGCGGCGGTGCCGTAGACCCAGATGAAGGTGCCGAGGGTGACGATGATGACGATGTTGTTCAGGACCGGGGTCCACATCATCGCGCCGAACCGGCCGCGCACGTTGAGGATCTGACCCATCACCACGTGAACGCCCATGAAGAAGATCGAGGGCAGGAAGTAGCGGGTGAAGGTGACGGCGACGTCGTTGGCCGCGGGATCGTTGGAGACCGGGACCGACAGCGCGCGCACCAGGAGCGGGGCGGCCAGCCACGCGAGGGCGGTGAGCGCGGCCAGGGCCACCATCACCAGTGTCAGCAGGCGGTTGGCGTAGGCCTCGCCGCCGTCCTCGTCCTCTTTCATCGCTCGCACGAGTTGCGGCACGAAGACGGAGTTGAGGCCGCCGCCGACGGTCAGGATGTAGATCATCGTCGGCAGCTGGTAGGCGATCTGGAACGACTCGCCCAGCAGGGCGAGGCCGAGCGCCGAGACGATCATCGCGGACCGGATGAACCCCGTGAGACGGGACACCATCGTGCCCGCCGCCATCACGGCGCTCGACTTCAGCAGTCCCCCGGCCCGGCCGCCCTTCTTCGGGGCGGGAGCCGGTTCGGGTGCGGGAGCCTCGGCGACGGGAGGCGGCGTGGCGCCCGCGTAGTGGCCGGGCGTCGAGGAGGCCGGTCCGGGCACCGGCGCATAGGGCTGCCCGCTGTTCACCGGCGGGTGGGCCGGGTGTCCGCCGCCGTACTGCTGGGGGTACCCGCCCCCCTGCTGCTGGTCGGGGAAGGCGCCGCTCTGCTGCTGGTCGCGGAAGAGATGGGCGAAGGCGTCCGGCTCGTGGCGCTGGTCGCCGGCCTGGCCGACCAGGTCGTCCACGCCCACGAACTGCGTGGTGCGCGGGTCGTCGCCGTACGGCAGGTACTGCGTCGGTCCGTCCGGTTCCGGCGCGGGGGTCCGGGCCCACACCCGTGGGTCGGGAGCGTACGGAGACTGGGGCGGCTGCCCGTACAGCGGCTGCTGAGGGGGGTACGCGCCGGGAGGGGGAGGCGGGTGCGCGGCGCGGTCGTAGAGCGCCTCGGCGACCGGGTCCTGGGCGGCGAGGTCCTGTGCCCGGTAGGGGTCCTGGTCGTAGGCGTCCTGGAGGTACGGGTCGGCGGGCGGCTGCGGCACCTGGTCGTGCCCGGGCGGCGGACCCTGCGGGGGGTCCGACTCGGGATGGCCCGAGTTGCCCGCGGCATGGCCGCGGTCACCGTCGTACGGCGCGTTCATGGTTACCCCACCTCATCGTCCCGGGCCCACCGGCCACGACATCCTCAACGGTCCACTCTCTCACCCGTGCCGGACGGGTCGGCGCTCTCCGGTGCGGTGTCCGGTGCCGGGTCACTCGGCTGCTCCGGGTCGTCCGCCCCGGAGTCCTGAGTGAGACGCTCCCCGGCGGTCTCCGGGTTCTGCGGGTCGTCGGCGTCCTCGTCCGCCTCGTGGTCCCGCTCCTGGGCCTCGCGGGCCGCGGCCCGCTTGCGCTGGGTGTACATCCGGAAGCCGGCGAGGACGAGCAGCAGCACGCCACCGCCGATGACCAGCATCACCGTGGCGGTGATCTCGGTGACCTTCACGTCGAACGTGACGGGCTCGCCGTACTTCTGGCCGTCCTGCGTGTACAGCTGGGCGACCACCGTCGCCCGTCCGTTGGCGTTGGCGGACGTGGTGAACTTCACCGACTGGCTGTGGCCGCCGGAGACCGCGACGGGCCGCTCCGCGTAGGCGTCCCCGCCGATCTCGAGCCGTGTCGGGTTGGTCGAGGTGAGGCGCAGCACCAGGTGCTCGACACCCTGTACCAGGTTGTTCTGCACCGTCACGGGGATGGTGGCACTGCGGCCGGAGAGTTTCGTCTCCGACTTGTCGATCAGTCTGACCTGGCCGAGGAGCGTGTCGAGGTAGGCCTCGACGCCGCTCCGGTAGATCGCGGCCTCCGACTGCCGGCCCCGCCAGGACACGGACATCTCCCGGTTCAGGGCGCGCCCGAACGGGGTCACCACCCGGGACTGGTCGGAGAGGATCACCTTGAACTTGTCGAGCTTGGCCTGGGTCCTGGCGATCTGCTCGAACGTCGTCCGCGGCAGCTCGTGCTTGCGCAGGGAGGAGGGGTACGCGGAGGCCGGGGGGACCCTGGTGGTGGCGGCGGGGTCCGGCTGGGCCTTGGCGGCAGCCACGAGGCCCTGGGACTCGGACCAGGTGCCGTCCTGGAGGATCGTGAGCGCCTCGGCCATCGTCTGGGCCTGGCTCGCGGACGGCGTGCGCTGCGGCGCGACGACGACGCTGCGCTGCTTCCCCGTCTGCAGGCCGAGGGTCAGGCTCTGGGCCAGGAACCGCTGCACCGCGAGCGTGGAGGTGGAGGCCTTGGTCATGTCGCCCCGGAACGCCGTGGACAGCCGCGCGTCCGCGACGACGGCCGTGGTGCCGCCGCCGATGGGCCGGGGCGCGGAGGGCGTGTACGACAGGCCGTCGGTCTCCTCGAAGGTGTCGCTGCGGGCGATCACCTTGTCGGCTCCGGCGGATGTGGCGACCTTGACGATGGAGGGGTCGACGGCGCCGTCGACGGGCCAGGCGAAGTCCGTGCTGGGCTTGACGTGGAGGATCGCGTCGACGGTGCTGGAGGCGACGTCGGTGGCTTCCTTGAGGTGGCTCAGCGAGCCGCTGACGGAGGTGCCGTTGTGGGCGAGGGAGGCCAGGTCGGGGTCGCCGAACGGCAGCGCGACGACCTCCTTGTCCGCCACGGCCTCCTGCACCTCGGTGAGCCAGCGCTTGGCGACCGCCTGGTGGCTGCCGACGACGGTGTCGTCACCCTCGCCGGGTACCTCGTAACGGTCGGTCATCGCCTCGACGGACGCCAGCAGGTCCGGATCGATCACCCAGGTGACGTCGAGGTCCTTGCCCAGCGCCACCATCCGGTCCAGCCGGCCGCCCGGAGAGATCTCCTTGGCGAGGTCGTCGTCGTGGAAGACCGGCGTCTGCTGCTCGTCCGAACCCGTCTCCGCCGTCATGTGGACGGTGGAGATCAGAGGCCACAGGAACGTCGTCTTCGTCTTCGTGCCGGCTGCGTCGGGCTGCCACGGCAGGAACGTCCGCTGGACGCCGAGGACCTGCTCCCACTGCTGCGCGGAAGTCTGCCCGGAGAGCGCGACGGTCAGCTGGTAGACGCCGTCCTGCCCGAGGTCCAGTTTGTTCACCGGCACCGAGATGGTGAAGGGACGCGAGACGCCGGGGGTGAGCTTGTCGAATTCCTCGGCGTACTTGTCGCCGACCTCCGAGCCGAAGGCGTTCTGCACGTCGGTGCTGTTCTTGGCGACGCTGTCGATGCTCGAGCGGGTGTTCAGCAGCGGACCCACACGCAGCCCCACGTGGGCGTCGGTGACGGTCTGCTTGCCCTTGTTGGTCACCGTTCCGGACACGGTGACGGTGTCGTCCTCGGCGGGGGCGCCGGGGGTGAGGGTGTCGACCGAGACGGAGACCGAGCCCGCGCCGGAGGCGGCCTGCGGCGCGTCCGCCCCCGCGGCGTCCGCGGGGGGCGCGGCGGGCAGCTGGAGGAGCCCCGTCAGCAGGGGCACTCCGGTGAGCAGGGCTCCGGTGCGCCGCAGCCAGCGGCGGGCAGGTGAGGGACTCGTCCCCTGGAAGTCTGCCGCCTCGGCCACGCGCTCGCCCGTCCCTCGTCTTCGTCAGTGTTCGTCGGAATGTGCGTCCACGCATGGTAACGAGGTGCGCTGGGAGGAAGTGCCGCGGACCGGTCCACAAGATCGGGGGCATGGGCTTGTCCGCGTATCGGCCGGGGTGTCCGCGCGCGTTATTGAGGGAGCCCTTGGCGGTTCGGGCCACGTACCCTCTTCTGTTGTGCCGAACGCCAACGAAGAGACCAGTGCCCTGAGCCAGGCGCAGGACCGCGCCGTGAGTGAACTGCTGCGGGTCGCCCCTGTCGCCGACGACCTCGCCCGCCGCTTCCAGGAGGCCGGGTTCTCACTCGCCCTGGTGGGCGGCTCGGTGCGGGATGCGCTGCTCGGCCGCCTCGGCAACGATCTGGACTTCACGACCGACGCCCGTCCGCAGGACGTGCTGAAGATCATGCGCCCCTGGGCGGACGCCCTCTGGGACGTCGGGATCGCCTTCGGCACGGTCGGCGCACAGAAGGAGGCCCGCGTCGGGGACGCCGACCGGAGCTTCCAGATCGAGGTGACCACCTATCGTTCGGAAGCGTACGACCGAACCTCGCGCAAGCCGGAGGTGTCGTACGGCGACTCCATCGAGGAGGACCTGGTCCGCCGCGATTTCACGGTGAACGCGATGGCCGTCGCCCTGCCGGAGAAGCGGTTCATCGATCCGCACGGCGGTCGCGCCGATCTGGCCGCTCGGGTACTGCGCACCCCGGGCACGCCCGAGGAGTCCTTCTCGGACGATCCGCTGCGCATGATGCGGGCCGCCCGTTTCGCCGCCCAGCTCGACTTCGAGGTGGCACCCGAGGTCGTCACGGCGATGAAGGAGATGGCCGGGCGCATCGAGATCGTCTCCGCCGAGCGCGTACGGGACGAGCTGAACAAGCTGATCCTCTCCACGCACCCGCGCAAGGGCCTGTCCCTGCTCGTGGACACCGGGATCGCCGCATACGTGCTGCCCGAGCTGCCGGCCCTGCACCTGGAACGGGACGAGCACCACCGGCACAAGGACGTCTACGACCACACGCTGATCGTCCTGGAGCAGGCGATGGCCCTGGAGGAGGACGGCCCCGACCTGACCCTTCGCCTGGCGGCCCTGCTGCACGACATCGGCAAGCCGCGCACGCGCCGCTTCGAGAAGGACGGCCGTGTCTCGTTCCACCACCACGAGGTGGTCGGGGCGAAGATGACCAAGAAGCGCATGACGGCGCTCAAGTACTCCAACGAACTGGTGAAGGACGTCTCGCGTCTCGTCGAGCTCCACCTGCGCTTCCACGGCTACGGCACGGGAGAGTGGACGGACTCCGCCGTGCGCCGCTATGTCCGTGACGCCGGACCGCTCCTCGGCCGGCTCCACAAGCTGACCCGTTCGGACTGCACGACCCGCAACAAGCGCAAGGCCTCGGCGCTCTCACGTGCGTACGACGGCCTGGAGGAGCGGATCGCCCAGCTTCAGGAGCAGGAGGAACTGGACGCCATCCGCCCGGACCTCGACGGGAACCAGATCATGGAGATCCTCGGCGTCGAGCCGGGCCCGGCCGTCGGCCAGGCGTACAAGCACCTGCTGGAACTCCGTCTGGAGAACGGCCCGATGGAGTACGACGCGGCGGTGGCGGCACTCAAGGAGTGGTGGGTCGGACAGGGGTGAGTGCGCGATGAGGGGTGATGTTTCACGTGAAACATCACCCCTCATCCATGTGGATCGACGACTACTTGTTGTCCCCCAGACACAGGGTGAAGGAGTCGCCGGTCTCCTCCCAGGTCAAGGTGGCCGTCGTACCTTCCACGCTCTGGCAGGTGAGCTGAGGGACCAGAGCGCCGTCGGCCTTCTTCAGTACCGTGTGGGTGGCTTTGGCGTCGCCGCAGTCGACCTGGACGACATCCGGATCGTTGTCGCTCCCCTTGTTGTACATGCAGTCGCCGACCGCCAGCTTCTTCGCATCCTCGGCGTTGCGGTTCACGTACCATCCGATGCCCACGGAGATCAGAACTACGACGGTCAGCCCGATACGCAGGTACTGCTTGATGTCGCGCTTGGGTTGCTGCGGCTGTACTGGGGCATACGGCGTGGGGTCCGGCTGGCCCTGCGCGTAGGGGTTCTGCCCCTGCTGCTGGCCCTGTGCGAACGGGTTGCCCTGAGGTGGCGGAGTGGTCACGTGAGAGTCCCCCTGAAGCATGGATGCGTGGCGCAAAAGATGCGCTGATAAGACGCACGTAAGCTACCGGCCCGCACTGACAACTCCGTAGCCCAATAAGGCTCTGTGTCGTTGATGTGACACTTACTGACGCTCAAAACGGGCCATAGCCACAGCTACCGCTCCGTAGGTAACGGCGATCGTTACCACCAGCGGGACCGATCGGCCGTCCGGCGGGAGCATCAGGGCGGCCACTCCCGCGGCGCCGACGAAGGCCACGTTGAACAGGACGTCGTACACGGAGAAGATCCGGCCGCGGAAGTCGTCGTCGACACAGGACTGGACGATGGTGTCCGTGGCGATCTTCGCGCCCTGGGTGGTCAGGCCCAGGACGAACGCCCCGGCCAGCAAGGGGCCGGAGGCGAAGGGCAGACCGAACGCCGGCTCCAGTACGGCCGCCGCCGCGGCGCACACCGCGATCCAGCGTCCGGGACCGAACCGCCCCGCGGCCCAGGGCGTGAGGACGGCCGCGGCGAAGAAGCCGGCGCCGGACACCCCCAGCGCCAGCCCCAGCAGGGCGAGTCCCTCGTCGGTGGTCGACGTCAGGGCGTACCGGCAGAGCATCAGCAGCATGACGAGCATCGCGCCGTAGCAGAACCGCATGAGCGACATCGCGGTGAGCGCCCAGGCGGCCTCCCTGCGTCGGGGCGCGGCGAGGTGCCGTACGCCCGCCATCAGGTCACGAGCGGTTCCGGTGAGTGCCGTGGCCAGCCGGGGACGTACCAGGGCCCGGTCGGGACCGAGCAGTTCCTTCGCCATGCGCAGCGATGCCACGGCCGCGCACAGGTACAGCGCGGCACCCACGAGCACCACGGCCGCGTCGGAGTCGGCGACGACCAGACGGACGACGAAGGCGAGCCCGCCGCCCGCGGTCGCGGCGAGCGTCCCGGCGGTCGGGGACAGGGAGTTGGCGACGACCAGCCGTTCGCTGTCCACCACGCGCGGCAGCGCGGCGGACAGCCCGGCGAGGACGAAGCGGTTGACGCCGGTGACGCACAGGGCGGCGACGAAGAGGAGCCAGTCGGGTACCCGGACGAGGATCAGGAGGGCGGTCACCGAGGCCATCAGGGCGCGCAGCAGATTGCCGTAGAGGAAGACCTGGCGGCGGCGCCAGCGGTCCAGGAGGACTCCCGCGAAGGGGCCGACCACGGAGTACGGGAGGAGCAGAACCGCCATCGCGGAGGCGATCGCCACGGCCGACGTCTGCTTCTCGGGGGAGAAGACCACGTAGGCGGCGAGCGCGACCTGGAAGACGCCGTCGGCGCCCTGGGAGAGCAGCCGGACGGCGAGCAGGCGTCTGAAGCCCTGGAGACGCAGCAGGACGCGCAGGTCACGGACGACGGCCATGGGGCACAGCCTCACATACGGAGAGGGTCTCCGGGCCATGTGACCCGGAGACCCTCAACTGCCCACAGTGGGGAGGTCCTAGCGCTCGACCTCACCCTTGATGAACTTCTCGACGTTCTCGCGGGCCTCGTCGTCGAAGTACTGCACCGGCGGGGACTTCATGAAGTACGAGGACGCCGAGAGGATCGGGCCGCCGATGCCCCGGTCCTTGGCGATCTTCGCGGCGCGCAGGGCGTCGATGATGACACCGGCGGAGTTCGGGGAGTCCCAGACCTCGAGCTTGTACTCCAGGTTCAGCGGGACGTCACCGAACGCGCGGCCCTCCAGGCGGACGTAGGCCCACTTGCGGTCGTCCAGCCAGGCCACGTAGTCGGACGGGCCGATGTGGACGTTCTTCTCGCCGAGGTCCCGGTCGGGGATCTGCGAGGTGACGGCCTGCGTCTTGGAGATCTTCTTGGACTCGAGCCGGTCGCGCTCGAGCATGTTCTTGAAGTCCATGTTGCCGCCGACGTTCAGCTGCATCGTGCGGTCCAGGACGACACCGCGGTCCTCGAACAGCTTCGCCATCACGCGGTGCGTGATGGTGGCGCCGACCTGGGACTTGATGTCGTCACCGACGATCGGGACGCCCGCCTCGGTGAACTTGTCCGCCCACTCCTTGGTGCCGGCGATGAAGACCGGGAGGGCGTTGACGAAGGCGACCTTGGCGTCGATGGCGCACTGGGCGTAGAACTTCGCCGCGTCCTCGGAGCCGACGGGCAGGTAGCAGACGAGGACGTCGACCTGCTTGTCCTTGAGGACCTGGACGACGTCGACCGGGGTCTCGGCGGACTCCTCGATGGTCTCCCGGTAGTACTTGCCGAGACCGTCGAGGGTGTGGCCGCGCTGGACCTGCACGCCGCTGTTCGGCACGTCGCAGATCTTGATGGTGTTGTTCTCGGAGGCGCCGATGGCGTCCGCGAGGTCCAGGCCGACCTTCTTGGCGTCCACGTCGAAGGCGGCGACGAACTCGATGTCACGGACGTGGTAGTCGCCGAACTGGACGTGCATCAGGCCCGGGACCTTGGACGCCGGGTCGGCGTCCTTGTAGTACTCGACGCCCTGCACCAGCGATGCGGCGCAGTTGCCCACGCCGACGATGGCTACGCGAACCGAACCCATTCCGGTTGCTCCCTGTGTGTACGAGTGAGGCCCTTCAGGGGGTCTCACGTGGCGGTGTCGTCGGGCGTATCCGGCCGGGGGTCGTCCCCGGTCCGGGGCAGGCCGCCCGTCGCTCCAGATGTGGTGTCCTGCTGAGCGGGCCCCCCGGTGGCGGATCCCTTCAGGTCCCGCCCGGCCCGCTCGCTCTCGATGAGCTCGTTCAGCCAGCGCACTTCGCGCTCCACGGACTCCATTCCGTGGCGCTGGAGCTCGAGCGTGTAGTCGTCGAGGCGCTCCCGGGTCCGGGTCAGGGAGGCGCGCATCTTCTCGAGGCGTTCCTCCAGCCGGCTGCGGCGGCCTTCGAGTACGCGCATGCGCACGTCACGCGACGTCTGCCCGAAGAAGGCGAACCGCGCGGCGAAGGTCTCGTCCTCGTACGCGTCCGGCCCCGTCTGGGAGAGCAGCTGCTCGAAGTGCTCCTTACCCTCCGCCGTCAACCGGTAGACGATCTTGGCGCGGCGCCCCGCGAGCGGGGCGGCGAGGGCGTCCTCGGTGGTGTTCCCCGGTTCCTCGATCAACCAGCCGTTGGCGAGCAGCGTCTTGAGGCAGGGGTAGAGCGTTCCGTAGCTGAACGCACGGAACACACCCAGTGACGTATTGAGTCGTTTCCGCAGCTCGTAACCGTGCATCGGGGATTCGCGGAGCAGGCCGAGTACGGCGAACTCGAGGATCCCGGAACGCCGGCTCATCGTCGCCTCCCCTCTGCCGCGGTCGTGCCGTGACGGGCTCATGTGCGGCTCGTCGCCGCCTTTATGCCGAGCTGATGTATCGACTCGATACATCACGACGATAGAACGGCCTTCCGGATGCGACAAGGGGCAGAAAGGTGAACGGGATCACATCGTCGATTGATAGGGAGCAAGTTGCCTGATTTGAGGTGAACTTCTGTGCTCGGCGGGTTTTGACGGTGCGTAGTCTGTGCGCCATGCACACCACCGGGAACCGAGTGACGCCTGGGGACGTCTTGCTCCCCGGTGCAGTACGGGTGAATGCGGGAAGCGCCGCATCCGTACTTCGGGGGGACCGGAAACCAGCCGCCGTTTCCAGGCGCGCAAGGGTGCGCCTGCCCGAGGAGTAGTCGTTCGATGAGCGAGCACCGTCGCAAACCGCCGCAGCCGCAGGGAGGCGGACGTGCCGCGGCCCGACGCGGCCAGTCCGGCTCGTCCTCCGGCCGCCGCGCGGCACCGCGAGGCGCCACCGGATCTCCGTCCGATTCCTATGGGTCGGGCTCCCGTGGCCCGGGGGATGAGGGACATACGTACAGCAGTCGCGCCGAGGCGCGACGCGCGGCACAAAGAGGCGGGGGCCGCCGTGCCGGTGCCGCCGGCCCCGGCCGGGGCGGGGGACGTTCGGCCCCTCCCGGCAAGAAGCGGATCATCGATTACCCGCGCTCCGGCAAGGAAGGCTGGCGCCGCTGGACGCCGTCCTGGAAGTTCGTGTCCGGCCTGTGCATCGCGTTCTTCGGAAGCCTGGTCGCCGTGGCGGGTATCGGGTACGCGATGGTGAGCGTGCCCAGCGAGGAGAACGCCGCGGCGTTGTCCGAGAACAACGTGTACTACTGGGCCGACGGCACCCAGATGGTCGCCACCGGCAGCGGGCAGAACCGGCAGAACGTCACGATCGACCGCATCCCCGAGGCCATGCAGTGGGCGGTGATCTCGGCCGAGAACAAGAGCTTCTACGACGACTCGGGCATCGACCCCATGGGTATCGCCCGTGCGCTCGGCAACATGGCCACGGGCGGTGACACCCAGGGTGGCTCGACGATCACCCAGCAGTTCGTGAAGAACACCTACTTGAGCCAGGACCAGACGGTCTCCCGGAAGTTCAAGGAGATGTTCATCTCGATCAAGGTGGGCACCAAGATGTCCAAGGCCGAGATTCTCCAGGGTTACCTGAACACCTCGTACTACGGTCGTGGCGCCTACGGCATCCAGGCCGCCGCCCAGACCTACTACGGCAAGGACGCGGTCGATCTCACGCCCAGCGAGTGCGCCTTCCTCGCCGCCCTGCTCAAGGGACCGACGTACTACGACCCGGCGGGCAACACGAACCTCGACCCCTCCGCCACCGCCGAGAAGAACCGCGAGCGGTCCGAGGAGCGCTGGAGCTGGATCCTCGAGCAGATGCACGGCGACGACCACCTCTCGGACGCCGAGTACCAGAAGGCGATCAAGGGGTACCCCGAGCCGCAGGGCCGTAAGGCGATCAAGGGCATGACCGGCCAGATCAGCTATCTCGTCGACACGGCGAAGCGCTACGTCCTGAAGAACTCCGACATCGCGGAGGCGCAGTTCGACCAGGGCGGCTACCAGATCTACACGACCTTCGAGAAGGACAAGGTCGAGGCGCTGGCCAAGGCCGTGCAGAAGGTCGAGAAGGAGAAGCTCGACCCGAAGAAGCGCGAGGAGGACCAGCACGTCCAGTTCGGCGCGGCGTCGGTGAAGCCCAACGACGGTGCGATCGTCGCTCTCTACGGCGGTGCCGGCTTCGAGAACGGCCACTTCAACAACAACGCGGACACCTCGGGTGTCCCCGTCGGCTCGACGTGGAAGCCGTTCGTGCTGGCTGCCGCGATGCATCACGGCACGTACAAGACGAACGGTGAGGGTGTCTCGCCGCTCAGCAAGTACAACGGCAACGACCACCTGCAGATCAGGGAGAACGACGGCTCCCTCGTCCTCAAGAAGGACAACACGCCCTTCTACCAGGAGAACGAGACCGACTACAAGTGGGGTTACATCACCCTGCGCAAGGCGATGGAGCAGTCCGTCAACACCCCCTTCGTGCAGCTCGGCATGGACGTGGGGATGAAGAACGTGGCGGAGGTCGCCCGGAAGTCCGGCATTCTGAAGGACAGCTTCGCCGACCTCAACGCGTCGTTCGCCCTGGGTACGTCGACCCCCAGCGCGATCCGGATGGCCGACGCCTACGCGACCTTCGCGGCATCCGGCAAGCAGGCCGACCCGTACTCGGTGACCGCCGTCAAGCACAAGGGGTCGGAACTGCCCGGCTTCGAGAAGCCGCGGGTCACGCAGGCGATGCCCGAGAACGTGGCGCACAACATCACCGACATCCTCGAGAACGTGATCGAGAACGGTACCGGTTACAAGGCGCAGGCACTGGGGCGTACGGCGGCCGGCAAGACGGGTACGACCGACAAGAACAAGTCCGCGTGGTGGGTCGGCTACACCCAGCAGCTCGCGACCTCGGTCGGGATGTTCCGCGAGGACCCCAAGGACCACGAGCTGCTCTCCATGAACGGCACGGCGGGTGAGGACTCCATCCACGGTGGTGACGTTCCCACGCAGATCTGGACCGAGTACATGAAGGTCGCCCTGAAGGGCGAGGAGGACCCCGGATTCCCCAAGGCCGAGAAGATCGGCGAGGTCGCGGACGGGATCGGAGCGCCGTCTCCCACCCCGACCGCCACGGAGACCGAGGAGGAAGAGGAGAAGGAGACGCCGACGGCGCCTCCGTCGCCCACGCAGACCGAGACCACGCCGCCGCCACCGACCAACACCGCCACGTGCGGGCCGTTCGACTTCAACTGCGAAGACGAGGGTGAGGAGGACACGGGTGGCACGGACAACGGTGGTACGGACAACGGCGGCACGGACGGAGGGGCGACCAGTTCGCCGGATCCCACGGCAAGCAGCGACACCGGAAACAGCAGAGGCAACGGCAACGGAGGCGGTCTCTTCGGAGGCCCGGCCGGTTAGCCGACCTATAGCCCGGCTTGGGTGTTTCACGTGAAACATGGGCCGCCGTACCTCCGGGTGCGGCGGCCCTCGGCGTATCCCCGGTCATGTACGGCAGGATGTGCGGCATGCCCAGTGGAGAATCGACGCAAGCGAGCGTCCACGAGCCGGAACCGGTGCGGCCGACCGAGGAGGACCGGGTCGCCGCGGCCGGCAGCGAGCTGATCGGCGGTCCGCTCGGACGGCGCGCTCTGACCGGGACCTCCTGGTGGACCCCGGTGCGAGTGATCGCGCTCGTGGCGATCGGCATGTTCGCCCTCGGCCTGGTGCAGAAGGCGCCCTGCTACAACGGCGCCTGGTTCTTCGGCGCCAGCTCCCAGTACACGCACGCGTGCTACTCGGACATCCCGCACCTCTACCAGGGACGCGGCTTCGCCGACGGACTGGTGCCGTACTTCGACAGGCTCCCCGGGGACATGGAGTACCTCGAGTACCCGGTGCTGACCGGTCTGTTCATGGAGGTCGCCGCCTGGCTCACCCCCGGCAGCGGCAGCATCCAGGACCAGGAACAGTGGTACTGGATGGTCAACGCCGGGATGCTCATGGCGTGCGCGGCCGTCATCGCCGTCTGCGTGACCCGTACGCACGCGCGGCGACCCTGGGACGGCCTGCTGGTCGCCCTGGCACCGGCCTTCGCGCTGACCGCGACCATCAACTGGGACCTGCTGGCGATCGCTCTGACGGCCGCCGCGATGCTGATGTGGTCGCGGGGGCGCTCCCTCGCCTTCGGTGTCCTCCTCGGGCTCGCCACGGCCGCCAAGCTCTACCCCGTGCTGCTGCTCGGGCCGCTGCTGGTGCTGTGCTGGCGCGCGGGACGATGGCGGGCGTACGGCAGGGCCCTGGGCGGCGCGGCCGTCGCCTGGCTCGTCGTGAACGGGCCCGTGATGCTCTTCGCGTTCGACGGCTGGTCGAAGTTCTACACGTTCAGCCAGGAGCGAAGCGTCGACTTCGGATCCTTCTGGCTGATCCTGGCGCAGAACTCGGACGACCCGTTGAGCACCGACACGGTCAACACGCTCGCCACGGCGCTGATGCTGCTGTGCTGCGTGGGTGTCGCGGCCCTCGCGCTCACGGCCCCCCGCCGCCCGCGTTTCGCCCAGCTCGCCTTTCTGATCGTCGCGGCGTTCATCCTCACCAACAAGGTCTACTCGCCGCAGTACGTCCTGTGGCTGGTGCCGCTGGCGGCCCTCGCCCGGCCGAAGTGGCGGGACTTCCTCGTCTGGCAGGCCTGCGAGGTGGCGTACTTCCTGGGCATCTGGATGTACCTCGCCTACACGACCAGCGGCGACGCCCACAAGGGACTGCCCACCGACGGCTACCACTGGGCGATCGGCGTGCATCTGCTGGGGACGCTCTACCTGTGTGCCATGGTCCTGCGCGACATCCTGATGCCGGAGCGGGACCCGGTGCGCCGGTCCGGTGACGACGATCCCTCGGGCGGGGTGCTGGACGGGGCCGAGGACGTGTTCGTGTTCGGGCCGGCGGCTCGTCCCGCTCGTCACGCGGCCCACTTCGAGGGGCCTCCGGTCGAATGGGGCAGGACGGAAACCACCGGCGGTTCGCTCTGAGCGAACAAAGCGGAGGGTGACGCCTCCTCGGGGCGCGGGAAAGGCCGTACACGGGAGAACCGTGTACGGCCTTCTCGCTGTCAGCGCGTGGAGGGCTTCTCGCCGTCAGCGGTCGACGAGCCGGTCGAACTGCGTGGTGGTGTGCCTGAGATGGGCCACCAGCTCCTCGCCCACCGTCGGTTCCGGCGCGTCCGCGGGCACGAACAGGATCGACACCTGCATGTGCGGCGGTTCGGCGAACCAGCGCTGCTTGCCACCCCAGACGAACGGCGAGAGGTTGCGGTTGACCGTGGCGAGGCCGGCGCGGGCGACGCCCTTGGCCCGCGGCATGACCCCGTGCAGGGCCTTGGGGGCCTCCAGGCCCACTCCGTGCGACGTACCGCCCGCCACGACCACCAGGTAGCCGTCGGAGGCGGCCTTCTGCTGCCGGTAGCCGAACCGGTCGCCCTTGGCGACGCGCGTGACGTCCAGGACGGCGCCCCGGTACTCGGTGGCCTCGTGGTCCCCCAGCCAGAGCCGGGTGCCGATCCGGGCGCGGAAGCGGGTCTGCGGGAACTGCTGCTGCAGCCGGGCGAGGTCGTCGGCCTTGAGATGGCTCACGAACATGGTGTGCAGCGGGAGACGGGCCGCCCGCAGGCGGTCCATCCAGCCGATGACCTCCTCGACGGCGTCCGAGCCGTCGGTGCGGTCCAGCGGCAGATGGATGGCGAAGCCCTCCAGCCGGACGTTCTCTATCGCGGAGTGCAGCTGGGGCAGGTCCTGCTCGCTGATGCCGTGCCGCTTCATCGAGGACATCACCTCGATGACCACCCGGGCGCCGACCAGGCCGTACACGCCGTCGACGGACGACACCGAGCGGATGACCCGGTCGGGCAGCGGCACCGGCTCCTCGCCGCGCCGGTACGGCGTCAGCACCAGCAGGTCACCGCCGAACCAGTCCTTGATCCGGGCGGCCTCGTACGTCGTGCCGACGGCGAGGACGTCCGAGCCCAGCCGGGTGGCCTCCTCGGCCAGCCGCTCGTGGCCGAAGCCGTAGCCGTTGCCCTTGCAGACCGGGACCAGCCCCGGGAACTGCTCCTGCACGTGCTTGTGGTGCGCCCGCCAGCGCGCGGTGTCGACGTAGAGCGTGAGCGCCATGGCCGGACCTGGAACCTTTCTCGTGGCTGCGGTGTATCAGAGGTATGGGAGCGAATGGAGCCGCCGAAGCGGCGAAGCGGAGGTCAGCGGCGCGACATGTAGATGTCGAGCGCCTTGTGGAGCAGCTTGTTCAGCGGGAAGTCCCACTCGCCGAGGTACTCGGCGGCCTGGCCGCCGGTGCCCACCTTGAACTGGATCAGACCGAAGAGGTGGTCGGTCTCGTCCAGCGAGTCGGAGATGCCGCGCAGGTCGTAGACGGTCGCGCCGAGCGCGTAGGCGTCGCGCAGCATCCGCCACTGCATCGCGTTCGAGGGCCGGACCTCGCGGCCGATGTTGTCGGAGGCGCCGTAGGAGTACCAGACGTGCCCGCCGACGATCAGCATCGTCGCCGCGGACAGGTTCACACCGTTGTGCCGGGCGAAGTACAACCGCATGCGGTTGGGGTCCTCGGTGTTGAGGGCCGACCACATGCGCTGGAAGTACGACAGCGGACGGGGCCGGAAGTGGTCGCGCACAGCCGTGATCTCGTACAGCCGCTGCCACTCGGGCAGGTCGTTGTAGCCGCCCTGGACGACCTCGACACCGGCCTTCTCCGCCTTCTTGATGTTGCGGCGCCACAGTTGGTTGAAGTTCTTGTGGACCTCTTCCAGGGCGCGGTTGGCCAGCGGCACCTGGTAGACGTAGCGGGGCTGGACGTCCCCGAAGCCGGCGCCGCCGTCCTCGCCCTGCTGCCAGCCCATGCGGCGCAGCTTGTCGGCGACCTCGAAGGCGCGGGGCTCGATGAAGTCGGCCTCCAGGTCGCGCAGACGCTTCACGTCCTGGTCCTGGATGCCCTTCTTGATGGTCGCGGCCTCCCAGCGCCGGATGATCACCGGCGGGCCCATCTTCACCGAGAACGCGCCCTGCTGCTTCAGGTGGGCGAGCATCGGCTCGATCCACTCCTGGAGGTTCGGCGCGAACCAGTTGATGACCGGGCCCTCGGGCAGATAGGCGAGGTAGCGCTTGATCTTGGGCAGCTGCCGGTAGAGGACAAGACCCGCGCCGACCATCTCGCCGGTCCGGTCGTCGAACCAGCCGAGGTTCTCCGAGCGCCATTCCGCCTTGACATCAGCCCAGGCCGGGACCTGCATGTGACTCGCCGACGGCAGACTCTGGATGTAGGCCAGATGCTGCTCTCGGCTGATGGTCCTCAGGGTCAGGCTCATTCGGGGCGCTCCTCGGGCTGGTGTGTCCCCATGGGTTCAGGGGCTCCGGCTCTCGCGCGAAGCCTACTGCGCCTCGGGGGCGCCCCGGTTGGGCGCACGGGACCTTCGCCCCGGCCCGTCGCCGGCCGGAGCGTTCGGCGATGTTCGAAAGAGGGGGTGCCCGACGTCAGTCGAAGAGACCGCCGAAGAGGCCCCCGTGCGCCATGCCCAGGAAGAACCCGACCGCCGCGGCACCCAGACCCAGGACGAGACCGAATCGCTCGCGGGTCGTCACCGAGATCCACTGGCCGTACGCGCCGGTGAGGATCCCCACCAGGCCGGTCCAGGAACTGAGCAGGTGCAGGTGGTGGAACATCGCCGTGATGAAGGACGTGATGCCCAGCACCAGGGTCACCGCCATGAGGGCGTCCTGGAGCGGGTGGGGTTTGCCGTCCGTGGCGAAAAGGCCTCCGGCGGTGTTGGGTCGCAATGCCTGTGCCATGGGGCACCTCCTGCGAAAGGCGGCGGATCGTAGCGCCGTACACACCCGATGTGTACAGATTGACTGTCCCCACGGCCGGATTTCAACCGGAAGCCGCTGTGCGGGTACTCTGTACCGTCCGCACCGGTCTCTGTCCGGACAGAGCCAGGCGAGTCGGGGAAGGGCCACGGTCCGTCCCGGCCGGCCTGGGAGATCGCCGCCCGGCCTCGATTGTCAGTGGCGGCTGTTTTACTGACAGGCATCGTTGCGGCAACGCATCACGACCCTCCTGCCACGGAACGACCGTGGCCGCTGAGTCCAAAGGAGGTGGGTTCCACATGCGTCACTACGAGGTGATGGTCATCCTCGACCCCGACACCGAGGAGCGCGCTGTCTCCCCGCTGATCGAGAACTTCCTCTCTGTCGTCCGTGACGGCGGCGGAAAGGTCGAGAAGGTCGACACCTGGGGCCGTCGTCGTCTCTCGTACGAGATCAAGAAGAAGCCCGAGGGCATCTACTCGGTCATCGACCTGCAGGCCGAGCCTGCGGTCGTCAAGGAGCTCGACCGCCAGATGAACCTGAACGAGTCGGTCCTCCGGACCAAGGTCCTCCGCCCCGAGACCCACTGAGCTCTCCCGCTCAGCCGGTCCCGGGAGTCGAGTAGCAGCACAAGCAGCCAGCAGCAAACCCGCCGAGAGGTTCCCCATGGCAGGCGAGACCGTCATCACGGTCGTCGGCAATCTTGTCGACGACCCCGAGCTGCGCTTCACCCCGTCCGGTGCGGCCGTCGCGAAGTTCCGTGTCGCGTCGACCCCCCGCGCCTTCGACCGTCAGACGAACGAGTGGAAGGACGGCGAGAGCCTGTTCCTGACCTGCTCGGTCTGGCGTCAGGCGGCGGAGAACGTCGCCGAGTCGCTCCAGCGAGGCATGCGCGTCATTGTGCAGGGCCGGCTGAAGCAGCGGTCCTACGAGGACCGTGAGGGCGTCAAGCGCACGGTCTACGAGCTGGACGTCGAGGAAGTCGGCGCCAGCCTGCGCAACGCCACGGCCAAGGTCACCAAGACCACCGGTCGCGGTGGTCAGCAGGGTGGTGGCGGCTACGGCGGCGGTGGCGGCCAGGGTGGCGGCGGCTGGGGCGGCGGCCCCGGCGGTGGCCAGCAGGGCGGTGGCGCTCCCGCCGACGACCCGTGGGCGACCGGCG
>NZ_NCTE01000474.1 GCF_002114215.1 Streptomyces sp. 13-12-16 | reverse complement strand
CGGAGCCGGGCACGGCGTCCGGGCGGCAGCGCCGGCAGGCGCGGAACCCGGAGCCCTGCGCGGCGGCGGCGGTCGCGAAGAACCGCACGTTGTGCCGCTTCGGGGTGACGGCGGGGCAGCTCGGCCGGCAGTAGATGCCGGTCGTCTCCACGGCGAAGAAGAACGCGCCGTCGAACCGGGCGTCCCGGCTGCGCACCGCCTCGTACCTGCTGTCCTCGTCCTTCATACCGTCCAGTCTCCGCCGGCCGGGGAGCCCCGGCTGGCGGAAATCGGACATGGAGGTGTGCTACCGCAGGCGGCCCCGCTTGGCCTCCATCGCCGCCTTGCCGATGGCGCCCTTGCGCTTCCAGTCCTTGCGGAGCTCCGCGCGGAGCCTGGCGTCGGTCTTGGCGACGATGTACTGGTTCTCCCGGAGCAGCTTGCGGTAGCTCTCCAGGCGGCGCTGCGGCAGGTCACCGGTCTCGATGGCGTCGAGGACGGCACAGCCCGGTTCGCTCTCGTGGGCGCAGTCCTGGAACCGGCAGCGCTCGGCGAGCTCCTCGATCTCGGCGAACACCTGGCCGACGCCGGTGGAGGCGTCCCACAGGCCGACGCCCCTGAGGCCCGGTGTGTCGATGAGGACTCCCCCGCCGGGCAGCGCCAGCAGGTTGCGGGTGGTCGTGGTGTGGCGGCCCTTGCCGTCGACGTCCCGGATGGCCCGGACGTCCATCACGTCCTCGCCGAGGAGCGCGTTGGCCAGGGTGGACTTGCCGGCGCCGGACTGCCCGAGCAGCACCGACGTGCCGCCGGCGACGATCGCGGTGAGGACGTCGAGTCCGTCCCCGTCCCGCGCGCTGACGGTGAGCACCGGCACGCCCGGCGCGCTGGTCTCCACGTCCTGGACGAGGTGCGCCCGGGTCACCGCGTCCGGCACCAGGTCGGCCTTGGTGAGGACGACCACCGGCTGCGCCCCGGACTCCCAGGCGAGCGCGAGGAAGCGTTCGATCCGGGCCAGGTCGAGTTCGGCGGCGAGGGAGACGGCGACGACGGCGTGGTCGACGTTGGCGGCGAGGATCTGCCCCTCGGACCGCTTGGAGGAGGTGGAGCGCACGAAGGCGGTGCGGCGGGGCAGGTACGCGCGGACGTAGCGGGGGTTCCCGCCGGGTTCGACGGCGACCCAGTCGCCCGTGCAGACGACCCGCAGGGGGTCGTGCGGGGTGACGAAGGCGGTGTCGGCGCGCAGGGTGCCGCCGGCGGTGACGACGTCGCACTGGCCGCGGTCGACCCGGATCACGCGGCCGGGCAGCAGCCCTTCCGCGTCGTAGGGGGCGAACGCGTCCGCCCAGGCGTCGTCCCAGCCGTAGGGGGCGAGCGCGGAGGAGGTGGAGGTGGAGCTGGAGCTCAAGGGGGTGACCCTTCAGGTGGGTGGCCCCGGCCGCCGCGCGTACGCGGACAGGAAAGGGTGAGGTCAGCCGGTGGCCACGGAGGTGGACGTGATGGATTCCTGAATGCGGGCAGCGCCCAGCGCAATGACAGCCATCGGTCGACACCTCCTCACTCCACGAACGGTCCGGTACGGCGGCGCACGGCCACCGTGTGATCCGCGGTCACAGTAGCCCGCCGCCTCCCGGGCCCGTCAACTCGTTTTTCCGGGCTCCCTCGTCCTGTTCTTCCGGACTCCCGCGTCACACGGTCGCGCAGGTGCGGCCGTTGA
Organism: Streptomyces sp. 13-12-16; assembly: GCF_002114215.1. Lineage (GTDB taxonomy): Bacteria > Actinomycetota > Actinomycetes > Streptomycetales > Streptomycetaceae > Streptomyces. The sequence continues at coordinate 488 of NZ_NCTE01000474.1, read as the reverse complement.
GCGTGAAGCCGGACGGCGGGTGGTTCGTGCCGTCGTGGGACGCGAGGAAGCCGAAGGCGAGTCTCCCGCCGGCGGCGACCGACTTGTTGTAGTCGGCGGCGGTGGCGGTGACCCGGGAGCCGTCCTGGTCGGGCGAGGCGTCCCACATCCGGGTGATCCGCTGGCCGTCGGGGAGGGCGAAGCCGACGCGCCAGGAGTCGAGGGGCTCCCGCGTGGTGACGGTGACGGTGGCCTGGAAGCCGTCGGGCCACTGGTTGACCAGGTCGTAGTCGACGTGGCAGGCGGCCGGCTCGCCGCGGGCGGTGGTCCCGGGCGCGGCGGTGGCGGAGGAGGTGCCCTGTGGTTCGGGGTCGGGGTTCTCCCGGTCCGGGGTGCGCTCGGGGGTGTGCCCGGGGGACGGCTTCGCGGACGGGGGCGGGGACGGGGTGTCCGGGGAGGCCGTGGGGGCGGAGGGCAGGGAGGGGCCGGGGTCCGCCACCGGCTGCCGG
>NZ_NCTE01000473.1 GCF_002114215.1 Streptomyces sp. 13-12-16 | reverse complement strand
CCGCGTCCGCCGCGTCGGCCGGGACGCCGCCCCCGCGCACGCCGGTCTCCCCGGCGAGCGCTCGGGCGGCCCGGCGGGCGGTGCGCAGCGCGTCCCAGGTGAGGAGGACGAGCGCCAGCCACACCAGCGCGAAACCGGCCCAGCGCTCGGGCGGCATGGCCTCCTTGAAGTAGAGGACCCCGAGCAGGAACTGGAAGACCGGCGCCAGGTACTGCAGCAGGCCCAGCGTGGACAGCGGGACGCGGATCGCGGCGGCGCCGAAGCAGACCAGGGGGAGCGCGGTGACGATGCCGGTCGCGGCGAGCAGCGCGGCGTGCCCGGCCCCTTCCGCGGCGAACGTGGAATCGCCCCGGGCGCCCAGCCACAGCAGGTAGCCGAGGGCGGGCAGGAACTGGACCGCGGTCTCGGCGGCCAGCGACTCGACGCCGCCGAGGTTGACCTTCTTCTTCACCAGTCCGTACGTGGCGAAGGAGAAGGCGAGACAGAGTGAGATCCACGGCGGCTGGCCGTAGCCGACGGTGAGGACGAGCACCGCAGCGGCGCCCACCCCGACCGCCGCCCACTGTGCGGGCCGCAGGCGTTCCTTCAGCAGCAGCACGCCCATCGCGATCGTGACCAGCGGGTTGATGAAGTAGCCGAGGGAGGCCTCGACGACGTGCCCGGAGTTCACGGACCAGATGTAGACGCCCCAGTTCACGGTGATGACCGCCGCGGCGACCGTGATCAGCGCCAGCCTGCGCGGCTGTCGCAGCAGCTCGCCGAGCCAGGCCCAGCGGCGTATGAAGAGCAGGGCGGCGGCCACGAAGAACAGTGACCAGACCATCCGGTGGGCCAGGATCTCCACCGCCCCGGCGGGCTTGAGCAGGGGCCAGAACAGGGGGACGAGTCCCCACATCCCGTACGCCGCGAAGCCGTTCAGCAGTCCTATGCGCCGCTCTGCGGCCGACTTCCCGGTCACGGGCCCCTCCTTCGTGTCCGACGCGTGTCCTGATCTCCCACGATGCCCGCGCACGCGCGCGCGGTGCTCGCCGGACGACGGTAACGCCGGACACCCCCGCGTGTCATGCCCGTACCGGCATACGGTCATGACGCGCGGGGGTGGCGGGGGCGGCGGCCCTCCGGGTCAGCCCTTGAGCGCGGCGGCGACGGCCTCGGCGAGCGGGGTGGTCGGGCGGCCGGCCAGCCGGGACAGGTCGCCGCTGTCGACGACCAGCTCCCCCTTCTCGATCGAGACGTCCACGCCCGCGAGGACCGCGGCCATCGGCCCGGGCACTCCGGCGCCGGCCAGGATGCCGGTGAGCGCCTCGGGCGCGACCGGGTTGTAGACGATCTCCCTGCCGGTCTGCCGGCTCAGCTCGGCCGCGTACTCGGCGAAGCTCCACGCCTCGTCGCCGCCCAGCTCGTACGTCTTGTTCTCGTGCCCCTCGCCGGTGAGCACGGCGACGGCGGCGGCCGCGTAGTCGGCCCGCGAGGCGGAGGAGACCCGGCCCTCGCCGGCGGCGGCCACGACGGCGTTGTGCTCGAGCACCGGGGCGAGGTTCTCGGTGTAGTTCTCGTGGTACCAGCCGTTGCGCAGCAGCACGTACGGCACGCCCGACCCCAGCAGCGCCTCCTCGGTGCCGCGGTGGTCGTCGGCGAGCGCGGCGGTCAGGGAGCCGGGCGCGCTGGTGTAGGCGAGCAGGGCGACACCGGCGGCCTCGGCGGCGTCGATGACGACCCGGTGCTGGCCCACCCGGCCCTTGTCGAACTCGTTGCCCGAGACCAGCAGCACCTTGTCGCCGGCCGCGAACAGGCCGTCGAAGGTCTCGGGGGCGTTGTAGTCGGCGACCGCGATCCGCACCCCGCGCCCGGCGAGGTCCGCGGCCTTCTCCGCGCTGCGGACGACGGCGGTGATCTGCTCGGCCGGGACCTTCTCCAGCAGCTGGTCCACGACGTGACGGCCGAGGTGTCCGGTGGCGCCGGTGACGACGATGCTCATGGTTCGGAACTCCTGTGGGGGTGCGTGTGCGGGTATGTCACTCACCCTAGGAGTTACGCTAACTAATGGAAAGTACCCACTTTGAAGTAAGGTACTGGCATGACGGTAAGTGATGGTGTCCGGTGGACCGACGGCGAGGAGATGTGCCCGCACCGGCTGGTCCTGGAGCATGTGACCAGTCGCTGGGGCGTGCTCGTGCTGATCCAGCTCCTGGAGCGCTCGTACCGCTTCAGCGAACTGCGCCGGGCGATCGGCAGGGTCAGCGAGAAGATGCTCACCCAGACCCTCCAGACCCTGGAGCGCGACGGCCTGGTCCACCGCGACGCCAAACCGGTCATCCCGCCCCGCGTCGACTACTCCCTCACCGGCCTGGGCCGCGAGGCGGCCGAGCAGGTGCGCGACCTGGCGCTGTGGACCGAGAAGCGCATGGCCGACGTCCTCGTCGCCCGGCAGGCGTACGACGGGACCCGGGCGCCGTAGGGCACCCGGGTCCCGTCCCGGTTCCTGCCAGGAGTCAGCCCACGACGGTCCAGGTGTCGGTGCCGGTGAGCAGGGCGGTGAGGTCGCCCTTGCCGTGCTGTTCGACGGCGGTGTCGAGTTGGTCGGTCATGAGGGTGTCGTAGACGGGCCGGTCGACGGAGCGGAAGACGCCGATCGGGGTGTTGTGCAGGGTGTTGGGGTCGGCGAGCCGGGACAGTGCGAACGCGGTGGTGGGGGAGGTGGAGTGGGCGTCGTGGACGAGGATGTCGGCCTCGTTGTCCGCTGTCACGGTGACGACGCTCAGGTCGCCGGTGGCGCGGTCGCGGACGACGCCCTTGGAGCCGTCGGTGCCGAAGCGGATGGGCTGTCCGTGTTCCAGGCGGATCACGGCTTCCTCGGCCTGCTGCCGGTCCTTGAGGACCTC
>NZ_NCTE01000472.1 GCF_002114215.1 Streptomyces sp. 13-12-16 | reverse complement strand
TCCAGGGGCGGTTATGAGGCGTTTTTCCGTACAGGGGCGTGACTACTTCGCGCTCGTCGTCCTGAGTGACCACAACGACTTCGATGCCATGGAAGTGGTGGAGTGGGTCGAGGGCGCACCCGGCGGGACACTGCTCGAATTCCGTATGGACGACACCTTGGCGCGGCTGAGCTTCATCCGGCCGGAAATCGACATCACCCTGCTCAGGGCGGCGGTGGACATCTTCCGGGAGGAGTTCTTCGAACCCAGATGGGCTTCCGGGGCACCCTGCCCTCCCTGGGAGGGGGGAGCACTGTGAGAGAGGCCGAGGGCCGACCCCGGAAATGGTTTCCGCCCGTCCCGGCCGTCACCCAGACTCGGTCCCATGACGAGGTGGAACAGACAGTCCCGGCCGGGAGGCGGGCTGGTGCTGACCGTTTCGGGCCGGCCCGGCCCGCCCCCGCTGCGTTGCGAGACGGCGGACGGGGGCCGGATGCTGCTGCGGCAGCAGGACCGGCCGTTGCTGCTGGGCCGTGCGGACACCGAGGGCTGCTGCCGTGACCTCTCCCTCCACCGCTTCGACGCCTACCGTTCGCCACTACCGCCCCTGAGCTCCACGGCCCAGCGATCGACCGCCGGCTGGGCTCACCGGTACGCCCACTGGCTGGAGGAGTCCCCCGGTGTCCCGGTGCACGACGGGCGCTGGCAGCTGTCCCCGCGGTCCGCCTTCGCACCGGGCATCTGGACCGAGGACCTGGTGCGCGACTGGCCTGGCGGCAGCCTGGAGCTGTACTGCGGCGGCGGCTGGCACGGCGTCCTTCCCCTGCGCCGGCTGTCACCGCCCGATGCCCCGCGCGTGAAGGCGTACCGCAAGCACGTCCGCGAGGGCACCCTGGCACCCGTACTGCTGTGGTGGGTCACCTTCCTCGACGGCTGGCTGATCCTCGACGGCCACGACCGCGCAGTCGCCGCGCTGGCGGAGGGAGGGGAACCTCCGTGTCTGGAGCTCGTACGACTGACCGGCGACGAGCAGTGGCGGCGCACCGCCGACGAGTTGACCGAGGCGTACCGGCGGCGGGCGGAACGTCCGGCCGCTCCCCATCAGCGGGCGGCCCTGGAGCGCGGGTACGCCGACACGATGGCCTCCCTGCCGTACGACGGTGCCCCCACCCTCACCTGGCCCCTGGCCGGTGGCACCGTGACCTGGGACGACCTCGCCGCCCGTACGGTGCTTGAATGCCCCCGTGACTGATTACGACGTGGTGCGCGTCTTCTGCGGGCCCCGTGGCGGGTACGGCAATGAACTGGGTGTCGTGCGCAACGGCTCCGTGATGCCCGAGCGCGAGGAGCGGCAGGAGTTCGCCGCGAAGCTCGGGTTCAGCGAGACCGTGTTCGTCGACGACCCCGAGCGCGGGGTGATCGACATCTACACCCCCACCCTGCGCCTGCCCTTCGCCGGCCACCCCTGCGTCGGCACCGCCTGGCTCCTCGACGTGCCCGAACTGGTCGTCCCCGCCGGGGTGATGGGCGCCCGGCAGGACGGGGAGTTCTGCTGGATCGAGGCGCGGGCGGAGTGGGCGCCGCCGCGCACCCTGCGCCAGTACGCGAGCGCCGCCGAGGTCGACGACCTGCCCGTGCCGCCGAAGGGGGAGTGGATCTACGCCTGGGCCTGGCTGGACGAGCCGGCCGGCCGGATCCGGGCCCGCGCCTTCCCCGGCCGCGACGACGGCATCGACGAGGACGAGGCGACGGGTGCCGCGGCCCTCCTCCTCACCGACCGCCTGGGCCGCGCCCTGAACATCACCCAGGGCACGGGCTCCCAGATCCTCACGGCCCCCCAGCCGGAGGGCTGGACGGAGATCGGCGGCCGGGTCTACCTGGAGCGCTGACGGCTCCGCCGCGCGACGGAGACGGCTGTGACGGCGGCGGCAGGGCTCACGCCGACAGCGGGAACTCCTCGCCCAGTGCCCGGAACACCTCCGTGTTCAGCGCGAACGCCCGCTTGCACTCCGTCACGACGCGCTGCTTCTCCAGGTCGTCCACCGGGACCGCGTCCAGGAGTTCGCGGTAACCCCGCTTGAAGGCCGCCGGGTTGGGGATCCCCTCGAAGACGTAGAAGCGGACGCCGTCGCCCTTCCTCGTGAAGCCCCACGTCCTCTCCGCCTTGTCGCGGATGATCTGGCCGCCGGAGAGGTCGCCCAGGTAGCGGGTGTAGTGGTGGGCGACGTAGCCGGACGGCCAGGTGCGGGCGCACTCGGTGACTCGGGCGGCGTACGTCCGTGTGGCGGGGAGGGCGGTCAGGGTGGAGCGCCAGCCGGGGCCGCGCAGGTGGGCCAGGTCGCGTTCCAGGGAGGGCAGGCGGAACAGTTCCGGCCGGACGAACGGGCCCGCCACCGGGTCCGGTATCAGTCCCCGCGCCTCGGACTCCAGGGCCTCGTACACGAACCACAGCTGCTCGGTGTAGCGCGCGTACGCGTCCACGCCCAGCCGGCCGCCCAGCAGATCGCTCATGAACGTCGACGTCTCCGCCTCCGTGTGCTGCTCGTGGGAGGCGGTGCGGATGAGGGTCGAGAAGGAGTCCATGAGTCCAGATCTTTTATGGTTAGGCTTACCTAAGTCAATGGCTTGCCGACGGTTCGTCGGTAAACCCCCGGCCTGCCACGGCACGGAAAAGCCCGCCCTCCGGAACGGGGAGCGGGCAAGGAGCCGGCGGGACGGTCACGGCAGCGTCAGGATGTCCGCGCCGGTGTCCGTCACCACCAGCGTGTGCTCGAACTGCGCCGTGCGCTTGCGGTCCTTCGTCACGACCGTCCAGCCGTCGTCCCACATGTCGTACTCGTGGGTGCCCAGCGTCAGCATCGGCTCGATGGTGAAGGTCATCCCCGGCTGGATCACCGTCGTCGCGTGCGGGCTGTCGTAGTGCGGAATGATCAGGCCCGAGTGGAAGGACGAGTTGATGCCGTGGCCGGTGAAGTCACGGACCACGCCGTAGCCGAACCGCTTCGCGTACGACTCGATCACCCGGCCGATGATGTTGATCTGCCGGCCCGGCTTGACCGCCTTGATCGCGCGGGCGAGGGACTCGCGGGTGCGCTCCACCAGCAGGCGGCTCTCCTCGTCCACCTCCCCGACCAGGTACGTCGCGTTGTTGTCGCCGTGCACCCCGCCGATGTACGCCGTCACGTCCAGGTTGACGATGTCGCCGTCGCGCAGCACCGTCGAGTCCGGGATGCCGTGGCAGATGACCTCGTTGACGGACGTGCACAGCGACTTGGGGAAGCCGCGGTAGCCGAGCGTCGACGGGTAGGCGCCGTGGTCGCACATGTACTCGTGCGCCACCCGGTCCAGTTCGTCCGTCGTCACGCCGGGCGCGATCAGCTTCGCGGCCTCCGCCATCGCCCGCGCGGCGATCCGGCCGGCGGTGCGCATCGCCTCGATCGTCTCGGGCGTCTGCACCTCCGGACCGGTGTACGGCGTCGGGGCGGGCTTGCCGACGTATTCGGGACGGCGGATGTTCCCGGGCACGGAGCGGGTGGGGGACAGCTCCCCAGGGGCGAGCAGCGACTGGCCAGACATGCCGGCGAGTCTAATTCAGCGGCGACGGGGGACCATCTTCCTGGTGGGACGGTGAGACGGCGAGACGGTGAGAGGAGCCGGTCATGCCCCTGTTCAAGAAGCGGACGGTCGGAAAGCCGGGCGAGTGGTACTACTGCCTGGAGCACAAGAAGGTCGAGGAGGGCCCCGAGTGCCCGGCCAAGGACCGCTTCGGCCCGTACGCGAGCCGCACCGAGGCCGAACACGCCATGGAGAAGGCCCGCGAGCGCAACCTCCAGTGGGAGAACGACTCCAGGTGGCGCGACGCCCCCGCGGGCGAGCGGGGCGACGACTGACCCCAGGGGACAGCAGGAGCTTCTGCACCGGCGCGGGCCCGCGCTACCAGCGTGTCGGCGGCGGGGCCGTCAGCAGGTCGGCCAGCCGCGACAGACGGTCCCGGAAACGGCGGGGGCCCCGGCGGGCCGGCAGCGCGTTCTCGCCGGCCGCCGCGCCGACCAGGTGCTGCACGGTGTCCAGGTCCAGCTCGGAGCCGTCGGGGACGGGCAGGATCTCGTGGGCCATCGCCGGGAGCTCACCCTCGCCGGGGCCCAGCGACAACACCGTCGCCCCGGCCCGGCGGGCGTCGCACACCCGCTCGAGGAGCGGGGCCGCCTCCTCCCC
>NZ_NCTE01000471.1:5680-9375 GCF_002114215.1 Streptomyces sp. 13-12-16 | reverse complement strand
CAGGGTGACGCCCACCCCGGCGTCGGCGAGCGCCAGCGCGGCGGTGACGCCGGCGAGCCCGCCGCCGACGACGACGGCGTGCCGTCCCGCCGGAACGAGGTCGTCCGTGAGCGGCCCCGCGGAACGTGTGCCGTGGCTCATGCGCCCTCCCCCGTGCGGCCGGTGCGCCGCTCGAACGGTGCGGGACCGGCCGTCTCAGTCTGGGACGCGGCGTCGCGGCGGAGGGTTGCCCGCCGTTTTCCGCCGGGGTGCGGGGTGTCCATCAGGAGCGCCTCCTGACGGCGCGCCGGGTCACGTGCCGGGTGTCCAGGCCGGACAGGCCGCGCACCGCGACGTACGCCTTCTCGCGGCCGGGCAGGGAGACCCGGCCGCGCAGCACCGCCCCGGGGTCTCGCTCGATGCGGTCCAGGAGCCGGCGGTAGATGCCGGCCATGGCGGCGACACAGGCGCCGCTGCGCCGGTCGAGCAGGGGGAGCAGCCGGTAGCCCTCGGCGAAGAGGGCGCGGGCCCTGCGCACCTCGAAGTGGACCAGGCCCGCGAAGTCGGAGCCCTCCGGTGGCGTGGGCCCGTCGAACCCGGCCGAGCAGCCGAACTTGGCGAGGTCGTCGGCGGGCAGGTAGGTGCGTCCGCCCTCGGCGTCCTCGCGGACGTCGCGGAGGATGTTGGTGAGCTGGAGGGCGAGGCCGAGGGTGTCGGCGTACTCGGATGCGCGTTCGGCGCCGCGCGCACCCGGTTCGGTGCCGAACACGCCGAGCGAGAGCCGCCCGATGGCGCCCGCGACACAGCGGCAGTAGACCTTGAGGTCGTCCCAGGTCTCGTAGGTCTCGCCGCGGGTGTCCATCTGGACGCCGTCGATGAGTTCGTCCAGGCCGCCGAGCGGGATCGGGAAGTGCTCGGCGGCGTGGGCGAGGGCGACCGCGACCGGGTCGGTGTCGTCCTCGTCGACCGCGCCGTCGCGGATCCGGGTGAGCAGCGCCCGGGTGTCCTCCAGCCGGGCCACCTTGACGTCGTTCGCCAGCGGGCCGTCGCCGATGTCGTCGACGCGCCGGGAGAACGCGTACAGCGCCGACATCGCGCGCCGCTTGGGCGTCGGCAGCAGCCGGATGCCGTAGGCGAAGTTGCGTGCCTGCTGTCCGGTGACGGCCTCGCAGTAGCTGTAGGCGGCGAGTACCGGTGCGGACGCGGGTGGTTGCGACTCCACGGTCCGGATCACCCCTTTCCTCGCAGAGTCGCGCCCGCCTCGCGCAGCAACTGGACCTTGCCGGGCTTGGGCGGGCCGGGAAGTACGTCGTATTCGGCGGCGGCGATCGCGCGGAGGGCCGCCCTTCCTCCCGCCACGAACCCCGCGAGCAGCAGTCTGAGTCTGCCGTGGACGCTACCCACGAGGGGGGAGCCTTCATTCAGCAGCCCGAGGGCGCGTTCCGCCTGGTACGCGACCAGTGCGCGCACCGATGCGCCGGCGGTGGGTGCGGCGAGGTCCGCCTCCTGGACGTGGAAACGTTTCATGTCCGTGGCGGGCAGGTAGACACGGTCGCGGCCGAGGTCCTCGGCGACGTCCTGGAGGTGTTCGACGATCTGGAGGGCGGTGCAGATGTCGTCGGAGCGGCGGACGCGCTCGGGCGTCGAGGTGCCGGTGACGGCGAGCACGAGGCGGCCGACGGGGTTGGCCGACAGTTCGCAGTAGGCGAGCAGGTCGTCGTAGGTCTCGTACCGCTTGACGAGCTGGTCCTGGCGGTTGGCGGCGATCAGGCCGAGGAAGGGCTCGGGGGTCAGTCCGTGGCGGCGGACCGTCGGCCGGAGCCTGCGCAGCAGCGGGTGGCCCGGCTCGGGGCCCGCCGGTTCGAACACCCGGCGCAGGTCCGCCTCGAAGGCGTCCAGCAGCACCAGCCGGTCCTCGGCGTCCTTCCCGGTCACCCCGAGGAGGCGGGCGTCGGTGCCGCCGGGGGCCAGGTCACCGTCGCCGATGTCGTCGACCAGACGGGCGAACCCGTACACCGCCATGAGGGCGTCGCGCCAGGGCCGGGGCAGGAAGAAGGGGGCCACGGGGAAGTTCTCGGCGGCGGCCTTGTCGAGGGTGGCGCGCTCGGGGTCGGCGGCACGCGCCGCGGACACGGGCGTCATCGCGGACTGCCATGGGCGGGGACGGCACACGCTGCGTTCAGCCGGGGAGTCTCCGTAGCCATTGCCGTCACATCTCCCGTTCTACACTGCTGACCCAATGCATACTATTTCGGACACGCCGCCGAGGCTTTCGCCATGCGGCACCGTTGGATGGTGTCGGGCATTATGGCCCTGATTGCCGCCTTTCGGGACCGGTACAGCTTACGGTGTGCGACGTGACGCGTAACGGCGGGGGTCCCGCGCAACACGACAACACACCGATCGGCGTCAAGATTCCACCGGGCGGCCGGAGTTGACGTCTTCTTCGCAGACGCCGGGCCCCGCCGGACAGTTCCGGCGGGGCCCTCCTGGCACCGGGCTATTTCCCCGTGAACTTCTCGTACTCCCTGAGCACCTCGTCGGTGGGGCCGTCCATGCGCAGCTCACCGCGCTCCAGCCAGAGCACGCGGTCGCAGGTGTCGCGGATCGACTTGTTGTTGTGGCTGACCAGGAACACCGTGCCGGCCTGCTTGCGCAGCTCCCGGATGCGGGCCTCGGAGCGCTTCTGGAACTTGCGGTCGCCGGTGGCCAGCGCCTCGTCGATCATCAGGACGTCGTGGTCCTTGGCTGCGGCGATGGAGAAGCGCAGCCGGGCCGCCATGCCGGAGGAGTAGGTGCGCATCGGCAGGGTGATGAAGTCGCCCTTCTCGTTGATCCCGGAGAAGTCGACGATCTCCTGGTAGCGGGCCTTGATCTGCTCGCGGGACATGCCCATGGCGAGCCCGCCCAATATGACGTTCCGTTCGCCCGTCAGGTCGTTCATCAGGGCGGCGTTGACGCCGAGCAGGGAGGGCTGGCCGTCGGTGTAGACCTTGCCCCGTTCGGCGGGCAGCAGTCCGGCGATGGCCCGCAGCAGGGTCGACTTGCCCGAGCCGTTGGAGCCGATGAGCCCGATCGCCTCGCCCCGGTACGCCACGAAGGAGACCCCGCGCACGGCGTGCACCTTGCGCACGCCCCGCTCCTCGCCCCGCTTGACGATGCGGCTGAGCGCCGCCGTGGCGCTGCCCTTGCCGGTCTTCGCGCCGTTGACGCGGTAGACGATGTGCAGGTCGTCCGCGATGACCGTGGGGACCTTCTCGTCGGTGGTGTCAGCCACGGCCGTACCTCTCCTCTGCCTTCCAGAAGTACACGAAGCCGATCACGCCGGCCAGCAGCGCCCAGCCCACCGCGAACGCCCACACGTGCGGGGGCAGGTAGGAGGAGCCGTACTCGTCGATCATCGCGAAGCGGACCAGGTCCATGTAGATCGCCGCCGGGTTCCACTGCAGCACGTCGGCCAGCCAGGTGGGCACGTCCTTGTCGTGCAGCATCGCCGGGATGCTGAACATCACGCCGGACGCGTACATCCAGGTGCGCAGCACGAACGGCATGAGCTGGGCCAGGTCGGGCGTCTTGCTGCCCATCCGCGCGAAGACCAGCGCCAGCCCGGTGTTGAACACGAACTGCAGCAGCAGCGCGGGGACCACCAGCAGCCACGACAGATCGGGGAAGCTGCGGAACGCCAGCATCACGGCGACGAGCACGATCATCGAGGC
>NZ_NCTE01000471.1:0-5499 GCF_002114215.1 Streptomyces sp. 13-12-16 | reverse complement strand
CGCACCAGCCCCAGGTTCCCGGAGATGGCCCGCACCCCGGCGAGCACCGAGCTCTGGGTGAAGGTGAACACGAACACGCCCGTCACCAGGAACGGCACGTACACGTCCTTCGGAATGCCCCGGTTGGCGCCCAGCAGCAGGCCGAAGATGAAGAAGTACACGGCCGCGTTCAGCAGCGGGGTGGCCACCTGCCAGAGCTGGCCGAGCTTGGCCTGGCTGTACTGGGCGGTCAGCTTCGCCCGGGAGAAGGCGAGGATGAAGTGCCGCCGGTCCCAGAGCTGACGGACGTACTCGCGCAGGGACGGCCGGGCGCCGCTGACGGTCAGCCCGTACTTGGCGGCGAGCCGGTCCGCCGTCAGGCCCTCGTCGGGCGGCACGGGCGCGGTGACCGCGACCCTGCCGTCGTGCGTGGTCTCACTCACTGGTGGAAAACTTTCATCCTCGAGATGCGCGGCCCGCGGGCGGGCCTGGCATGAGCCGGAGAGCCTGGGTACGGCCCCGATGTTCCCGGATACGAGCTTGTCAGATGACGGGGGGCCGGCCCAGTCGGGTCAGCCGCCACACCGTACGCCACTTCATGGGCCGACGGGGTCCGCAGGGGGTGGCCCAGCCCTCCCGGAATCCGCCGAACCACGCCTTCAGCGCGGGGCGCGAGGGCCGGCGCAGCAGGGTGAGGAGCATCCAGACGCCCAGGTAGACCGGGACCAGGGGCGCGGGGAGGTTGCGGCGGGCCAGCCAGACCCGGTTGCGGGCCACCATGCGGTGGTAGACCGCGTGCCGCGAGGGGGCGGTGGTCGGGTGGTACAGCACCATGTCGGACCGGTAGTCGATCATCCAGCCGGCGTCGAGGGCCCGCCAGGCCAGGTCGGTCTCCTCATGGGCGTAGAAGAACTCGTCCGGCAGCCCGCCGACCTCGGCGAGGACCTTGGTGCGTACGGCGTTGGCGCCGCCGAGGAAGGTGGTCACGCGGGAGGAGCGCATCGGGTCGGAGGCGCGCAGCCGGGGCACGTGGCGGCGCTGGGTGACCCCGGTCTCCGGGTCGGCGATGCGGAAGCTGATGATGCCGAGCGCCGGGTCGGCCGCGAAGGCCTCGCGGCACAGCTCGGCGGTGTCGTGGCCGGCGAGCAGGCCGTCGTCGTCGAGGAAGAGCAGGATGTCGACGTCGGTGCCGCCGGGGCCGAAGGCCTCGATGCCGACGTTGCGGCCGCCGGGGATGCCGAGGTTCTCCGGCAGTTCCACGGTGCGGACGCCCTCGGGGACCTCGGGGACGGGTGAGCCGTTGCCGACGACCACGGCCTGGACCGGGTCGCCGTCCTGCTTGGCGACCGAGTCCAGCAGGGCGCGCAGTTCGTCGGGGCGGTTGCCCATGGTGATGATCACCGCGCCGACCTTCATGCCGGCGCTCACTTCAGCCTGCTGGAGGCGAGGACGGACACCAGGTGCAGCAGGGTCTGCAGCAGGGCGATGCCGGCGAGGACGGCGGTGCCCAGGCGGGTGAAGAACAGGTCGCCCCGGGCCGCGTCCGCGATCGCGAGGACCAGGATCAGCAGGGACGCCTCTATGCCGAGGATCAGGCGGTGGAACTTGAACGCGGCGGCGGCCCGGCGGGCCAGCGCCATGCCGGAGGAGCGCATCTCGGCGGCGGCCTCCTTCACCGGCGGCAGCCCGTTCTGGTGGCGGGCGACGCCGACGAGGTCGGTCTCGGCCTTGATCAGGATCGCGCCGAGCGCGGCCAGGGTGCCGAGGAAGGCCCAGAGCCAGTCGATCCGTCCGGACCCCCACGGGTCGGCGGCGCGCAGGCCGAGGCCGACCAGGACGGCCGCGTCGGTGAGGTAGGCGCCGACCCGGTCGAGGTAGACGCCGCCGAGCGAGTACTGCTTCCTCCAGCGGGCGATCTCGCCGTCGACGCAGTCCAGCAGCAGGTAGAGCTGGACGGCGACCACGCCGAGGACGGCCCCCGTGATCCCCGGCACCAGCAGCGCCGGGGCCGCGAGGACACCGCACACGGTCATCAGGTACGTGAGCTGGTTGGGCGTGACCCTGGTGTTCACCAGGTAGCGGTCCACCCGCAGGGACACCTCGCGCATGTAGAGGCGCCCCATCCAGTGCTCACCGCTGCGCCGGTCCTTGACCCCCGGGGGGTGCACGACCGGACGGAGTTCAGCTACCGATGGCCTTGACATAGTCGGCGTAGACGTCCTTGATCTGTTCGGTCTTCAGGTCGAGATGTTCGAGGATGGTGAAGCGTCCGGGGCGGGTCTCCGGGGCGAACTCGACGACCCGGACGAATTCGTCCGGCGTGAATCCGATCTCCTCCGGCAGCACCGGGAGTCCGTGGCGGCGGAGCACCTCGGCCATGGCGGCCGATTCCTCGTGGGCTCCGCGCAGGTACATCGCGAAGGCGGCGCCCAGTCCGCACTGCTCGCCGTGGGCGGCGGCCCGCTTGGGGTGGAGCAGGTCGAAGGCGTGGTTGATCTCGTGGCAGGCACCGGAGGAGGGGCGGGAGTCCCCCGACACGGACATGGCGATGCCGGTGAGGACCAGTGCCTCGGCCAGCACCTGGAGGAAGCCGTCGTCGCCGACCCCGCCCGGGTGCCGCAGCACCGCCTCGCCGGCCTGCCGGGCCATGGCGGCGGCCAGGCCGTCGATCTTCTCCCCGTTGACGCGGTGGGCCAGTTCCCAGTCGGCGACCGCGGAGATGTTGGAGACGGCGTCGCCGATGCCGGACCGTACGAAACGGACCGGGGCCTCGCGGATGACATTGAGGTCGATGACGACCGCGATCGGGTTCGGTACGCCGTAGGAGCCGCGGCCCGCGTCGTTGTCGAGGGTCGCGACCGGCGAGCAGAGGCCGTCGTGCGCGAGGTTGGTGGCGACGGCGACCAGGGGCAGGCCGACGCGCGCCGCCGCGAACTTGGCGCAGTCGATGATCTTCCCGCCGCCGAGGCCGACGACCGCGTCGTAGTGGCCGCCCTTTATGTCGCTCGCCAGCCGGACCGCGTCGTCGATGGTGCCGCCGCCGACCTGGTACCAGTCGGCGCCGGGCAGCGAGGGCGCGATCCGCTCGCGCAGCCGGGCGCCCGAGCCGCCGCTGACGGCGACGGCGAGCCGGCCGGACTGCGAGATGCGCTCGTCCGCGAGGACACAGGCCAGGTCGTCGAGGGCGCCCGGGCGGATGTCCACGACGACCGGTGAGGGGATCAGCCGGGTCAGTACTGGCACGCGATCTCCCGTCCGCGGGCGAGGTCGTCGTGGTTGTCGATCTCCACCCACGCGACGTCGCCGATCGGCGCCACGTCGATCCGGAAGCCGCGGTTCACCAGTTCCTGGTAGCCGTGCTCGTAGAACTGCTGCGGGTCGGTCTCCCACACGGTCCTCAGCGCGTCGGCCAGCTCGTCGGCGGCGTCGCCCTCGATGAGGGTGACGCCGATGTACTCGCCGGTGGCCTCGGCGGGGTCCATCAGCTTGGTGATCCTCGTCATGCCCTTGGCGGGGTCGACGACGACCTTCATCTCCTCGTCGGCGAGCTGCTTGACCGTGTCGAGGGCGAGGATGATGCGCCTGCCCTCGCCGCGGGCGGCGAGCAGGGTCTTCTCGACGGAGACCGGGTGCACGGTGTCGCCGTTGGCGAGGATCACGCCGTCCTTGAGGGCGTCACGGCCGCACCACAGGGAGTAGGCGTTGTTCCACTCCTCGGCCTTGTCGTTGTCGATGAGGGTGAGCTTGAGGCCGTACTTCGCCTCCAGGGCGGCCTTGCGCTCGTAGACGGCCTCCTTGCGGTAGCCGACGATGATCCCGGCCTCGGTCAGGCCGATCTCGGCGAAGTTGCCGAGGGTGAGGTCCAGGACCGTCGGTTCGCCCTCTATGCCCGCGGGCCCCACCGGCACCAGCGCCTTGGGAAGGCTGTCGGTGTAGGGGCGCAGACGCCGTCCGGCGCCGGCCGCCAGCACGAGGCCGATCATGCGGGTTCTCCTTCATCGTGTACGGCGGGCGCCCCTGCGGACGCCCAGAAGCGGATGCTCTCGAAGAGCACCACCAGGGCCACGGCCACGGCGAGGACCGTGAGCGCGACCGTGAACTGGGAGGCGGTGAGCAGGGCCGCCAGGACGGCGACCGCCAGGGTGCGGCCCTCGTGCCCCCCGATCGCCCGCACCAGCCAGCGCGGGGACGCGCCCGCGTTGCCGCGGATGCGGTAGACCGTGTCGTAGTGATGGTAGGCGACCGCGGCCACCAGCCCGTAGGCCGCGGGAAGGGCTCCGTTCACGTCCGCTTTCGCCGCCAGCGCCAGGACGGTGCCGTACTCGGCGGCGCGGAGGAACGGCGGGACCAGCCAGTCGAGGGCGCCCTTGAGGGGGCGGGCCACGGCGAGGGCCGAGGTCAGGGCGTAGCCGCAGGCGGCGATGATCGTCCAGGGGCCGCCGAAGCCGGTGAGCAGGGCCGTGGCGACGACGGCGAGGCCGCCGAGCAGGGCGACGGCGGGGGCGGTGAAGCCGGGCAGGCGGCGCGCGGGGTTCTTCAGCGGGCCGGTGAGGGCCTGGGCGAGCGGGCCGGAGTCGGCGAGGTCCGCCAGCGCCTGTGCCGCCCGGTCGGTCCGCCTGGCCTTGCGGGTCAGCGAGCGCAGGACCCGGCCCGCCGTGGTGTACGTCGCGGCGAGGGCGCAGCCGACGAGCAGGGCGTAGAAGGTGGTCCGGGGGGTGGTGACGGCCGTGAGGACGGCGATCATCGCCCAGCGTTCGCCGATCGGCAGGACGATCATGCGGCGCAGCCAGACCGTCCAGCCGACGCTGTCGAGCTTGTCGGAGAGGGCGGCGGTGGGGCTGGTGTTGGCGGTGGCGTCGTGGTTGGCCTCGTTGAAGGAGAAGTCCACGACGTGCCGGCAGGTCTGCAGGACCATCGCGCCGAGGGCGAGGGCCCACACGTCGTCACCGCCGCGGGCGGCTCCGAGGGCGAGGCCCGCGTAGTAGGCGTACTCCTTGGCTCGGTCGAAGGTGGCGTCGAGCCAGGCGCCGAGGGTGGAGTACTGCAGGGAGTAGCGGGCGAGCTGGCCGTCGGTGCAGTCCAGCACGAAGGAGGCGAGGAGCAGCACGCCGGCGGCGACGAAGCCGCCGCGGGTGCCGGTCGCGGCGCAGCCGGCGGCTATGAGCGCGGTGATCAGGGACGCGGTGGTGACCTGGTTGGGGGTCAGTCCGCGGCGGGCGCACCAGCGGGCGATGTAGCGCGAGTACGGGCTGATGAAGTAGGTGGTGAAGAAGCCGTCGCGGGCCTTGACGGCCGACTTCAGGCGTACGGCCTCGTCGTCGACGGCGGCGACGGCCTGCCGGGCCTCGTTGCGGGTCTGGGGGTCGCCGGGGACGGTGGCGACGAGGCTGCCGAGCTCGGGGCGGTGCACGTCGGCGCCCTCGGCGTCGAGGGCTGTGACGACGCGGTCGGCGGGGCTGTCGGCCAGGACGGCGGCGCCGGCCGGTCCGGCGTCGGCCGCGGAGCTCTCGCGGGCCATCG
>NZ_NCTE01000470.1 GCF_002114215.1 Streptomyces sp. 13-12-16 | reverse complement strand
CGGCGACCCCCGGGGGGGCGCGGGGCCGTGCCGGCGTGCGGCTCCGCCGCGCGGGCGCGACAAGCCCTCACGCGGCAGCACCCGAAAGACGGCCTGCCCCCGGACCTCCTTATAAAGTGGGCCCCATGGCCCCGAACCCCGCACACACCGCCCTCTGGCCCGCCCCGCACGCGAGCGGAGCCGTCGACGCGACGGTCCACGTGCCCGGGTCCAAGTCGGTCACCAACCGTGCCCTCCTCCTCGCCGCCCTCGCCTCCGAGCCGGGCTGGCTGCGCCGCCCGCTGCGTTCCCGCGACACCCTGCTGATGGCCGGCGCCCTGCGCGCGATGGGCGTGGAGATCGAGGAGGGCGTCGGCCCGGACGGCACCGGCGAGGCCTGGCGGGTACTCCCCACGGGCCTGCGCGGCCCGGCCACCGTCGACGTCGGCAACGCCGGCACGGTGATGCGGTTCCTGCCCCCGGTCGCCACGCTCGCCGACGGTCCCGTCCGCTTCGACGGCGACCCCCGCTCCTACGAGCGTCCCCTGAACGGCGTCATCGACGCGCTGCGCCACCTGGGCGCCCGGATCGACGACGAGGACCGCGGCGCGCTGCCGATGACCGTGCACGGCGGCGGCGCCCTGGACGGCGGCACCGTGGAGGTCGACGCGTCCTCGTCCTCCCAGTTCGTCAGCGCGCTGCTGCTGTCCGCGCCCCGGTTCAACCAGGGCGTCGAGGTCCGCCACACCGGCGCGACGCTGCCGTCCCTGCCGCACATCCGGATGACCGTCGACATGCTCCGCGCGGTGGGTGCCCAGGTGGACACCCCCGAGTCGGGCGGCGAGCCGAACGTCTGGCGGGTCACGCCGGGCGCCCTGCTGGGCCGGGACCTGACCGTCGAGCCGGACCTGTCCAACGCCCAGCCGTTCCTGGCGGCGGCGCTGGTGACCGGCGGCAAGGTCGTCGTTCCGGACTGGCCCGCCCGTACCACCCAGCCCGGTGACCGGCTGCGGGAGATCTTCACCGAGATGGGCGGTTCCTGCGAGCTGACCGAGTTCGGGCTCGTGTTCACCGGTTCCGGGTCGGTCCACGGCATCGACGTGGACCTCGGCGAGGTCGGCGAGCTGACGCCCGGCATCGCGGCCGTGGCGGCGCTCGCGGACTCCCCGTCGACCCTGCGGGGCGTGGCCCACCTGCGGCTGCACGAGACGGACCGGCTGGCCGCGCTGACCAAGGAGATCAACGAGCTCGGCGGCGACGTCACCGAGACCGCCGACGGTCTGCACATCCGCCCGCGCCGGCTGCACGGCGGGGTCTTCCACACCTACGAGGACCACCGCATGGCCACCGCCGGCGCGATCATCGGCCTCGCGGTCGAGGGCGTGCAGATCGAGAACGTGGCCACCACGGCGAAGACCCTGCCGGACTTCCCCGAGCTGTGGACCGGGATGCTCGGGGCGTAGGGGTTCACCATGCGCCGCTACGGCAAGCACACCGACGAGGACGACATCCGCTCCCGCCCCAACCGCAAGGGCAACCGGCCGCGCACCCACATCCGGCCCAAGCACGAGGACGCGGCCCCCGGCCTGGTCCTCACCGTCGACCGGGGCCGGCTGACCTGTCTCGTCGAGGACCGGGTCGTACTGGCGATGAAGGCCCGTGAGCTGGGCCGCAAGGCGGCGGTGGTCGGTGACCGGGTGGCGCTCGTCGGCGACCTGTCCGGGAGGAAGGACACGCTCGCGCGGATCGTGCGGATCGAGGAGCGCGCGTCGGTGCTGCGCCGCACCGCGGACGACGACGACCCCTACGAGCGGGTCGTCGTCGCCAACGCCGACCAGCTCGCCGTCGTCACCGCCCTCGCCGACCCCGAACCCCGTCCGCGGCTGATCGACCGCTGCCTGGTCGCGGCGTACGACGGCGGCCTGGAGCCGCTGCTGGTGCTGACCAAGTCGGACCTCGCGCCGCCGGACAAGCTGCTGGAGCTGTACGGCGACCTCGACATCCCCTACGTCGTGACCAGCCGCGCGGAACTGGAGAGCGGCGAGGCGGCGGACCGGGTGCGGGAGCAGCTGGACGGCCGGATCACCGCGTTCGTGGGGCACTCCGGGGTCGGCAAGACGACGCTGGTCAACGCGCTGGTGCCGGAGGAACGGCGGCGTACGACCGGGCACGTCAACGCGGTGACCGGGCGGGGGCGGCACACGACGACGTCCGCGCTGGCGCTGCCGCTGTCGGGTGCCGAGGGCTGGGTGATCGACACGCCGGGGGTGCGGTCCTTCGGGCTCGCCCACGTCGACCCGTCCCGGGTGATCCACGCCTTCCCCGATCTGGAGCCGGGCACGGAGGGCTGTCCGCGCGCGTGCAGTCACGACGAGCCGGACTGCGCGCTGGACGCGTGGGTGGCCGAGGGGCACGCGGATCCGGCGCGGCTGTACTCGCTGCGGCGGCTGCTGGCGACGCGGGAGCGCACGGAGGGCGACTGACCTCCGCGTTGTTTGTCGTGGCCGCCGGGCGGTAAGTGCATAATCGCACCGAGCCGGACCCGAACCCGTCGAACCTGACGAAGCGGTCACTGTACGTGGGGAATGCGGGAGGACGACACATGGCGTGGCTGCTGGTCATAGTGGCCGGGTTGCTCGAGACCGGCTTCGCCGTGTGTCTGAAGCTGTCGCACGGCTTCACCCGGCTGTGGCCGACCATCGCGTTCTGCGCGTTCGCGCTGGGCAGCTTCGGGCTGCTGACCCTGGCGCTGAAGAAGCTGGACGTGGGGCCCGCGTACGCGGTGTGGACGGGCATCGGCGCGGCGGGGACGGCCATCTACGGGATGGTGTTCCTCGGGGACCTGGTGTCGACGCTGAAGATCGTGTCGATCACGTTCGTGATCGTCGGTGTGATCGGGTTGCAGTTGTCGGGGTCCGCGCACTGAGCCCCGCTACGGCACCGCCGAGGTCCGGTGCAGGGCGCCGCGCACCAGGTCGGCGACGCCGGTGTCGGCCGGGGGCGCGGCGACGCAGGACAGGGCGAGGCGGACCACCAGCTCGCAGGAGCGGGCCAGGTCGGCGGTGTCGGACCGGGGGACGCCGGGGCCGGCCAGGACGGCGACGGCACGGTCGCGGACGAGGGCGACGAGGTCGGCGGGTGAG
>NZ_NCTE01000046.1:11005-16574 GCF_002114215.1 Streptomyces sp. 13-12-16 | reverse complement strand
GTGGCCGGCGTTGTACGAGGGGCCGGCGCCGCTCGTCGCGGCGCCGGGGGGCGGGGTGTCCGCGCCGGCCCCGTGCTGCGCGTGCGCGTTGTGCTGCGCGTGGGCTCCGTGCTGCGCGTGCGCACCGTGCCCGGAGGCGGTGGTCTTCGCCGAGCCGCCGGAGGCGGAGCTCGCGGACTCCTCCCAGCTGCGCTCGCGGACGACCACCTTGACGGTCTGCGGCTTGTCGGCGATGCCGAAGAGATCGCGGTACTTCTTGGCCACGTTGATCTCGGCGGTGTAGGTGCCGGCGGCCAGCTGGACCGGGTCGGTGTAGAACCCCGAGTAGGTGTTGGACGCCCAGCCGTTCTCGACGCCCCATACCGAGCCGAGGGTGAAGGGGTTCGTCGGACAGCTCTCCGGATACATCGAGTTGGCGGGGGCATCCGGCCGGACCCGCCCCGAGGCGTTGTTGGGGCAGAACGCCTCGGTCTTCTCCAGCACCGTCGAGCCGGCCGCGTCGGTGAGGGTGATCTGCGTGAAGTCCGGCAGCCCGGTGAAGTCGTTCACGAGCCCGGCGGGGAGTGTCTTGGTCCGGGTCTTCTTCCCGTTCCGGAGGACCTGTTCGGCGACGACCGGGTCCTTGTACGACTTGCGGGTCACCTTGAGTTCGAAGGCGCCGTTCTCGGAGGTGAGGTACGTCCCGAGGTCGAGGTAGACCCCCGGGTCCTCCGTCCACGAGTCGAGCGTGACCGAGGTGGATGCGGCGATCAGGCTGAGCTTCGGCGTCGGCTCCGCGGTCTTCGCGTCGGGCGCGGCGGCGACGACGCCCGCGGTCACGGCGATGGCCGCGGCGACGGCGAAGGAGGGGCGGGTCAGGCGGCGGGTGCGGCCCTGCGGGAGTCTGGTCATCGGTCCTCGTGCTTCCGGCTGTGGAGTGCGTGATGGCATCTGGATGAGCAGTGCGGCCCCAACTGACTTATGAGGCTGCTGTGTTCGGACCATGAGAGGGAGCCGGGCGCCCTCCGGGTTGGCTCCGCCCACCCTGTCGTCCCCCAGTTGTCCGAAAAGCGTCCACCAGAAGCCGGACTTGTCTCATGCCCGTACGGGACCCGCCGGGCAGCCGAGCGCTCCCACCTGCCCGCCCTGCGAGCCGTCCCGGGTTATGAACTGAGGGCTCTCAGCGCGAGTTCGCGACAGTCGGCGGAGCGCTCCGGACAGAAGCACGGTGTGTCCCGTGCCTTCGGAACGGCTGCCGAACTGGCGGCCTGTGACGAGGTGGACCTGGTGGTCGTGGCGGTGAAGGTGCCACACCACAGGGAACTGGTGCGGACGGCGCTGAGCGCCGGCAGGAGCGTGCTGTGCGAGTGGCCGCTGGGCAACGGGCTCGCGGAGGCCGAGGACATGGCGCGGTCGGCGCGCGGTCGCGCCGTGCCGACCGTCGTCGGACTCCAGGCGCGGTCGCACCCGGTGCTCGCCTACGCACGGCATCTCGTGGCCGACGGCTACGTGGGGGAGGTGCTGTCCACGACGGTCGTGGGCTCCGGCGGCGCTCGGGGCGCCACCGTCGGCCCCGGCGATCACCATGTGCTCGACGCCGCGAACGGCGCGACACTGCTGACCGTTCCCTTCGGCCACGCCCTCGACGGACTCGCGTCCGTCCTGGGGGAGCCCGAGGAACTGCGGATCCGACAGGTGTCGCGGCGCACGTCGGCCGTGGACACCGAGAGCGGACGGCCCGTGCCGATGACCGCCGCGGACCAGGTGGTGGCCTCGGGACGGCTGCCGGGCGGAGCGGTCGCCCACGCCTACCGGCAGTTCCTGGACGACCTGCGGGAGGGCACGTCACGCGTGCCCGACTTCGCACACGGTGTCGCCCGGCACCGCAGCATCGCCTCCGTCACGACGGCGGCGTGACCGGCCGCGAGGGCCGCCGCCGTCACGGCGGCGGCCCTCGCGGTCATCGGCGGTCTCCGCGTGGCAGGCCTTGTCAGGCGCGGGTCCAGCGCTGGTTGCTGCCGTTCGAGCAGGAGTAGATCTGGACCGGGGCGCCGTTGGCGGATCCGGCGGCGTCGAGGCAGAGGCCGGACTGGACGCCGACGATGGATCCGTCGGAGTTGAAGCGCCACTTCTGGTTGTCGCCGCCCCAGCAGGAGTAGATCTGGACCTTGGCGCCGTTGCCGGTGCCGGCGGCGTCCAGGCACTTGTTGCCGTACACCCTGAGCTCACCGGCGTCGGTGTACGTCCACTGCTGGTTGCTGTTGCTGTGGCAGTCCCACAGCTGGAGCTGGGTGCCGTCGCTCGTGCTGGCGTTGGGCACGTCCAGGCAGCGGCCCGAACCGACGCCCTTGATCCTGTTGCCGTCCGTGGGGGGCTCCGAGGTGTCGCCGCCGTTGAGCGCGTTCAGGACGGCGGTGTACGCGGGCTTCTTGCTGCCGTCGTTGTTGAACAGCAGCGGAGTGTCCCCCGAGCGCCAGGAGTCCATGTCGCGCACACCCCAGACGGTGACGCCGAGGCAGCGCGAGACGGCCAGGCAGTCGTTGACCACGTTGGCGTAGGTGGTGGCCGAGGCGCCCTGGATGTCGAGCTCGGTGACGGCCACGTCGACGCCGAGGGCGGCGAAGTTCTGGAGGGTGGTGCGGAAGTTGCTGTTGTAAGGGCTGCCGCTGTTGAAGTGCGCCTGGAAGCCGACGCAGTCGATCGGCACGCCGCGCTGCTTGAAGTCCCGCACCATGTTGTACATGGCCTGGGTCTTGGCCCAGGTCCAGTTCTCGACGTTGTAGTCGTTGTAGCAGAGCTTGGCGCTCGGGTCGGCGGCGCGCGCGGTGCGGAACGCGTCCTCGATCCAGTCGTTGCCGCTGCGCTGGAGGTTGGAGTCGCGCCGGGCTCCGGAACTGCCGTCGGCGAACGCCTCGTTCACGACGTCCCACTGGGCGATCTTGCCCTTGTAGTGGGCCATCACGCCGTTGATGTGGTTCCGCATCGCCTGGCGCAGGTCGCTGCCGCTGAGGCTCTGCATCCAGCCGGGCTGCTGGGAGTGCCAGGCCAGGGTGTGGCCGCGCACCTCCTTGCCGTTCTGCACCGCCCAGTTGTAGACGCGGTCGGCGGAGCTGAAGTTGAACTGGCCCCGCTGCGGCTCGGTGGCGTCGATCTTCATCTCGTTCTCGGCCGTCACCGAGTTGAACTCACGGTTCGCGATCGACGTGTAGGTCGAGTCGCCCAGCCTGCCCGAGGCGATGGCGACACCGAAGTAGCGGCCGCTCTGCGCCGCCGCCGCGCCGAGGGTGCTCTCGGCGGCGTGCGCGGACGGTGGTGCGACCAGTGCGGTGGCCGCGCCGAGGACGCCGACGACCAGCGCCAACAACAGGCCGCGGATCTTCCGCCGGGCGGCGGATCCGGGGAGGGCGTACGAGCCCATTACTGTGCCTCCAAGGTAGACATCGGGGAAGGGCTGGAGCGCAGGGGGAGTGCGCCGTCCGCTCCCTTGCGGCGGACGGACGGGGCGGGCCGGAGCCCGGGCGGCACGGAGCCACCGGACACCGAGGTCACGGAACGGGGCGGTGCGGGTGCTTCGGTGCGCGGATCTGTGGTGCGGTGGTGCGTGGGTCTGCCGTGCGACATGGATTGCGCAAGACAGTGCGGTTCGAAATATCAACCTGCGGCCGGTTTCCCAGACAGGAATGATTGAGGTGTTGACGATGCATCGTCAATACTCCTTGCAGGAAAAGTTTCTGTTGCTTGTCCGAAACTTTCGGAACTCCGGCGGACCGGACGGCGAACCCCCGGTATCGGCGCCATCGACGGGCTGGGTCAAGGGCTCGTGAACGCGTCGACGTCCCGGCCCCGAAGGGCGGTTGATCCCGCCGGGTCCGCGCGGCGTGGCCGTCGGCCGGCGTGACGTGCGGCGTTTCGTACACGGTTTCCCGCTAATGTTTCGACATCCACAGCGACACGTGCGAGAGGTATTGACGCCGTTCGTCGGCTCCCTATCATTCAGGTTGCTCGATCCTTCGACCCTTGTTCGACATCACGAACACGTCGACGCTTCATTGCACAGCAGGGCGGCGCCGGGGTGCACCGCTCGAACGCGGAGTCGCGAGGAGTCGTGCCGCATGCATATGTCATGGCCTCGACAATTTTTTGTCGTCGTCGCTCACGGACCGCCGCACACCGCACCACACCGACAGACCGACAGTCCGGGCAACCTCTGACGAGGCCGGCCGGAACCGCCCACTCAAGGTTGAGGAAGTCCCCATGCACAGAGGAAGTTTCAGCCGCAGGCATCCGTCCGCGGTGCTCGCCGCCGTGGTCGCGGCCCTGGCCGCGCTGGCGGCGATGCTCACCGCCACCCCGGCCCAGGCGGCATCCACTGGAGCCTTGCGCGGTGTCGGTTCGGGCCGGTGTCTCGACGTACCGGGCGCCGACCGGACCAACGGCACGTACCTGCAGCTCTACGACTGCTGGAACGGAACCAACCAGCAGTGGACGTTGACGGACGCCAACCAGTTGACCGTGTACGGCGACAAGTGCCTGGACGTTCCGGACCACGCCACCACGGCCGGCACCCGGGTGCAGATCTGGAGCTGCAGCGGCGCCGCGAACCAGCAGTGGCGGGTGAACTCCGACGGCACGGTCGTCGGCGTGGAGTCCGGGCTGTGCCTGGACGCGAAGGACAACGGTACGGCCAACGGCACGGCGGTGCAGCTGTGGACGTGCAACGGCGGCAGCAACCAGAAGTGGACCGGTCTGACCGGGACGCCGCCGACGGACGGCACGTGTGCCCTTCCGTCGACGTACCGCTGGTCGTCGACGGGTGTGCTGGCGCAGCCGGCGAACGGGTGGGCCGCGGTGAAGGACTTCACCACCGCGAGGTACAACGGTAAGCACCTGGTCTACGCGTCGAACGTGTCGGGATCGTCGTACGGCTCCATGATGTTCAGTCCCTTCACGAACTGGTCGGACATGGCGTCGGCCCGTCAGACCGGGATGAACCAGGCCGCGGTGGCGCCCACGCTGTTCTACTTCGCGCCCAAGAACATCTGGGTGCTGGCGTACCAGTGGGGTTCCTGGCCCTTCATCTACCGCACCTCGAGCGACCCCACCAACCCCAACGGCTGGTCCGCCCCGCAGCCGCTGTTCACCGGCAGCATCCCCGACTCCGGCACCGGCCCGATCGACCAGACCCTGATCGCCGACGGCCAGAACATGTACCTGTTCTTCGCCGGCGACAACGGCAAGATCTACCGGGCGAGCATGCCGATCGGGAACTTCCCGGGCAACTTCGGCTCGTCGTACACGACGGTCATGAGCGACACGGTGAAGAACCTGTTCGAGGGGCCGCAGGTCTACAAGGTCCAGGGCCAGAACCAGTACCTCATGATCGTCGAGGCCCGGGGCGCGAGCGAGCAGCGCTACTTCCGCTCGTTCACGGCCTCCAGCCTGAACGGATCGTGGACCCCGCAGGCCGCCACCGAGAGCAACCCCTTCGCGGGCAAGGCCAACAGCGGCGCCACCTGGACCAACGACATCAGCCACGGTGACCTGATCCGCACCGGCCCCGACCAGACCATGACCATCGACCCCTGCAACC
>NZ_NCTE01000046.1:0-10782 GCF_002114215.1 Streptomyces sp. 13-12-16 | reverse complement strand
CCCCGCCTCCGGCGCGGGCCGGTGCGGTCGGCCGGGGGTCACACGGTGATCGCGCCCCCCTCCGGGACGATGGTCAGGGGTACCTCGGTCAGCGCCGCGGGGCTCAGGAAGCGGGCCGTCGACTCCTGGCCGGTCCGGCTGAGCATGATCTCGTGGATCTGGACGAGACGGCCGGGCGCGACCTCGCGCACGTAGTCCGCCGCCCGGTCGAGCCGGGTCCAGGGGCCGCTGGTGGGCAGCAGCAGCGTGTCGACCGGTGCGGGCGGTGCCTGGTACGCGTCGCCGGGATGGAAGACCCGGCCGTCGACGAGGTAGCCGACGTTGGCGGCGCGGGGGATGTCCCGGTGGATCGTGGCGTGCAGGCCGCCGGAGACCGCTATGTCGAAGCCGGCGACGTCGACACGGTCTCCGGCCGCGACCGCGGTGACCTGGGCGGGTCGGGCCGACCAGCGTTCGACCACACCGGCCGGTCCGTAGACCCGCAGGCCGGGGCGGGCTTCCAGGGCCCGGGTGAGCAGGTCCTCGTCGAAGTGGTCGAAGTGTTCGTGCGTGATCAGGACGGCGTCGGCGGCGTCCACCACCTCCTTCGCGTCGGGGGTGAAGGTGCCCGGGTCGACGGCGATCCGCCCACCGTCCTTGACCAGCGACACACATGCGTGGGCGTGCTTGATCAGCTTCACTGCCGGCTCCTGTCGGCTTGATGTGCAGGGTTCCCTGCGCAATATATACAGGGTTCCCTGTAATACAGGGAACCCTGTACGACCTTGCTAGGCTGGCGGACGTGAACAACGCGACTTCGGGCGAACCGGCTCCCCTTCCCGGCGAGTTGGCCGCCCGCCTCAGGGCGGTGGTCGGCACCCTGGTCCGTAGCGCCCGCACCGTCGACCGGCTCGCGTCCGTCCCGGCGGCGGTGCTCGGCCTCCTCGACACGGGCGGGCCGATGACCACGGCCGACCTGGCGGCGGCCCGCGGAGTGCGCCACCAGACGATGGCCGCGACCGTCAGGGAACTGACCGACGCCGGCTTCCTGGCCGTACGCCCTGATCCGGACGACGCCCGCAGGAAGGTACTCACCCTGACGAGGGAGGGGAAGGAGACGCTCGACGCGGACCGCCGTCAGCGCGTCGGTGTCCTCGCCGACGCGATGGAGGAAACACTGGACGAGGAGGACCGGCGCGCTCTGGCGCACGCCCTCGACCTCGTCGAGCGGATCAGCGACAGCATCCGGGGCGGCCGTTCCTTCGACGGCGAGCGGGAGTTCAGCACCGGATCATGGTGACGGGGCCCAAGAGGTCCGGCGCGATCGGCAACGGCGGCGCCTGCCTCGCCGGTCCGTCTCCCCGCCGCCCTCCACGGACGCACACCCGTGCCCCACGGCGCGGTTTCCGCCGCGGGGCACGCACGTGCGGCACGGTCCACTGAGAGCGCGAGACGGTCTCCCCTGCGCTGAAACCGATCGTCGACCCCACGCGCACGAGAGGATCACCGCGGCCGATCGGCCGATCGGCCGGCCGGTCGGCCGCCCGTCCCGTGAGCGGTGGGCGCGAGCGCGTGTTCAAGCCCTCCGGACCTCTTCGGCCTCGGCGCGGGTGAGAGCCGCGGCCGTGTGGTCGCCGGCCAGGGTGTGTGCCTCGGCCAGGGTGTCGAGGCCGATGGCCAGCCATCTGCTGGAGCCGATCCGTCTCCAGAGCCTGACGGCGGCTTCGGCGCGTCTGCGGGCGGGTGCCGGGCGGCCCACCGCGAGTTGGGCCTCGGCGAGCGCGTACAGGGTCGCCGCCTCGCCCCAGAGGTTGCCGAACTCCCTGTAGGTCCACAGGCTCCGGGCCAGCAGGCGGCGTCCTTCCCGATGCTCGCCGTGCCGGGTCAGGACGTCCCCGAGCCAGCAGGTGGCGTGGGTGGCGCTGAGGCGGTCGCCGAGGTCCTCACTGATCGTGACGGCCTGCCGGTAGGCGTCGGCGGCGGCCGGGTAGGCGCCGAGTGCGCGGTGGCTCTGGCCCAGGCACCGCAGGGCCTGGGCCTCCCCCGGCCGGTAGCCCGCGGCCCGGCTGACCCGCAGGCATTTGGTGAACCGCGTGACGGCGGCCTCCACGCGGCCCTGTTCGAGGTCGATGACGCCGAGGCCGTTGGTCGCGTAGACGAGACAGTTGACGTTGCCTGCCGATTCGGCGAGTTCGGCGGCCTCTTCGAAGTGGTGCACGGCGGAGGAGTACTGGCCCAGGAGCCGGTGCACATAGGCCAGTCCGGCCGTGGCACCGGCCCGGTACGCGGGTCCCTGGCCCTCGGAGTGCAGCAGGGCCTGCTCGAAGTGGTCCAGTGCTTCCGGATAGCGGTCGAGGATGGTGGTGAGTTCGCCGAGACAACGGTGGATCTTCGCGGCGCTGTGCCGGTCGCCGCTGCCCAGAGCTGCCTTGAGCGCCCGGTTCTGAAGCCGCTCCCAGTCGTCGAAGTGGCTGCCGACCTGGAAGAGGGCCGTGAGGGCGGTGGCCAGCCCGGCGGCGGGGGCGACACCCTCCGCTTCGTCCAGCGCCTGCTCCGCCACCTCGATGAGGAACTGGCGTTCGTCGTTGAACCAGGCCAGCGGATCGGCGAGCAGGTGACCGGTCTCGGCCTCGGACAGCCGCCAGGAGGCCAGGTCCCGCTGGGGGATGCCCTGGAAGTCGACCTTGAGGGTGTCCGCGGCGAGGTCGGCGAGGTGCACGCTCGCCCCGAGCAGCCGGGAGAGCGCGGCCGCACGCTCCCGTTCCGGGACGTCCCGCTCCGTGCGTTCCCTGGCGAACAGCATCACCAGGTCGTGCAGTTGGTAACGGATCCCGGTGGTGTCCGCCGAACCGACCTGCACCAGGTGTACCTCGATCAGGTCGTCGAGGACCGCCTCCGCCTCGGACAGGTCCGCGTCCAGCAGCGCGGCCAGCGCCCAGGCGGCGAAGCCCGTTCCGGGCAGCAGGGCGATCATGTGCAGGGCGTGCCGCGTCGCCGCGGCCATCTGCTGGTGGGTCAGTTCGAGGCTGGCCCGTACGGCGATGTGGCCGACGGCCAGCTCGTCGAGCTTGCGCTGCTCGTCGGCGAGGGCGCGCGCCACCTTGGCCAGGGGCCAGTGCGGCCGGGCGGCCAGCCGCGCGCCGGCGACCCATACCGCCAGGGGAAGGCCGCCGCAGGTCTCCACGATGGAGCGGGCCGCTCCGGACTCCGCGTCCGTCCGGTCCCGGCCCAGCATCCCGCGCAGCAGGTCGAGCCCCGTGGCGGGGTCCAGGACGCCCAGGGGGAGCCGGCGGCCGGCCAGTTCCGCCAGGGTGGTCCGGCTGGTGATGACGGTGGCACAGCGCACGCCGCTGGGCAGGAGGTCACTCACCTGCCGGGCACCGGCGGCGTTGTCCAGGACGACGAGCATCCGTCGTCCCGCCAGCAGGGTGCGGTAGAGATGGACGCGGCCGGTCAGCTCCGCGGGCACGGTACCGCCGGGGACGCCGAGCGCACGGAGGAAGGTGCCGAGGACCGTGAACGGTTCGGCCGGCTCGTCGTCGAATCCCCGTAGGTCCGCGTGGAGTTGACCGTCCGGGAAGCGCGAGGCGAGCAGGTGCCCCGTACGCACGGCCAAGGCGGTCTTGCCCACTCCGGCCGGTCCGGTGATCAGTAGCGTCACCGGACCGGGCCGCTCCTCGCCGAGCAGCCGGCGGGCCTCGTCCACCTCTTCCTCCCGGCCGACGAAGAGTGACTGGCCCGCCGGAAGGAGCCGGGGGACGAGCTGGCGTGCCATCGGCGGGTTCACCGCCGTGCTGCTCCTGCCGGCCGGTGCGGCGGAGCGGGGCGCGGCCGGGTCCGCCGCACCGGCGAGGATCCGTTCGTACAGTTGCCGCAGCGCCGGGCCGGGGTCGACCCCCAGCTCGTCGGCGAGTCGCCGACGGGCGCGCTCGTACACCCCCAGCGCCTCGGCCTGCCGTCCGCACCGGTACAGGGCCAGGACCAGCTGCCCGATCACCCGTTCGTCGAGCGGATGCTCCTCGGCACGGGCGGTCAGTTCGCCCACCATCCCCTCGTGCTGCGCCAGGCGCAGCCGCACATCGGTCAGTTCCAGCCGGGCGGCCAGCCGCTCGCCGTCGAGGAGGTGGCGCCGCGCGTTGAACCAGGGGGTGTCCACCCCGGCGAACGCGCTGCCCCGCCACAGCGCCAGGGCCTCCCGCCACAGTGTCTCCGCCTGCTCGTCACCGCCCGCGTCCCGGGCCCGTCCCGACAGATCGCGGAAGCGGTGCGCGTCCACCGCCGAGGGGTCGACCGCCAGCCGGTAACCGCCGCCCCGCTCCCGGGTGAGGACGGTTCCGTCGGCCGCCAGCACGTGCCGCAGCCGGGAGATGTATCCGTACAACTTCCGTCGTCCGTAAGCCGGTTCGGCATCCCCCCACACCCGGTCCACCAGCGCGTCGGCCGACACCGCCCGGCCCGCGTCGACGAGCAACGCCCCCAGCACGCGCCGCTGCATCGCGTGTCCCACGTCGACCGTGGTCCCGTCCCGCCACATCTCGATGGTCCCCAGGATCCCGAAACACGTGGCCATCACACCCCCTGTGACACCCGGACGTCTCCACGCCCCACTCTGAGCGCCACCGACCTGCGGTCCTAGGCGGATTCAAGCTTTTCCGAAGTTTCGCCGACGGCGGCCCCGGCACCGTGAGCAGCACGTCCCGGGACAGGAAAGCGGGCCCGTACCGAATGGGAGGCTGGGAGAGCATGCGTGATCGAGGAGTACCACACCGCTCCAAGGTTCTGGCCGTCGCCGCCGCCGGACTCCTGGCACTGATGAGTTCCGGCACGGCACACGCCGCCGACGGAAAACAACGGGCGACCGACCCCACCGGCCCGAGCGGATCCGTCTCGTGGACCTGCACGTACGGGAGCGCGAACGCCCAGGCGTGCTTCGCTCCGCTGGGCGAGTGGTTCAGGATCAGGGACACCTGGGCCGACGGCCTTCCCGTCGTCGTCCAGTGGGACTTCTACGACGACGCCGTGAGCCCCGCGTACCCCGCGCGCGAGGGGACGATCTGGAACACGTCCGGAGAGGCGGCCGGTTGGCTTCACATGAACAAGTCCTTCCCGGAGGACCAGCCGGGCGTACTGCGGAGGACGCTCCACTTCAGGGCCTGCTCCGGGTCGTACCCGTCCAACGTGATATCCCCGGAGACCTGTTCCGAGTGGACCGTCGTGCGGACTTGACCGGGCGTGGGGGGCGGCAAGGAGAGGACGTCGGGCGCCGTGGGGGAGGGCGCCCGGCACAGCGGTACGACAGCGGAAACCGTTGACCAGAGGGAGAGACCGATGAGGAAACTCGCGATACGCCGGCGGACGAGCGTAGCGGCGTCCGCCGCGGTGCTGATGGCCGGCGCTTCTCTGATGCTGACGGCACCACAGGCCAGCGCCAGGACGATCTGCTACGACGAGGTCGACTACGTGCAGAACTCCTCGGGCGCGAACGGCGCGTCCGGGCGGGCCAGCTTCTGCTACGACGACACCTCCGGCTACTTCGAGACCAACACGGGACAGAACTGGGTCAAGGACCTGGTCAACGGCGACGGCGTGGCCGCCCGGCTGTGGGTGGTCTACCGGTATCAGGATGAGAGCTCTTACCGTCAGAGCCTGCGTGCCACGGACACGGTCAGCACCTCCGGGGCCACCTCGTGGGCGTGGTCCGGCTATGTCGACTATGCCGGCGCCTATGTGTGCCTGGGCACCACCGCGCCTCTGACCAGCCTGGGCCGCTGCAACCTGTTGTACGACACCACTGGCTTCTCCGGCTAGGACCGACGAAACGCCGCGGACAGACAGATGACGAAGGCCGGGCTGGAGGCCGACGGCCTGTGGGGACCCGCGACGGTCCGGGCCCTCCAGAAAGCCCTGAACCTCGGCAAGCTGTGACAGCGCCCCACGCCGGACCCGTCCGGCGTGGGGCGCTGTGTGACAGGGTCAGTGCTGGGTGGCGTAGCCGATGAAGTCGGTCCACGCGGTGGGGGAGAGGGCGAGTTCGGGGCCGCGCCGGTCCTTGGAGTCCCGGACGTGGACCGCCCACGTGTCCCGCGCCACCTCGACGCAGTCGTCGCCGTCGGAACCGCTGTAGCTGCTCTTGAACCAAGCCCCTTCGTCGGTGCTGCTCATGGCGCTCCTCGCAGTCGCTTCAGCAGGCTCCTGGAGTCGTCGGAGGTGAGAGCCTGCGAGCGCAGTCTCGCATACCGCTGGAGCATGATGCTGACCTCCTTCGGGTCCAGGATCAGCATGCCGCCGCGCTGTCCCTCCGCGTAGCCGAACCACCTGTGATCCGGGGATTCCAGGAGCCTCAACGGCCCGTCGAAACCGGCGTGGTCCGGCTGGTGGGTCGGCATGATCTGCAACTCGACGTTGAACTGCGACGACCTCTCCAGAAGGCTGTCGAGCAACTCCCGCGTCACGTCCGGGCCTCCGGTGCCGCGCTCCAGCAGTGCCTGCTCGACGATGAAGCTGAACGTGATCGCCGGCCTGCGGTCGAACAGTCGCTGACGTTCCAGGCGGGCCGTGACCTGCTGGGTCACCTGGTCCTCGTCCTTCACCGGCGGGACGCTCTCCGTCACCGCCCGTGCGTAGCGTTCCGTCTGCAACAGGCCGGGAACCACCCGGCAGTCGTAGGTCCACAGCGTCACCGACTGCGCCTCAAGGCGCGCCCACTGCCGGAACCAACTCGCCAGCCCCACCTGCCGCGACAGATGCGGCGCGGCCCTGCGCAGCGCGCCGGTGTTGCCGGTCGCCTCCCGCGCGCGTGCCACGCCGTACCGCTTCTGACTGGGCTCCATCGTCACCCGGAGCGAGGCGTACCGTCCACGGAATGTGTGCGTACGCTGACTCTGCGTACACGGAGTGCCGTCGGCGCGATCGGTGCGGTGCGACGTGCTTCATGCCGCCGCCACGTCGACTGCGGCGAGAAGTGGACCTACCGTACTGCCACGGCTGCTGATCGATCGCCGGGTACCGCCGCGGAGTCGGAAGCCGGGGCCTTCCCGGAACGAGCGGCCGGGGCACTTCGGACCATTGCGTCCTCGCAGACCGTCATGGCTGACCACGAGACGAAAGAGCCGAGCATGCTGATTGGAGTGACCCGGGAGACCAGACCCGGGGAGACCAGGGTCGCGGCCACACCCGCGACCGTCAGGCAACTGACCGGACTGGGCTACGACGTGGTGATCGAGACCGGGGCGGGGGCGGGCTCGAGCATCACCGACGAGGCGTACACCCGGGCCGGTGCCGCGATCGGCACCGCCGAGGAGGCGTGGCGTGCCGACCTGGTCTTCCGGGTGAACGCCCCCGAACTCGTGGAGGTGGAGCGGCTCAAGGAGGGCGCGACGCTGGTCGCCCCGCTCGCGCCGGCGGCCAACGGCGGCCTGCTCACGGCGTTGGCCGCGCACAAGGTCGACGCCTTCGCGATGGACGCCGTCCCGCGCCTCTCCCGGGCCCAGTCGCTGGACATCCTCTCCAGCCAGGCCAATATCGCGGGGTACCGTGCGGTGATCGAGGCGGCGCACCACTTCGGCCGGTTCTTCACCGGTCAGGTGACCGCGGCGGGCAAGGTGCCCCCGGCCAAGGTGCTCGTCGCCGGCGCCGGCGTGGCGGGTCTGGCGGCGATCGGCGCGGCCGCCTCCCTGGGCGCCGTCGTCCGTGCCACCGATCCACGACCGGAGGTCGCCGACCAGGTGAAGTCGCTCGGCGGCGCGTACCTGCCGGTGGACGTCGAGGTGGAGCAGTCGGCCGACGGGTACGCGCGGGCGACCTCCGAGGCGTACGACCGGCGGGCCGCCGAGATCTACTCCGAGCAGGCCGCGGACGTGGACATCATCATCACCACGGCCCTGATCCCCGGGCGTCCGGCGCCGAGGCTGATCACGGCCGCCGACATCGCCTCCATGAAGCCCGGCAGCGTCGTCGTCGACATGGCGGCCGCCCAGGGCGGGAACGTCGAGGGAACGGTCAAGGACCAGGTCGTCACGACCGGCAACGGTGTGACGATCATCGGCTACACCGACCTGCCCGCGCGGCTGCCGGCGCAGTCGTCACAGTTGTACGGCACCAACCTGGTCAACCTGATGAAGCTGGTGACCCCCGCCAAGGACGGGCGGGTCACCGTCGACCTCGAGGACGCCGTGCAGCGCGGGCTGACCGTGGTCCACCAGGGCGACGTGCTCTGGCCGCCACCCCCGGTGCAGGTGTCCGCAGCCCCCGCCGCGGACACCGGGGCGAAGGAGCCGGGGAAGACGGAAGAGAAGGCGGCAAGGGCGGAGAGGAAGAAGCTCTCCGCGACCGCTGCCAAAGCGGCCCTCGTCGGCACCGGTTCGCTGGCGCTGTTCCTCCTCAACGCCTTCGCCCCCTCGGAGATCACCCAGCACTTCACCGTGCTGACACTGGCGGTCGTGGTCGGCTTCTACGTCATCGGGCACGTGCACCACGCGCTGCACACGCCGCTGATGTCGGTCACCAACGCCATCTCGGGAATCGTCGTGGTGGGGGCGCTGCTCCAGCTGACCGGCACCGACAACGTGGTGCTGGTGCTGGCCGGCGTCGCCACGCTGCTCGCCTCGATCAACATCTTCGGAGGCTTCGCCGTCACCCGCCGCATGCTCTCGATGTTCCGGAAGGCGTGAGGTGACCGTGGACGTCCTCTCGATCTCCGGCGCGGCGTACCTGGTCGCCGCCCTCCTGTTCATCCTGTCGCTCGCCGGGCTCTCCCGGCACGAAACCGCGTCCCAGGGCTGGGCCTACGGCGTCGCGGGCATGACCCTCGCGCTCGCGGCCACGATCCTGCGGGTCACCGACGCCGGTTCACTCACCTCCCTCGTCGTCCTCGGGCCCGCGGTCGCGGCCGGCGCGGTCGTCGGACTCTGGTGCGCGAGGCGCGTGCAGATGACCGGCATGCCCGAACTGATCGCGCTGCTGCACTCCTTCGTCGGTCTCGCCGCGGTGCTGATCGGCTGGAACGGTCACCTGGAGGGGGGCTCGCACGCCGACGGCATCCACCACGCCGAGGTCTTCATCGGTGTCTTCATCGGCGCGGTCACCTTCACCGGCTCCGTCGTCGCCTTCCTGAAGCTCTCGGCACGGATGAAGTCCGCGCCGCTGATGCTGCCGGGCAAGAACGCCGTCAACATCGGGGCCCTGGCCGGCTTCGTGATCCTCACGGTGCTCTACGTCATCACGCCGTCACTCGGACTGCTGACGGCGGTCACCGCGCTGGCGCTGGCCCTCGGCTGGCACCTGGTCGCCTCCATCGGCGGCGGCGACATGCCCGTGGTCGTCTCCATGCTCAACAGTTACTCCGGCTGGGCGGCCGCCGCTTCGGGGTTCCTGCTGGGCAACGACCTCCTGATCGTCACGGGCGCGCTGGTCGGCTCCTCCGGCGCGTATCTCTCGTACATCATGTGCAAGGCGATGAACCGCTCCTTCGTCTCCGTCATCGCGGGCGGCTTCGGGCTGGAGACGGGCCCGTCGGGTGACCGGGAGTACGGCGAACACCGTGAGATCTCCGCGGAGGACACCGCGGAACTCCTCCTGTCCGCCTCGTCCGTCGTCATCACCCCCGGTTACGGCATGGCGGTGGCGCAGGCGCAGTACCCGGTCGCGGAGATGACCCGGCTGCTGCGCGAGAAGGGCGTCGACGTGCGCTTCGCCGTCCACCCGGTCGCCGGGCGGCTGCCCGGACACATGAACGTCCTGCTGGCCGAGGCGAAGGTGCCGTACGACATCGTCCTGGAGATGGACGAGATCAACGACGAACTCGCCGATACGGACGTCGTGCTGGTCATCGGCGCCAACGACACCGTCAACCCGTCGGCGGCCGAGGACCCGGACTCGCCGATCGCGGGGATGCCGGTGCTGCGGGTGTGGGAGGCGGGGAACGTGGTGGTCTTCAAGCGGTCGATGGCCGCCGGCTACGCCGGCGTGCAGAACCCGCTGTTCTTCCGGGAGAACTCCCGGATGCTCTTCGGCGATGCCAAGACCCGCGTCGACGAGATCGTGGGCGCGCTGTCGCGGGTGCCGGTCTGAGAGGGACGGCGGGTCGCCGGCGCGGTGACGGACCGCACCGGCGACCCGTCCTGTCGGCCCCGGGCTTCGGGACCGCCGGTGACGCCCCGTCGGTTAGGGTGGCGAGCGGAGAGTGACGGACCGACGGCCCCCGCGCGGGCCGGGTCGGACACGACGGGGGGCTCGTTCGTGGGGAGGCTGACGCATGGTCACCCAGCGGTCGGATGAGAGGCCGGCACTCACGGCGCTGCCGTCGGCGCTGCGCGCGTCGCTCGGGTCGGTCGCGGCCCTCGCCGCGCTGGTGGTCCTCGTACTCGGGATCCTGTACGCCGGTGACAGCGGGCCCGGCGCGGTGGACGCGCGGATCCTGTCGGCGGTGGACGGCGCGGGGCCGCCATGGCGGCAGGTCGCTCTGGCCGTCGACTTCCTGGGGGAGCCCCTGGGAGCGGCGGTGCTGGTCGGGGCCGCCGTGACGGGCTGCCTGCTGCTCCGGAGCCCTCGCGCGGCGGTGCTCGTCGTGGTCGGACCAGGACTGGTCGTGGGGACGACGACGCTGCTCAAGCCGCTGGTGGGGCGGACCATCCACGGCGACGACAACCTGTCCTACCCGAGCGGGCACACCGCCTTCCTCACCGCGTTCGTCCTCGTGGTGGCGCTGCTGGTGACCGGCCGGCGCGGCCGCGGCGGGCCGGCCGGCACGTCACTCGTGCTCGCCGCGGCGCTGGTCGCCGGCGCCGCCATGGGCTGGGCGCAGGT
>NZ_NCTE01000469.1 GCF_002114215.1 Streptomyces sp. 13-12-16 | reverse complement strand
GGCCGCGGACCACGCGTCCGGCGCGGTCCTGCCCTCGGCGCGCAGCAGCTCGGCACGCAGCCACAGGTCGTACGCCTCCCATACGGGCACGCCGGTCGCCAGGGTCCTGGCCGCCGCGCGGATCCGGTCCAGGATCTCCGGGCGGCCCGGTTCGGTCGCCGGGGTGCCGTGGGCGTCGGCCTCCGCGGTGGTGGCGGCGAGCAGCAGGGGCCAGCCGTAGCGCTGGGTGCCGGGCGGCAGTCCGGTGTCGAGGGCGGTGAGCAGTTCGGTGCGGGCGTCGGCGAGGCGGCCCTCGGCGGCGGCGATGCCGATGGCGACCCACTTCATGGGGAGGGCGTACTGCGGCATCGGGTCGTGGGTGCCGAAGAAGGTGCGGGCGTCGGCGAGCCGGCGGGCCGCTTCGGCCATGTCCCCGCGGTCGTACGCGAGGTACGCCAGGCGCATCGAGCCCCCGGCGCGGGGCTTGGCGCTCTGTTCGAGACGCTGGGCGTTGGCCGCGGCGCGGGCCGCCTCGTCCCAGCGGCCGAGGGTGTGGAGGGACTCGGCGAGGTTGCCCCACACCCAGCCCTCGGAGTCCAGCAGCCCGAGCCTGCGGGTGATGTGGACGCCTTCGTGGAGGAGTCCGGCGGCCTCCTCGGAGCGGCCGACGCCTTCGAGGACGGACGGGAGGTTCACATGGGCGCGGGCCACCACCATGTCCATGCCCAGTTCGGTCGCCCGGTCCTTGACCTCGTACATCTCGGCGAGTCCGGTGTCGATGTCACCGGCGTCGACCATGAGGCCGCCGAGGGTGAGCCGGGCGTTGAGCTCGATGTCGTGGGCGCCGACCATGCGCGCGTACTCGACGGCGCGTTCGGCGGCGGCCATGGCGTCCGGGCCGGGTTCGTGCAGCATGGACCAGCTGGCGGCGGAGGCGAGGACCTCGGCGTGCACCTCGGACGGCGGCAGTCCGCGCACCAGCTCCTGCGCGGTGCCGAGTTCGGCCCAGCCGTCACCGCGGGCGAGGGCCTGGGTGAGCCGGGAGCGCTGCACCCAGAACCAGGCGGCGCGCAGCGGGTCCGGGTCCTCGTCGAGGAGGCGCAGCGCCCGCTTGGTGATCTTCATCGAGCGTTCGCGTTCCCCGCAGAGGCGTCCGGCGACGGCGGCCTCGGCCATCAGGTCGAGGTAGCGCAGCGGTGTCGTCTCGGGGTCGCAGCCGCAAGGAGGGTAGACCTCGGCGTAGTCGACGGGGCGCAGGGTGGCCCGTACGGCGTCGGGGACGGCGTCCCACAGCTCCATCGCCCGGTCCAGCAGGCCCAGTTGTTCGGAGTAGGCATGGCGTCGGCGGGCTTCGACGGAGGCGTCGAGGACGGCGGGCAGGGCCTTGGCCGCGTCGTGGGCGTGGTACCAGTAGCTGGCCAGGCGGGTCACCCGCTCGTCGGCGGGGACCAGGGTGGGGTCGGCCTCCAGGGCCTCGGCGTAACGGCGGTTGAGACGGGAGCGTTCGCCGGGCAGCAGGTCGTCACTGACGGCCTCGCGGACCAGGGAGTGGCGGAAGCGGTAGCCGTCGCGGTCGGGTGCGGGGGTGAGGATGCTGGCGTTGACGGCGGCCCGCAGGGCCTCGATGAGGTCGTCCTCGGTGAGCCGGGCGACGGCGGCCAGCAGCCGGTCCTCGACGGTGGAGCCGCCCTCGGCGACGATCCGGGCGACCCGCTGGGCGCTCTCCGGCAGGCCCTCGACCCTGAC
Source organism: Streptomyces sp. 13-12-16 (assembly GCF_002114215.1). GTDB lineage: Bacteria > Actinomycetota > Actinomycetes > Streptomycetales > Streptomycetaceae > Streptomyces. The sequence continues at coordinate 1,124 of NZ_NCTE01000469.1, read as the reverse complement.
GAGGAGGAGGTCGCGCAGGGAGTCGGTGAGGCCGGTGCAGCAGCCCTCGTCGGAGGCGACGGCGAGTTCCTCGACGAAGAAGGCGTTGCCGTCGGAGCGTTCGAAGATGTCGTCGACGCGGTCCGCGTCGGGTTCGCGGGCGATGATGCCGGCTATCTGCCGGTGGACCTCCTCGCGGTTGAAGCGGCCGAGTTCGACGCGCTGGACCGTGCGGAGCCGGTCGAGTTCGGCGAGGAGGGGGCGCAGCGGGTGGCGGCGGTGGATGTCGTCGGAGCGGTAGGTGGCGAGGAGGACGAGGCGGCCGGTGCGCAGGGTGCGGAACAGGTAGGCCAGCAGGTGGCGGGTGGAGGCGTCGGCCCAGTGCAGGTCCTCCAGGGCGAGGACGACGGTGTGCTCGGCGGTGACGCGCTCCAGCAGGCGGGCGGTGAGCTCGAAGAGGCGGGCCATGCCCTGTTCGTCGCGGCGGACCTCGCGGGCGGCGGTGCCGATCTCGGGGAGCAGGCGGGCGAGTTCCTCCTCCTGGCCGGAGGCGGCGGCGGCGAGCTGGTCGGGCAGCTCGCGGCGGAGTTGGCGCAGGGCGGTGGAGAAGGGGGCGAAGGGGAGTCCGTCGGCGCCGATCTCCACGCAGCCGCCGAGGGCGACGATCGCGCCGCGGCGGCGGGCCGCGGCGGCGAACTCCTCCACGAGGCGGGTCTTCCCCACTCCGGCCTCGCCTGCGACGAGCAGGGCCTGGGGCTCGGTGGCGGCGCGGGTGAGGGCGGTGTTCAGTGTGTCGAGCTCGGTGCTGCGGCCCACGAACACGGGACTGACGGACTTGGTCTCCACGGTCCTGAGCATTGCATGCCCTTCCGGTTACGGGTCACCGGTTTTCGTCGTGGGCGGGGGTGGTTCTGCGGGCCGGTGCCTGTGGGGTGCCCGGTGTGGGTCTGGGGGTTCTGCGAACCGGTGCTTGTGTTGGTGACCCGCGTTGGTACCGAACGGGGGTTGTCGCGCAGCCCGGCGCTTGCGGGGTGCCGTCGCGCCCACCCGTGCCGCCCCAGCGGCACGATTGCCCGCGGAGGGCGGGGCACGCGGCGCGGCTGCCCGCGGATTGCGGGGCACGCGGCGTGGTTGTGGGGCGGCGG
>NZ_NCTE01000468.1 GCF_002114215.1 Streptomyces sp. 13-12-16 | reverse complement strand
CGCCGCGTCCGCCGGCCGGTCCGCGCCCGGACGCGGCTGCACCGGGTCCGGACGCCCCGGCATCCGACCGCGTCGTCACCTGCGCCGCCGCGCCCTCCTCGGGCGTCTCGCGCCGCTCCGCCGTGCCCATCAACGTGTCACTCCCCACCGCCAGCAGACCGCTCACTCGTGTCCGAAGACCCGGTTCTCCAGTGGCTGCCCGGCTTGCGCCGTTCTACGCCGCCCAGGTGCGGCACACGGCTCTTGTGACCGATTCCGCCCCCATTTCCCACAGAGAAGGACGAACGGCGCGTCGTGAAGATTCCCGGTCGGGAAAGAAACCGGCCAACCGTCCTCTCCCGTCCCGGAGATCGACCCCGGGCAGGTGCCCTCGATTCCGGGAGGCAATCTCCCGCAATGCCCGGACAACTCCCCATCTCCCGCCCCCGGTACGGAACTACAGCTTCCGGACGGCTCTTCGAGTTCACCCCGGCGCGGTAGTAGGCTCGCGCCGTTTGTTGACGCACATGCGTACCCCCGGCCGGTCGGGGGCCGAGCTGGGGGAGGCCATGCGCTTTCGCGGGAAGTCCATCCGCCGGAAGATCGTGGCGCTGCTCCTCGTGCCGCTGTTGTCCCTGACGACGATCTGGGCCTTCACCACGGTGCTCACGGGCCGTGAGGCAAGCCATCTCTTCGACGTGTCGTCGGTGATGGAGGAGGTCGGCTACCCCGTCGAGGACACCGTCCGCGTCCTTCAGCAGGAGCGCCGGCAGACCCTCGTCTATCTCGCCGACCCCCGCGCCTCCGACGGCCTCGCGGCACTCCGGCGCAGCCGCTCCGCCACCGACGACGCGGTCGCCGGCGTCCGCAGGAGCGCGACGGACGCCGATGTGCGCGAGGCCATGCACGGGGACTCCGACGAACTGGGCGCGGTACTGGACTCCTTCGAGGGCATCGAGTCCCTGCGCCGCAGCGTCGAGGACGGCACCGTCAACCGCTCCCAGGCCCTCGACCTCTACAACCGGCTGATCGACCCGTGCTACATCCTGCTGGCCAATCTGCACGTGGTCGAAGACGTCGAGCTCGACAAGCAGTACCGCGCCCTGGTCAGTCTCGCCCGCGCCCGCGAACTGCTCTCCCGCGAGGACGCCCTGCTCGGCTCCGCCCTGATCGTCGGTGAACTGTCCCGTGCCGAAGTGCGGGACATCTCCGACCTCATCGCCCAGCGCACCCTGATGTACGACGCCGGCCTGCCGCAGCTGCCCGCGTCCGAACGCGACCGCTACGAGACCTTCTGGAAGAACGCCGCGTCCGCCCCGCTGCGCGTCGGCGAAGAGGCGGCCGTCTCCTCCGGCACCGGGGAGCCCCGCGGGATCACGGCCAAGAGCTGGGACACCGCCGCCGGCAATGTGCTCTCCGAACTCGGCACCCTCAACGACCAGGCCGCCGACCGCTACCAGGACCGCGTCCGCCCCGTCGCCATGGGCGTCATCACCCAGGCCGTCATCGCCGGTGTCCTCGGACTGATCGCCCTCCTGGTCTCCCTCTTCCTCTCCGTGCGCGTGGGCCGCGGACTCGTCCGGGACCTCCGGAAGCTGCGCCTGGAGGCCCACGAGGCGTCCGGTGTGCGGCTGCCCAGCGTGATGCGCCGCCTCTCGGCGGGCGAACAGGTCGACGTCGAGACCGAGGTTCCGCGCCTGGAGTACGACAAGAACGAGATGGGAGAGGTGGGCCAGGCCCTCAACACCCTCCAGCGCGCCGCCGTGGAGGCCGCCGTCAAGCAGGCCGAACTGCGCGCCGGTGTCTCCGAGGTGTTCGTCAACCTCGCCCGCCGCAGCCAGGTCCTGCTGCACAAGCAGCTCACCCTGCTGGACACCATGGAACGCCGGACCGAGGACACCGAGGAACTCGCCGACCTGTTCCGGCTGGACCACCTCACCACCCGCATGCGCCGGCACGCCGAGGGCCTGGTGATCCTCTCCGGCGCCGCACCCTCCCGGCAGTGGCGCAAGCCCGTCCAGCTCATGGACGTCGTACGCGCCTCCGTCGCCGAGGTCGAGGACTACGAACGCATCGAGGTCCGCCGGCTGCCGAGGGTCGCCGTCACCGGCCCGGCCGTCGCCGACCTCACCCACCTCGTGGCCGAACTGCTGGAGAACGCCACGGTGTTCTCCCCGCCGCACACCGCCGTCCAGGTCCTCGGCGAGCGCGTGGCCAACGGCTTCACCCTGGAGATCCACGACCGCGGGCTCGGCATGGCGGCCGACGCCCTCCTGGACGCCAACCTCAGACTCGCCGAGACCCCCGAGTTCGAGCTCTCCGACACCGACCGGCTCGGACTGTTCGTGGTCAGCCGCCTCGCCCAGCGCCAGAACGTCCGGGTCTCCCTGCAGCCCTCCCCGTACGGCGGCACCACAGCGGTCGTCTTCATCCCCGACGCGCTGCTGACGGACGACGTCCCGGACACCAACGGCGTCGGCTTCCGCCTCGACCGCCCCCGGCGCTCCACGGACCGCGAACCGGAGGAGAGCCGCCGCGCCGCTCTCTCCCAGGTGCCCGTACAGCTGCCCCGGCTCCCCGCCTCGCTGCTGGACGGGCCGGTCGAACTGGAGGCTCCCGTCGACCTGGACGCGCTCGACGGCTTCCCCGGCGCCCTGGGCGACGAGGACAGCCGGCGAGGCGGCCTCTTCCACCCCCACCGCTCCCGCACCGGCACCCAGGAGGAGCGGCCCGGCCGCGAGCACCATCAGCAGACCCCCGACACGCCCGAGGGCGCGGACCAGGGCGGGAACGACCGGAGCGCCCCGGTCCCACTGACCCGCAGGGGAGCACCCAAGCTGGTCAGCTCCCACGGCCGCCCGGTCCGTGACGCGCGCGCCCGTGCGGAGCGCACGGACGAGGAGGGCACGCCCGCCCCGTCCGCCCGGCCAGGACTGGAAGCAGCGTCCCCGCTGCCCGCCCGCCGCCGTGGTGAGGACCCCGCGGGGCGTCGAACCCCCGGCCGCCCGGGTGCGGAGGGACTGTCCCCGCTCCCCGCGCGCCGCCGCACCGAACGGCTCTCCACCGACGCCGAGCGCGAACGACCGGACGCGGAGTCACTGCCTCCGCTG
>NZ_NCTE01000467.1 GCF_002114215.1 Streptomyces sp. 13-12-16 | reverse complement strand
CACCGGCCGGCCCGGCACCGCCGACGGCGCTCCCGCCCCCCGCCCGGGTGCCGCCCCCGGCGTCCACCCCGGCACGCCCCGCCTCTTCCTCGACCGGTTCGCCACCGAGGACGGGCGGGCGCGGTTCGTGCCGGTGTCGCACCGGGCGGTCGCCGAGGAGCCCGACGACGAGTACCCCGTGCTGCTGACCACCGGGCGGGTCGTGGCGCAGTACCAGTCCGGTGCCCAGACCCGGCGCGTCGACGAGCTGAACGCCGCCGCACCCGGCCCGTTCGTGGAGCTGCACCCCCGGCTCGCGGAGCGGCTCGGCGCGGCCGAGGGCGACCCGTTGGCCGTGGTGTCCCGGCGGGGGCGGGCCGTGGCGCCGGCCAGGATCACGACCGCGATCCGGCCGGACACGGTGTTCATGCCGTTCCACTGGGCCGGCGAGGGCCGCGCCAACACCCTCACCAACCCCGCCCTCGACCCGACCTCCCGGATGCCCGAGTTCAAGGCGTGCGCGGTACGGCTGGAGACGGTGGAGGCAGGTCGAGGAGGCCGCGGGCGCGCGGAGTGAGAATCGTTCCGCAAGGTTCCGCCGACCGCCCGCGCAGGTGAACGTGATCCTCCCCTTCTTCGTCTACGGCACCCTCCGCCCCGGCGGGACCAACCACGACCTCTTCCTGCGCGGCCGCACCCTGTGCGAGGAACCCGGCCGGCTCCGGGGCGCGGTGCTGTACGAGGGGCCCGGATACCCGTACGCCGTCGAGGAGCCGGGCTCCGTGGTGAGCGGGGAGCTGGTGACCGCGCTGCCGGAGGCCTACGCGGGGCTGCTCACCGAGCTGGACCGGCTGGAGGAGTACGTGCCGGGCGATCCGCGCAATCTCTACGAGCGGGTGGCGCGGGACGTCGTCCGGGCCGGCGACGGCACGGCGGTGCGGGCCTGGGTGTACGTCGCCGCGCCCGCCGTCGCCGCCCGGCTGCGGGTACGGGGGAGGATCGTCGGGAGCGGGGAGTGGCGGGGCTGAGGGCCCGCATCGCCGACGTCACGCCGGTGCGTGCTCCCACCGCGCCCGTCTCCCCGCGGGCGATCCTCGCGGACGTGCCGGTCACCCGTTCACCCCCGTGTGCCGCACCCTTCGGGTGCTTCACCGCGACCGGATCGGTGCGACACCGGTGACCTGCTGAAACGCGACAAAGGACGGCGGCCGTCCGGGTGCGCCCGACACCCGTTCAGCCCGCCTGCTGACACTCCCTCAAGAAGCGGTACGGCCCCGGTGGCACTTACCTCGGAGTGGCAGGGACGCGTGCGACGGCGGCACATGGGGGTGCCGCGGGCCGTGGCCCCTCCGTGAGCCCGAGGGAGCATCGATGCGACGTACCGCCCGGCCGCTGACCGGCGCCGCGCTCGCCGTGGCCGCCGCGGGGCTGCTCGCCGCGCCCGCGTACGCCGGGGAGACCGCCGGCCCGTCG
>NZ_NCTE01000466.1 GCF_002114215.1 Streptomyces sp. 13-12-16 | reverse complement strand
AGGCGGGCGTAGCGGACCGCGAGCGCGGTGCCGTAGCCGGCGCCCGCGACGACCGGGACGCGCCCCCCGGCGGCCTCCACGGCGGCCGTCACGCACAGTTCGAACTCCTCCGGCGTCAGCGCGTGGAACTCACCGGTGCCGCAGCAGGCGAACACCGCGGCGGCCCCGGCCTCCACCCCGCGCCGCACGTGGAGGCGGTAGGTGTCGAGATCCACGGAGCCGTCGGGTCCGTAGGCGGTGACCGGGAAGAACAGCGGCCCGCTGGGAACACCGAGTCGGGCGGCGAGAGGGGCTGACGTCACAAGCTCTCCCTGGTCCATATTCCTGATTCACGTCCATATTCCTGAACATGTTCACGCTAAGACGCCCCGGGGACCCCGGTCAAGCACCGCACCCCACCACGCACCAGCGGATTCTTCCGTTCCACAGGAAGTCGCGGAATACTTGACGCACCACGTCCCGCCTCCTTAGCGTGTCCACGAATATGAATGCCGTGCGCCCATATGTATGGACTCATGGGTACGGGCGACACGGCCGGCGATGCAAGGAGACCCGAGGATGCCCGCTCCCCGCACCGTTCTGCTCACCGGCGCCGCCGGTGGCCTCGGCACGCTGATGCGGGGCCTGCTCCCGGACCACGGCTACGACCTGCGCCTGCTCGACCTGCGCCCGATCGACGGCGAACCGGACGCGATCGTCGCGGACCTCGCCGACAAGGACGCCGTGCGCGAGGCGGTCCGCGGCGTCGACGCGATCGTCCACCTGGCCGGCATCTCCCTGGAAGCCTCGTTCGAGAAGATCCTGAAGGCCAACATCGAGGGCACGTACAACCTGTACGAGGCCGCCCGCGAGGAGGGCGTCGGGCGCGTCGTCTTCGCCTCCTCCAACCACGCCGTCGGCTACACCCCGCGCCCGCGGGGCGACGACCCCCTCATCCCCGTCGACACCCCGCGCCGCCCGGACACCTTCTACGGCCTGTCCAAGTGCTTCGGCGAGGACCTCGCCCAGCTCTACTGGGACAAGCACGGCATCGAGACCGTCTCCGTGCGCATCGGCTCCTGCTTCCCCGAGCCGACCAGCGTGCGCATGCTCTCGGTGTGGATGAGCCCCGCCGACGGCGCCCGCCTCTTCCACGCGGCCCTGACCGCCGAGGACGTCGGCCACACCGTCGTCCACGGCTCCTCCGCCAACACCCGCCTGTGGTGGGACCTCACCTCCGCGCGGGCGCTCGGCTACGACCCCCAGGACGACTCCGAGCCGTACGCCGAGAAGCTGATCGCCGAACAGGGCGAACTGGACCCGGAGAACCCGGCCCACGCCCGCCTGGGCGGCCACTTCGTCACCGACCCGCCCGTCTGGCCGTACTGACGACGGCCCTCGGGCCGGAAACCGACGCGTCCCACGGCGGGCGGGCACCGAACGGGCCCGCCCGCCGTCGCATACGGGCATCCGCGCTGCCCGCTCCCACCCGTCCCCCCGCGCCCGCCCAGGTCCGAGCCGAGCACGGCGCGAGCCGAACGGGCACAACCGGGCAGGAACGGGCCCGCAACAGGCCTGGTCAGCAACGAAAGCCCGCTGTACAACTTCCTGCATGGGTCCCACCGGGCCCGAACGGGCAGCGAGATCAGGAAGCGGGTGTCCGGCCATGAGCCACAGGACGGCCGAAGAGCGCCAACGGGAGATCGTACGGGTGGCGCGCACCACCGGCGCGGTCGACGTCAGCGCGCTCGCCGCCGAACTGGGCGTGGCCAAGGAGACCGTACGGCGGGATCTGCGCGCCCTGGAGGACCACGGTCTGGTGCGCCGCACCCACGGCGGCGCCTATCCCGTGGAGAGTGCCGGCTTCGAGACGACCCTCGCCTTCCGCGCCACCAGCCACGTCCCCGAGAAGCGCCGGGTCGCGGCCGCCGCGGCCGAGCTGATCGGGGACGCCGAGACGGTCTTCGTCGACGAGGGCTTCACCCCGCGGCTCATCGCCGAGGCCCTGCCCACCGACCGGCCCCTCACCGTGGTCACCGCCTCCCTGCCGGTCGCGGGCGCGCTCGCGGAGACCGGCACCGCGTCCGTCCTGCTGCTCGGCGGCCGGGTCCGCCCCGGCACCCTCGCCACCGTCGACCACTGGACGACGAGGATGCTCTCCGGTTTCGTCATCGACCTGGCGTTCATCGGCGCCAACGGGATCTCCCGCGAACACGGACTGACCACGCCCGACCCGGCGGTCAGCGAGGTCAAGGCACAGGCGGTGCGGGCCTCCCGCCGGGTGGTGTTCGCGGGCGTCCACACCAAGTTCGGGGCGGTCAGCTTCTGCCGGTTCGCCGAGGTCGGCGCGCTGGAGGCGATCGTCACGAGCACCCTGCTCCCGGCGGCCGAGGCCCATCGCTACTCCCTGCTGGGGCCGCAGGTCATCCGGGTCTGAAGAAGACCGGACCAGCACACCGTCGCACGTCCCCCTCGGGCCGAGCCCTGCCGGGCGACGCCCGCTGTATCCCCATACGACCCGCTTTGTCGAGGAGTGATCCATGCAAACCCAGAGCCGACGGAGGCCGCCGCGAGCCCTACTCGCCGCGGTCGCCGCAGGGACGCTGCTCGCCCCGCTGCTCTCCGGCTGCTGGGTCGGAGCGGGCGGGGCCGGATCCGGCGGTGACTCCATCAACGTCCTGATGGTCAACAACCCGCAGATGGTCGAGTTGCAGAAGCTGACCGCGGACCACTTCACCGAGGACACCGGCATCAAGGTCAACTTCACCGTGCTGCCGGAGAACGACGTCCGCGACAAGATCAGCCAGGACTTCGCCAACCAGGCCGGCCAGTACGACGTGGCCACCCTGTCCAACTACGAGATCCCCATCTACGCCCGCAACGGCTGGCTGAAGGAGATGGACTCCTACGTCACCGAGGACCCGGACTACGACCAGCAGGACGTCCTCGAACCGATGCGCCAGTCCCTCACCGGCGACGACGGCAAGCTCTACGGCCAGCCCTTCTACGGCGAGTCCTCCTTCCTGATGTACCGCAAGGACATCTTCGACAGGGAGGGCCTGGAGATGCCCGCCGCCCCCACCTGGCAGCAGGTCGCCGGCCTCGCCGCCGAACTCGACGGGGCCGAACCGGGCATGAAGGGCATCTGCCTGCGCGGACTGCCCGGCTGGGGCGAGGTCATGGCCCCGCTGACCACCGTGGTGAACACCTTCGGCGGCACCTGGTTCGACGAGGACTGGAACGCCGGGCTCGACTCCCCCGAGTGGCACGAGGCGACGAAGTTCTACGTCGACCTGGTCCGCGAGCACGGCGAGTCCGGCGCCCCGCAGGCCGGCTTCGCCGAGTGCCTCAACAACATGACCCAGGGCAAGGTCGCCATGTGGTACGACGCCACCTCCGCGGCCGGCTCCCTGGAGGCAGCCGACTCCCCCGTCAAGGGCAAGGTCGGCTACGCCCCCGCCCCCGTCGAGAAGACCGAGTCCTCCGGCTGGCTCTACACCTGGGCCTGGGGCATCCAGGACGCCTCCCGCAACCCCGACAACGCCTGGAAGTTCGTCTCCTGGGCCTCCAGCAAGGAGTACGAGCAGCTCGTCGGCGACGAGATCGGCTGGTCCAACATCCCGGCCGGCAAGCGCGCCTCCACCTACGACAACCCCGACTACCGCGCGGAGGCCGCCGCCTTCCAGGAGATGACCAAGGAGGCCATCGCGCAGGCCCGGCCCGACGACCCCGGCGTCCAGCCCCGCCCGGCGCCCGGCATCCAGTTCGTCGGCATCCCCGAGTTCACCGATCTCGGCACCAAGGTCTCCCAGGAGATCAGCGCGGCCATCGCCGGACGCCAGTCCGTCGAATCGGCCCTGAGGAAGTCCCAGCAGCTCGCAGAAGAGATCTCCGAGGAGTACGAGGGACGATGACCGCCACGACGACGGCCCCCGTGGCCGCACCGCAGACACGCCCCGCCCCTCGCCGGCCCTCCGCCCGGCTCCGCGCGTGGGCCACCCGCGCCCCGCTGCTGCCCGCCCTGATCTTCATGGTCGTGGTCACCCAGCTGCCCTTCGTGGCGACCCTGGTGATCTCCTTCTTCGACTGGAACTCCCTCTACCCCGACGCCCGCAGCTTCGCCGGCTTCGAGAACTACCAGGAGGTCCTCACCGACGCCGCCCTGCGCAAGTCCGTCTGGACGACGATCCTGCTGACCGTGGCGGTCGTCCTGGCCAGCCTGGTCCTCGGACTGCTCCTCGCCCTCCTCCTGGACCGGAGGTTCCGCGGCCGGGGCATCGTGCGCACCCTGCTCATCGCCCCGTTCCTGGTGGTCCCGGTGGCGGCGGCCCTGCTGTGGAAACACGTCCTCTACAACCCCGAGTACGGCCTCCTCAACGGCCTGCTGCACTACGTCGGCGGCCCCCAGCCCGACTGGATCTCGAACACCCCGCTGCTCGCCGTCGAGGCCTCACTGGTGTGGCAGTGGACCCCGTTCATGATGCTGATCCTGCTCGCCGGACTGCAGAGCCGGGACCAGCAGCAGATCGAGGCCGCCCGCGTCGACGGCGCGAGCGACTGGCAGATCTTCGTCCACCTCACCCTGCCCCACCTGCGCCGCTACCTCGAACTGGGCGCCCTGCTCGGCTCGATCTACATCGTGCAGAACTTCGACGCGGTCTTCACCATCACGTCCGGCGGCCTCGGCACCGCCAACCTCCCCTACACCGTCTACCAGACCTTCTACCAGGCCCACGAGAACGGCCTCGCCTCGGCCGCCGGCGTCCTGGTCGTCATCGGCTCCATCATCATCGCGACCTTCGCCCTGCGCGTGGTGTCGTCCCTGTTCCGCGAGGAGGTGTCCCGCGCATGAGCAGCATCGCCGTACGCACCCGCGGCCGGTTCCGCGGCGGAGCGGGTCTCGGCCTGGTCGCCTGGCTGGCCGGCATCGTGTTCTTCCTGCCCATCGCCTGGATGGCGCTGACGTCCTTCCACTCCGAGACGGACGCGGCCACCAACCCGCCGTCCTTCACCGCCGCCCTCACCCTCGACGGCTACCGCGAGTTCTTCGGCGCGGGCGGCGGCGCCAGCCCCTGGCCGGCGCTGGTCAACTCGGCGGTGGCGTCGATCGTGTCGACCCTGTTCGTCCTGGTCCTGGCGCTGCCCGCCGCGTACGCCCTCTCCATCCGCCCGGTGCGGAAGTGGACGGACGTCCTGTTCTTCTTCCTCTCCACCAAGATGCTGCCCGTGGTGGCCGGCCTGCTGCCGATCTACCTGTTCGCCAAGAACGCCGGGATGCTCGACAACATCTGGCTGCTGGTCATCCTCTACACCTCCATGAACCTGCCGATCGCGGTGTGGATGATGCAGTCCTTCCTGGCCGAGGTCCCGGTCGCGATCATCGAGGCGGCCCGGGTGGACGGCGCGAAGCTGCCCACGATCCTGGCCCGGGTGGTCGCCCCGATCGCCCTCCCCGGCATCGCCGCGACCTCCCTCATCTGCTTCATCTTCAGCTGGAACGAACTGCTCTTCGCCCGGGTCCTGACGGGCGTGGTCGCCGAGACCGCCCCCGTCTTCCTGACCGGCTTCATCACCAGCCAGGGCCTGTTCCTGGCCAAGGTGTGCGCCGCGTCGCTCGTCATCTCCCTGCCGGTGCTCGCCGCGGGGTTCGCCGCCCAGGACAAACTCGTCCAGGGCCTGTCGTTGGGAGCCGTGAAATGAAGGCCGCCGTCATCGAGTCCGTCGGCAAGGCCGTCGTCGCCGAGGTCCCGGACCCGACGCCAGGGCCGCGCGACGTCGTCGTCGAGGTCGCCGCGTGCGGGCTGTGCGGCACGGACCTGCACATCCTCCAGGGCGAGTTCGCGCCGAAGCTGCCGATCGTGCCGGGGCACGAGTTCGCCGGCGAGGTGGTCGGCGTCGGCGCCCGGGTCACGGAGGTGTCGCTCGGCGACCGCGTCGCGGTGGACCCCTCCCTGTACTGCCACGAGTGCCGCTACTGCCGTACCGGCCACAACAACCTCTGCGAACGCTGGGCCGCGATCGGCGTCACCACGGCGGGCGGCGCGGCCCAGTACGCGGTGGCCCCGGTGGCGAACTGCGTGAAGCTGCCGGAGCACGTGCGGACCCAGGACGCGGCACTGATCGAGCCGCTGTCGTGCGCGGTGCGCGGCTACGACGTGCTCCAGTCGCGGCTCGGCGCCCACGTCCTGATCTACGGGTCGGGGACCATGGGCCTGATGATGCTGGAACTGGCGAAGCGGACCGGTGCGGCGAGTGTGGACGTGGTGGATCTGAATCCGGCGCGGCTGGAGACGGCGCGGGCGTTGGGTGTCTCCGCGTCGGCGGCGTCACCGGACGAGCTGGACCGGCCCCAGGGGTGGGACCTCGTCATCGACGCGACGGGGAACGCGGCGGCGATCCAGGACGGGCTGGGACGGGTGGCGAAGGCGGGGACGTTCCTCCAGTTCGGGGTGGCGGACTATGCGACGCGGGTGACGATCGATCCGTACCGGATCTACAACCAGGAGATCACGATCACGGGGTCCATGGCCGTGCTGCACAGCTACGAGCGGGCGGCGGAGCTGTTCGCCGGGGGTGTCCTGGACCCGGACGTCTTCATCAGCGACCGTCTGCCCCTGGAGCGGTACCCGCAGGCGCTGGAGCAGTTCGCGTCCGGCATCGGCAGGAAGATCGTGGTGGTGCCGTAGGGGTTGTCGCCCCCGCCGCCCTTACCCGTCCCGTCCCGGGGGCGAAGCCCCAGGCTCGGGACGGGAAGGGGTGGCGGGGGCGAGGAAATCCCCTGGCCCGATCGGGCGACAGGTAAGGGAACGGTAAAACGCCCCCGCTCGTTCACCCGGCATGACCGCAATGACCCCCGGCTCGAACATCCCTCTCCCCACCGCCCGAGTGACGGTGGACGTCTCCGCGCCCGTGCGCCTCGACGTATCGGGCCTCCTGCTCACCGCCGACGGCAAGGTGCGCTCCGACGACGACTTCATCTTCTACAACCAGCCCACCGGCCCGGGCGTGACCTACCGCTCCGGCGGCGGCACCGCCCCCGACGCCATCACGGTCGACACCACGGCCGTGCCCCCCGGCATCGAGAAGATCGTCGTCACCGCCAGCCCCGACGCCGCCGGCCAGACCTTCCAGGGCATCGAGCCCACCGCCACCCTCCGCAACGCGGACGACAACGCGGTCCTGGCCACCTTCACACCCCCGGCCCTCGGTG
>NZ_NCTE01000465.1 GCF_002114215.1 Streptomyces sp. 13-12-16 | reverse complement strand
CAGCCGGGCCGCCCGCGCGGCGGCCAGCAGCAGCTCCGCCTTGCGGGTGGACTGCCCGCCGATCCCGTCCAGCGCCCGGAGCGCCGCGTCCGCCTCGGCCAGCGCCTCCGCGGCGAGACCGGCCGCCATCAGCACCTCGCAGCGCCGGATGTCCAGCATGAACGTCGGCGTGCCGAGCTTGGCGTACCGCTCCTCCGCCTCGTCGAGCAGCCGCAGCGCCGCCGGGACGTCGCCCGCGCGGAACGCGGCCAGCCCCCGGCTCTCCACCGCGTCCGCCTTGTCGTGCTCCTGCCCTGTGGTCTCCCACAGCGTCTCGGCCGCCGTGAAGTCGGCGTTCGCCCGCTCCACCGAACCCAGCGCCAGGTGCACCGTCGCCCGCAGGGTCAGCGCCCGCGCCGTCCAGATCACGTCCTCGGCCTGCCGCAGTACGGGAATGGCCCGCCGTACGTCCTCCAGGGCCTCCTTGTGATGGCCCAGCACCCACCACGAGTACGCCCGGCGGAACAGCACCCGCGCGCGGGTGTGCCCGGTGCCGCGCTCGACGCCCCGCCGCAGCGCGTCCATGCCCTGCCGGGTGCGCCCCGCGTGCACCAGTGCGACCCCGAGCGTGGCGAGGACGTCCGCCTCCCGCTCGGCCGAGTCCGCGCGCGCCGCCCAGGTGCGGGCCCGCCGCAGATGGGTCAGGGCCAGCCGCATGTCGCCGAAGTCCCGTTGCCAGATGCCGATCACCTGATGGGCGACGGAGGCGTGCAGGGGCGGTGGACGGTCACCCAGCACCGCTTCCGCCCTCGCCAGCGCCTCACCCGGGGCGGCGAACACCATCGGCAGCAGTTCCAGCACCGTGTCGCTTCCCGCTGTCACCCCACGATGGTAGTGCTCAGTCATCACGCCTCACAGGTGTGACGTTGTATCAAACGCCGGCACACCGGCTCTGCATTCACGAGGGCTCCGCGGCACCGGCCGCCGTCGCACCAGTGGAGGACATGCCATGGCACCACAGCGATTCCGCGAGCAGTTCGCACAGATCCAGCGCTCGATGCCCGACGTCCCCCTGGCGATCGGGCCGGACGACGCGGGCGAGTTCCTCTACGAGAAGGGTGTCGTCCTCGCCCGCGACGGAGAGGAGGCCCGCGTCGTCGAGGACACCGTGCGACAGCACTTCACCACCTTCGCCGGGCTCGCCCCGGACCATGTGCGCCGGGTGGGCCCGGAGACCAACCGCTCCGGCATCACCCGTATCCGGGTCGCCGACCCCGGCCGGGGCGACGGCAGCGGCGACCCGGCGGTCGCGGGGGCGCTGCGCGCGCTGTCGGCGACCGAGGGCCGTGCCGGGCACCGGCTGATCAGCCGCAACCACGTGGTGTCGATCGCGGTCAACGCCTGCCCCGGCGACGAGCCCGTGCCCGTGGCGCCCGGCGGGCAGCCCAACCCGGCCGCCGCCGGGACCGCCCACGACCCGGACACCGCCGTCGGCGTGCTCGTCATCGACACCGGTCTCATGCACGACCACCACTCCTACCCGCCGCTCGCCCACACCCGGGGCGACGCCCAGGTCGAGGAGTGCGACGGCGACGGGATCCTCCGGCAGTACTGCGGGCACGGCACATTCATCGCCGGACTCGTCGCCGCCGTCGCCCCCAACACCGACATCACCGTCCGCGGCACGCTGAACGACGCGGGCGCCGTCCTGGAGTCCGAGTTCGGCGAGAAGCTCTTCGAGGCCGTCGACCAGGACGGCTGGCCCGACGTCATCAGCCTCTCCGCCGGCACCTCCAACGGCCGTGCCGACGGACTCCTCGGCGTCGACGCCTTCATGCGGGAACTGCGTGAGCGGCCCACCCTGCTGGTCGCCGCCGCCGGCAACAACGGCAGCGCCACGCCCTTCTGGCCCGCCGCCTACGCCGACCTGCCCGGCTACGAGAACGCCGTGCTGTCCGTCGGCGCGCTGCGCGGGGACGGCGAGTTCGGCGCCTGCTTCAGCAACCACGGCGGCTGGGTGAAGGCCTACGCGCCCGGTGAGCGCCTCGTCAGCGCCCTCACCGGCTTCGCCACGCCCGTCCCGTACGTGTATCAGCACTCCACCTACGACGCCTGCCGCTACGGTTTCACGTACGCCTGCACGTGCCATCACCCGCGCCACACCGGCGTGCTGAGCGAGGACGAGGGCTCAGGCAAGCCGGACCAGGTGATGTTCGAGGGGCTCGCCCAGTGGAGCGGGACCTCGTTCGCCACCCCCGTCGCCGTCGGCATGGTCGCCGCCCACATGACCGCGCAGGCGGAGACCGACCCGCGCAAGGCCCGCCGGCAACTGCTCGACGCCAACACCGAGTACGCACAAGTGCGCGGGGCGCACGTCCCGGCGCTCCTTCCGCCCACCTGGCGCCCCGTGCAGGTCTCACCACCCTCGGCCCGGGCATGAGGAGCGGAGTTCTCCCTTCCACGGCGTACGATGACGTGCCGTACACGAGGGGTGGGACCGTGGAGCGTACTGAAGTCGGCGCGTTGGTCCGGTCCGCTGTCGACGGCGACGCGGCGGCCTGGAAGGCGATCGTGGAAGGGCTGGGCCCACTGGTGTGGTCCGTGGTGCGCGCGCACCGGCTCTCCGACGCCGACGCGCACGAGGTCTACCAGACCGTGTGGTTCCGTTTCGCCCAGCATCTGGGGCGGATCCGGGAACCCGACAAGACGGGCTCCTGGCTGGCCAGTACCGCGCGGCACGAGTGCCTGAAGGTGCACCGGAACGCGCGCCGGCTGATGCTGACGGACGATCCGCAGCTGCTGGACCGGGTCAGCGAGGACGGTGCGCCGGAGCAGTCGCTGCTGGAGTCGGAGGAGGCGGCGGCGCAGAGCGAGCGCGTGCGGCGGCTGTGGCAGGAGTTCGAGGAACTGGGCGAGCGGTGCAGGCAGTTGCTGCGCGTGCTGATCGCCTCGCCGCCGCCCAGTTATCAGGAGGTGTCCGCCGCGCTCGACATCGCGGTGGGCAGCATCGGGCCGCTGCGCCAGCGCTGTCTGCGCCGGCTGCGGGCCCGGCTCGAGGCACGGGGGGCGATGTGAACGACGACCTGGACGACGACTTCGACAGCGGGCTGCTGGAGGAGGAACTCCGGCAGGCGGCGGCCGTCCTGGACCCGTTGCCTCCCGCCCTGCTGCAGATCGCCGTCGACGCCTACGCGCTGCACGACCTCGACGCCCGTGTGGCCGAGCTGACCTTCGACTCGCTGGTCGACGCCATCCCGGTCAGGGGCGCGACGGACGTGCCGCGCATGCTCACCTTCACCGCCGGTGAGGTGACGCTGGACGTCGAGGTGACCGCGGAGGGCCTGATGGGCCAGGTGCTGCCGCCCCGGCCGGCCCGCGTCGAGGTACTCGGCGGCCCGCAGGCCACCACCCCGCTCGTCGCCGACGACCTGGGCCGCTTCACCACCGCCACCCCGCCCTCCGGCCCCTTCGCCCTGCGCCTGCGCACCGACGACGACGTGGTCGTCACGGAGTGGCTCCGCGCCTGACCCCTCCGGGCGGGGACCGAGGGGGCCGCGCCTCCTCGGTCCCCGGCCTTCCGAGGTCGCCGCGCGGCGTCCCGGCAGCGACTGCCGTGCCCGGCCCGGTTCTTCGCCCGCCGCCGCCCCTTCCCGTCCCCGGGGCCGCTGCCCCCGGACCCCCGCCCCCCGAACGCCGGAGAGGCCGGTACGCGCCGGAGACGGCGATCCGCCTGAGTCAGTGGGAGACCGCGTCGATCAGGGTGGCGAGTGCCGAGGCGAGTCCGTGCAGGCCCTGCCCGGCGGGGCCGCCCGGTTCGGTCATGTAGGTGTCCCGGCGGATCTCCACCATCAGGGCGGACACCTCAGCCCGCTTGCCGTAGAACTCCAGCGGTACGTACGTCCCGGCGAACGGGCTGTCCAGCCCCGTCCCCCCGCACGGCGCGAACGCCTCGCGGGCGGCGGCGAGCAGCCCGGGCGGGGTGTGGAAGGAGTCGGTGCCCAGGCAGACCTCCGGCCGTGGCCCGTCGCCGTGCAGTTCGTAGGGCAGCGGCGTGCTCGGATACGAGTGCACGTCGATGACCACGGCCCGCCCGGTCGCCGCGAGCCGGCCGGCGACGGCCTCCGTCATCGCCCGCGCGTACGGACGGAAGTACCGCTCGACCAGCGGCTCGGCGTCGAACCCTTCGGGCCGCAGCACGTCCTTGTGCGTGGTCCGCGTGTAGACCGCGCCCATGCCGACGGCCAGCATCTCCTCCCGCTCGTCCGGGAACCGCTCGGGGTCGACGACCAGCCGCGAGAGCCGGTTCACGAACCGCCACGGCGTGACCCCGGCCGCCCGCGCCGCCGCCTCGGCGATCGACGCGGTGTGCGAGTCGGTGATGTGGTCGAGCTCCCGCTCCAGCCCGGCATCGTCCAGCACGATCCCGGAACGCACGTCCCCCGGTATCTCCCGCGAGGAGTGCGGCACGTGCAGGATCACGGGGGAGTCCGGATCACCGGAAAGGAACGCGAAGGACGACGACACATCGGTCACGCGGTTGCTCCAAAGGCATGGTCAGTGGTTCACGACGTGATCAACCGTGTCACACGGCACTGACAACGCCCACCGCCGGAGGACCGGGGACCACCATGCCGACCGGCGACGGGCAGGTGCCCGCCCACCCGTTTTCGCGCGCCCCGTACCGCGGCGCCTGCCGCCCCGGCCACGTCGTGGACCGCGGCCGGGCCGTCCGGGCCGCCCTCTGCGAGCGCGTCGAGGCGGCCT
>NZ_NCTE01000464.1 GCF_002114215.1 Streptomyces sp. 13-12-16 | reverse complement strand
CGGGAGTTGCCGCGTGCTCATGGCGTCGCGGTGGCCGGCGGACGGCCGTTCGGCCCGGACACGGAGGCGCCGGGCGGGCCCGCGCCGATCTGGAGCAGCACCGGCCCGGACGCGGTGTCCGCCTCCCACGTCACCGCCGTCACCTCGGGGGCGAAACACGCGAGCGTGTCCCGGGCCGCCTGCTCGACGGCGTCGGGGGAACCGCCGCAGCCGCAGCCCCCCGAGCCGACGAGCCGCAGCCGCAACTCGCCCGTGGCCGGGTCGAATCCGGTGCTCTCCACGTCCTGCGGGAGGGCGTCGAGGGCCCGGGCGATACGGGCCGGCGTGTCCTCCGGGTGCAGTCCGTGCAGCACCAGCAGGCCCGCGACGAGCTCGTCCCGGAGCAGCGCCTCCACGGCCTCGCGGGCCGGCCGGTCCGGACGGCGGCCGAGCAGGTCCATGACCCGCGCGAACCCGCCGCCGTAGAACTCCATGAGGACCCGCACGAGTTCCTCGGCGGCCTCGCACGCCGCGCGGTCGCCCGAGGAGGCGAGCCGGTCGAGGACCCCCTCGACCATCCGCCCGGCCGTCTCCGCGTCCGGCGCGGTCCGCGCGCCGCTCATCCGGCCAGACCGCTCAGACCGGTGGGCACGTGCATCGACTTCACCGTCCGGCCGTCGCCGACGTACATGTGCACGCCGCACGGCAGACACGGGTCGAAGCTGCGCACGGCGCGCATGATGTCGATGCCCTTGAAGTCCTCCGGGGAGTTCTCCTCGAAGATCGGCGTGTTCTGCACCGCGTCCTCGTACGGGCCGGGGGTGCCGTAGGTGTCACGGGTGGAGGCGTTCCACGGGGTCGGCGGGTACGGGTGGTAGTTGGCGATCTTCCCGTCCCGGATGACCATGTGGTGCGACAGGACACCGCGCACCGCCTCGGTGAAGCCGACGCCGATCGACTCGTCCGGCACCTCGAACTTCTCCCAGGTCTGGGTGCGTCCGGCGCGCACCTCCTCCAGGCCCTTCTCCGCGCTGTGCAGGGCCACGGCGGCGGCGTACGCCTGGAAGTAGGTGCGGGCGCGGTTGCGTTCCAGCGCGTTGGACCACTTCGGGATCCTCCACTCGAAGGTGGTCTCCGGCTTGGTGAGCGTGCGCGGCAGGTTGATGACGACGCTGTGCCCGGTCGCCTTCACGTACCCGATGTCGACGAGCCCGGACAGCGCGGTGGACCACAGGCGGGCGAGGGGGCCGCCGCCGGTGTCCAGCGGCAGGTGGTCCTTGCCGTCGAACCAGCGCGGGGACATCACCCAGCTGTACTTGTCGTCGAAGTTCCGCTTCTGCGGGGCGGGGACGGTGTGCTGGTTCCACGGGTGGCGCGGGTCCACCGGGTTGCCCAGCGGGTCGTGCGTGACGAACTGCTCCTTCCCCTCCCAGTCCTCGTAGTACGAGCTGCCCAGCAGGATGCGGATGCCCAGGTTGATCTCGGTGAGGTCGTTGGTGACCAGCTTGCCGTCCACGACCACACCGGGGGTGACGAGCATGCGCCGGCCCCAGTCCGTCATGTTGGCGTAGGTGAAGTCGCAGTACTCGGGGTCGTTGAACGCGCCCCAGCAGCCCAGCAGCACGCGCCGGCGGCCGACCTCCTCGTAGCCGGGCAGCGCCTCGTAGAAGAAGTCGAACAGGTCGTCGTGGAGCGGCACGACCCGCTTCATGAACTCGCAGTACCGCATGAGGCGGGTCATGTAGTCCGTGAAGAGCTGCACCGAACCGATGGTGCCGACACCGCCCGGGTACAGCGTGGAGGGGTGCACGTGGCGGCCCTCCATCAGGCAGAACATCTCCCGCGTGTACCGGCTGACCTGGAGCGCCTCCCGGTAGAACTCGCCCTCCAGCGGGTTGAGCGAGCGCATGATGTCGGCGATGGTGCGGTAGCCGTGGTCGGCGGCGTGCGGCGCCTCGGTGCGCTCGGCGAGTTCGAGGACGCCCGGGTTGGTCTCGCGGACCATCTTCTCGCAGTAGTCGACCCCGACCAGGTTCTCCTGGAAGATGTTGTGGTCGAACATGAACTCCGCGGACTCGCCGCAGTTGATGATCCACTCGCCGAGGTGCGGCGGCTTCACCCCGTACGCCATGTTCTGCGTGTAGACCGAGCAGGTGGCGTGGTTGTCACCGCAGATGCCGCAGATGCGGCTGGTGATGAAGTGGGCGTCGCGCGGGTCCTTGCCCCGCATGAAGAGGCTGTAGCCGCGGAAGACCGACGAGGTGCTGTAGCACTCGGCGACCCGCTTCTGTTTGAAGTCGATCTTCGTGTGGATGCCGAGGCTGCCCACGATCCGGGTGATCGGGTCCCACGCCATCTCCACCAGGCCGGTGCCGTCACCGGTCTTCGTCGAGGTCGCCATCGTGTCTGTGCTGCCCTTCGGTCGTTCGGTTCGGTGAGCGGGTCGCGGGCCGGCGTCGGGCGGTGATCACCAGGGCGGCCGGTAGCCGGTGGTGAGTTCCCGGCCGGTCCGCCGCCACCCGGGCTCCTTGTCCACCGTCCGCGCGGTGATGGTCCGCAGCCTGCGCACCACGCCTCCGTAGGCGCCGCTGGCGGTGGTGGAGAGCTTCGCGCCGGGCGGCTCGTCCATGAACGGCATGAACTTGTCGGGGAAGCCGGGCATGGTGCAGGCGATGCAGATGCCGCCGACGTTCGGGCAGCCGCCGATGCCGTTCATCCAGCCGCGCTTGGGCACGTTGCACTTCACCACGGGCCCCCAGCAGCCGATCTTCACCAGGCACTGCGGGGAGTCGTACGACAGGGCGAACTGGCCCTGCTCGTAGTAGCCGGCCCGGTCGCACCCCTCGTGCACGGTGGCCCCGAACAGCCAGGTGGGGCGCAGCTTGTCGTCCAGCGGGATCATCGGCGCGGAGCCCGCCGCCTGGTAGAGCAGGTAGGTGAGGGTCTCGGCGAAGTTGTCCGGCTGGATGGGGCAGCCGGGGACACAGACGATCGGGATGCCGGCCGCCGACTTCCAGTCCCAGCCCAGGTAGTCGGGCACGCCCATCGCACCGGTCGGGTTCCCGGCCATGGCGTGGATGCCGCCGTAGGTCGCGCAGGTGCCGATGGCCACGACGGCGAGGGCCTTGGGGGCGAGCCGGTCGATCCACTCACTGGTGGTGATGGGCTGGCCGGTCTCCGGGTTGTCGCCGAAGCCGCACCAGTACCCTTCCTTCTTGATCGCCTCGTTCGGCACGGACCCCTCGATCACCAGGACGAACGGATCGATCTCCCCGCGCTCGCCCTTGAAGAACCACTCGATGAACGTGTCCGCGCCGCCGACCGGCCCGCACTCGAAGTCGATGAGCGGCCAGTGCACGGCGATCCTCGGCAGACCCGGCAGCGCGCCCAGGGCGATCTCCTCGATGCTGGGCTGCATCGCGGCCGTCAGGGCGACCGAGTCGCCGTCGCAACTCAGCCCGGCGTTGATCCAGAGGATGTGGATCGGCTTCTCGTCCGTGCCGATGCCGCCGGACGTCTCCGCCTCGGCGTCCGTGGCCGGGGGGCTTGCGTTCATCAACGCCTCCTGGGGAGGAATGCGGCCTGTCGATCGCTCGGCCCGTGTCGTTGGCTCAAGCGTCGGCGACCCCGTGCGGCACCGCAGGCGGAGCCGGCGACGGCTGTTTGCGTACGAACGCCCGGCGCAGCGCGTGGTACGGAGCACCGGGGTCGAGGAAAATCCTGCGCATGTGCGCGAGTTCCCGCTCGCGCACCGCCGCCAGTGGTGTGACGGCCTCGCGGCGCCCGCTCTCGGCCTTCTTCGCGACGAGCCGTGACTGAGCTCCGGAAGAACCCGCCCAGTGCTGCGCCAGCCGGGTGACCTCGGCGGAGAAACGGGCGGGAGGGCACTCGATCACCCGGTCGGCCAGGCCGATGTCCCGCGCCTGTCCGGCGCAGACCGGAAGCGCCTCCCGGACGAGCCGCTCGGCCGTCGCGGCGCCCACCCGCCGCGGCAGGCTGTACGTCCAGTACTCGGAGCCGTACAGGCCCATGAGGCGGTAGTGCGGGTTGAGCACGGAGCCGGAGCGGCACCACACCTCGTCGGCGGCGAGCGCCAGCATGACGCCGCCGGCCGCCGCGTTGCCGCCGATCGCGGCGACGACGAGCCGGTCGGTGGTGGTCAGGACGGCCTCCACGAGGTCGTCGATGGCGTTGATGTTGGCCCAGGACTCGGCCGCCGGGTCCGGCGCCGCCTCGATGACGCCGAGGTGGATGCCGTTGGAGAAGAAGTCACGGGTGCCGCCGAGCACCAGCACCGACGTGGGCCGCTCGCAGGCCGCCCGGTACGCGGCCAGCAGCCGCCGGCAGTGGCCGGTGGACATCGCGCCGCCGGGGAAGGAGAACGACAGCGTCCCCACCGGGCCGTCCTCCCGGTACGTGATGTCCGACCAGGGGGCGCCGTCCCCGGCGGGGCACAGCGGCGGCACGGACAGCTCCGGCAGCCGCGGCAGCCGCCCGGCCAGGGCGTGCGTGGCGGGCAGCTTGCAGGCGCGCGGGGCACCCGGTCCGGTACGGGCCCGCAGTTCGGGGATCCACACC
>NZ_NCTE01000463.1:2520-2828 GCF_002114215.1 Streptomyces sp. 13-12-16 | reverse complement strand
CTCCGGTCCGGCGGTTTCGTGCCGACGGCTCCGGCCCGGCGGGTCCGTCTCCTCCGCCCCGGGCCGGACCCCGCACGTCGGCACGGGCCGCCGTCCGGGCCGCTGCTCAGGAAGCCCGCAGGTACGCCGAGTGGGCGGCCTTGCCCAGGAACGTGAAGCGGGTCCCGCCCTTCAGATGGGCCTCCAAGGCATCCTTGACGCCCGGCCAGTTGGGGTCGCCGTAGTCGTCCAGGACGACGACCGCGCCGGGCGCGGCGATCCGCTCGGCCCACTCCAGGTCCCGGGCGACGCCCCCGGCCGAGTGGTCG
>NZ_NCTE01000463.1:0-2404 GCF_002114215.1 Streptomyces sp. 13-12-16 | reverse complement strand
CGATCACGCCGTAGCGGCGGTCCGAGACGGCCGCCCGGGTCCCGGGGTCCTCGGAGAACCCCCGCTGGATCCGTGCCGTCGTGCCCGCCGGGCCGGCGAGGGCGAGGTTGGTGCGTACGGCGTGCTCGTCGACCGGTGACCCGCTGGGGTCGGGGCGCTGGGCGGTGCCGGGCTGGAGCTGTACGCCGGCGAAGGGGTCGACGATGGTCAGCCTCGGGCTGCGGCCGTCGCGTTCCATCATGCGGACCAGCCCGGCGGAGAACAGCCCGTACAGCGTGCCGATCTCCAGGATGTCGTCGTTCGGCGGATCGAGCAGCGGGACCGTCCCGAGCTTGCCGCAGATGTTCATGGTGCCGCCCGCGATCCGGCCCACGCCCAGCGACTCCAGCGAGACGAGCAGCCGGAAGGCGGTGGCGACGTTGCGCACGGCCGCGTCACGGTCACCGGACAGGGCCGTGACCTCGGCGTGCAACTGCCGCAGGGGGCCCTCGGACACGATGCGCGAGACGCCCCGCCCGCGGGGGCCGAGGAGCAGCTCGAAGGTGAGCTGGCGGTGCCGGAGCAACTCGACGTCACGCACGAGCTGTTCGGTCGTGTCGGGGTCCGGCGCCTGCCGGCCGGCCGTGCGCCGGACCTCGGAGCGGACCCGCCGCTCGATGCGCCGGTCGATGACGTCGGTGACCGGGCGCAGCAGACGCCGGGAGATTGAACCGCGGAGCGTGGAACGGCTGTTCATGGACCTGGGACCTCAATCCGTCAGGGAGCCGATGCGGTACCGGGGGACGCGGGGGAACGCCGGTCGGGGCCGACCTCCCCGGGGCCGGGCGGGGGAGTGTCCGGCGGGGCCGGTGCCGTCCCGGCCGGACGCCCCGGCTCAGTCCCCCTTGCGCAGCCGCGCCGAGTGGTGGGTCACCTGCGCCCGGACCGATTCCCTGCGGGCCAGTTGCCGGATGGCCCGTCCGCGCGGGCCGAGCAGGGCCGCCACGCGGGATATCTCCGACCACACCCTGCCCCGGTCGCCACCGGCGACGGCCGCGGCGGCCAGCAGCCGGCACGCCTCCTTGGCCTGGCCCCGGGCGGCGCGCAGCTCGGCCATGCCGATCAGCACGTCCACCGGCTGCCGGCGGCGCAGGATCTCGGTGCCCACGCGCAGGGCGTCCTCGACGTTGCCCGCGCCGACGTGACGCTTGAAGTCCTCGTTGAGGTGCCGGAGCTGCTGCGGGACCACCGCCCGCGGATTCTCCGGACCGTCGCCGTCCGCCGTCTCCGCGCTCTCCGCGGACGCGGCGGACAGTGGGTGCCGCGCGGGCCCGGGGCCGGGCAGCCCCAGCGCGGTCGTCATCCGCGCGGTGAACGCGGGGATGTCGAACAGCTCCTCGACCTCCCGGTAGTCGTCCTCCGAGACCTGCTCGGCGAGCACCGACCGCAGGGCGTCGAACGCCGCCTGCGGCGTGTACTCGGAGAACGACCGGTAGCCCGGGACCCCGTCGAGCACCTCGCGGGAGCCCACCCGCCCGTAGGTGATCACCCGCAGCCGCTGCTGGACCGCCTCGACCACCGACAGCGGCATCGGGTCGTCGACGGAGGAGAGGAAGAAGACGTCCGAGGCGGCGAGTTCCTCCCGCACCCGCGTCCGCGACAGCGCCCCCATCCAGGCCACCCGGTCGGAGACCAGGGTCGAGGAGGCGATCCGCGGGGTGCGGTGGCCGATCCACGCGAACCGCCACGGCAGCCCCTTGGCGTGCGCGAGTTCCGCGACCCGCGAGAAGAGGTCCAGGCCCTTGCGGTCCTGCATCGAGCCGACCATCACGATCCGCGGCTGCCCGCCCGGCGTGGGCCGGGCCCGGGCCCGGTGGCTGTCCTGCGGGACGGTGTTGTAGACGACGACGGGGGCGGTCACCCCGAGCCCGCGGAACATGTCGGCCTGGGCCGAGGACACGCACAGCACGCGCACCCGGGGCAGGAGCCGGAGCATCTCCTTGTGGCGCAGGGTGTGGTGCTCCGCCTCGTAGGCCATGACGTGCTCGGTCTCGTGGGCGTAGAGGAAGACCTTCCGGCCGGCGGACACCAGTTCGTCGACCAGTTCGTTGCCGAGGGCGGAGCGCCACAGCGGGGCGAGGCTGTTGACGAGCACGACATCGGTGTCCCCGAGCGCGTCGAGGACGTCCTCGGTGCGGCAGTAGGCGCTCAGGTCGAGGTAGCGGACGTCCACGGGCGACTGGGCGAGCAGGGCCTGGGTGTAGGTCAGGACGGGGATCGCCACGCCGGTGGTGTAGCCGAAGCCGAGGCCGACGACGGCCAGCGAGCGCGGGGGCGCCTGCTGGTCCCGTACGGCCCGCAGGGCGCGCTCGGCGCGGGTGCCCGCGGGGGCGGGGGACGTCCCGCCGGGTCCGGGGCCGACGCG
>NZ_NCTE01000462.1 GCF_002114215.1 Streptomyces sp. 13-12-16 | reverse complement strand
GGCACGCTCGGCGCGACCCCGGCCGGCCCCGCGACGCCCGGACGGACCGCGGACGCGCCCTTGCGGGCGGAGCCGCCGCCCGAGCCGGAGGACGGACCGGCGAACTCGCTGAGCGCGGCGCGCGCCTGCGAGATCCTGATCGCCTCCATCGTCATGTCGTGACGCATCTCCGAGCGGCTCCAGGCACGCTCGGCGAGCTCCCACATGGTGGTGAGGTGCATCGGGTTGGTCCCGGTGACCTCGGCCAGGGCCACGATCGCGCCCTTGGGCGCGAGCAGCCGGCCGTTCAGATAACGCTCCCAGGACGTCTTGCTGTAGCCCGTGCGGTCGGAGACCGACGCGACGCTCAGGCCGCTGCGGTCCACGAGCCGCCTGAGCTGGCTCGTGAACTCCCTGATCTGCGGATCGAGTTCATCCGGCAAGGCCTTCCAACGAGGCATTGCTTCCCCCCTCTTCCCCCCGGTTGGTGCTGGTTGTTCCCTCGCGCATGGTGCCCCTTGCCGAGTACCCGTTGTGGATACCCACGAGGATGCCGCCGGGCAGGGTCTCAGTTCCCGGGGCGGGGGCGCACGGGAGCATCGGGACCGCGGGCAGACACCGTCGCACGCCTACTCACTCGCGGCCCAGTGTCCCATCGGTCGCCCCCTCGACCGAACGGAACCCGGGCACTTGCGCGCGGGACGTCAGGACGGCCCCGTCACTTCACGCTAGCCGCCGTCCCCCCACTTCGACGCACAACGGCAAACTTGTCAATACATCGACACATCCCGCCACCCACCGCCGACAGTCGTGTGCCCCGGCATCCGCGGGCAGGCGTACGCCTCGCCGTCCGCGGGCACCGGACAGCGCGAACACCCCCGCACAGCCGCGACATCGGCCGCCCGCGCAGCACATCGCAAGGCTGTACGAGGATTCCGGAGACCGTAC
Source organism: Streptomyces sp. 13-12-16 (assembly GCF_002114215.1). GTDB lineage: Bacteria > Actinomycetota > Actinomycetes > Streptomycetales > Streptomycetaceae > Streptomyces. Next base: position 2,654 of record NZ_NCTE01000462.1, on the reverse strand, counting down.
CGGAACGGTCACTTCCGTGCCACAGCCCCCGGACAGGCGTTGAACAGGCCCTTCACGGTGCAGGAACGTGGTGCCCGGCGACGGCCCGTCCTCTCACGGGGGTGCGGACGGGCCGCCGCTCACCGGACCCGGACCATCGGACTAACCGTCGACCGTGAAGTGCAGCGTGTCCTTCAGGAACGGAATCTCCAGCAGCGGATTCGGCTGCACCATCAGCGCCAGCATCGCGATCACCAGCCCCAGCCCCCCGTACGTCACGATGTCCGTGAAACGGGAACGCACCGCGAGCATCCCCACGTCCCGCACCAGCCACCGCAGCACGGCCCCGGCCACCAGCGCCACGCCGACCAGCAGCGTGCCCAGCCGGAACTGGTCCAGCGCGGTCAGCAGCAGCCCCGCTCCGACCGTGAGCAGCACGGAGAGGATCGGCCACTGACGGGCGGGCGCGGGGGCGTCGCCGGGGGCGGCCCTGCCCCCGCCCTCGGGGCGCGCGGTGTCCCTGGTGAACAGGGGGAACCGCCGGGTGGTGCGGCGCGGCCTGCCCGTGGCGTCGGGCGCGCTGACGGGATCACGGACCGTGATGTCCTCCGCCCGCTCCTCGGTCCGCCCCTCGGAGACGTCCGGGGTCTTCCCCTCAGCCGACACTGCGCTCCGCCGCCTCGACCACGTTGACCAGCAGCTGGGCCCGGGTCATCGGGCCGACGCCGCCGGGGTTCGGGGCGACCCAGCCGGCCACCTCGGCCACGCCCGGGTGGACGTCGCCCAGGATCTTGCCCTCGGCGCTGCGGGAGACACCGACGTCGAGGACGGCCGCGCCCGGCTTGACGTCCTCGGGGCGGATCAGATGGGCGCTGCCCGCGGCGGCCACGATGATGTCCGCGCGCCGGAGGTGGGCCGACAGGTCGCGGGTGCCGGTGTGGCACTGGGTCACCGTGGCGTTCTCGCTGCGCCGGGTCAGCAGCAGGGGCATCGGACGGCCGATGGTCACACCGCGTCCGACGACCACGACCTCCGCGCCCTTGATCTCCACGCCGTGGCGGCGCAGCAGGGTGATGATGCCGTTGGGGGTGCAGGGCAGGGGGGCCGGCTCGTTGAGGACGAGACGGCCGAGGTTCATCGGGTGGAGGCCGTCGGCGTCCTTGCCCGGGTCCATCAGTTCGAGGATGCGGTTCTCGTCGATGCCCTTGGGCAGCGGAAGCTGGACGATGTAACCGGTGCAGGCGGGGTCCTCGTTCAGCTCGCGGACGACCGCCTCGATCTCCTCCTGCGTGGCCGTGCCCGGCAGTTCGCGCTGGATGGAGGCGATGCCCACCTGGGCGCAGTCGCGGTGCTTCCCGGCGACGTACTTCTGGCTGCCGGGGTCGTCCCCGACGAGGATCGTGCCGAGGCCGGGCGTGACGCCCTTCTCCTTCAGCGCCGCCACACGGGCGGTCAGATCGGACTTGATCTCGGCTGCGGTGGCCTTGCCATCGAGAATCTGGGCGGTCATGCCCCCATCCTCGCGGATGACCGGGCCCCGGTTCCAATCCGCCCGCATTCCGGGCGACCGCGGCACCCTCTCACCACGTATCACCCGTTTCCGGCCAAGATCGTGATGTTGCACTTGCACAACACATACGGCTTACGCCTGGACAAGGAAAGGAACGGTCAAGAACGATGAGGCCACAGTGCCGCGGGCAGAACCGGGGGGACGGACCGCATCTGTAGAACTTCCTCCGCACCGAGTCTCGCGTCGTCCCCGCACCTGAAGCGCAACGGAGGAAGAACCGCCATGAGTTTCGGCGACCCGAACAACCCCTACGGGCCCCCGCAGGGTGGCCAGCAGCCGCCGGCTCCCGGTTACGGCTACCCCCAGCAGCCCCAGCAGGGGTACGGCTACCCGGCGGCGCCGCCGGTGGGCGCCTACTCCGGCGCCCCGGTGCCGACGTCCATGCCGGGAACGGTGAGCACGGCACGCGTGCTGCTGTGGGTCATCGTGGCCCTGCAGCTCATCGGCGTGGCTCTGTTCGCGATCAGCGCCGTGGGCGTGGAGGCCGCCAAGGACGACCCGACGCTGAGTGAGGATCCCGCGTTCGAGCAGCTCGCCGACTACTCGTCCGGCCTGCTCTGGGCTCTGACCGCGTTCGCGCTGGCGTGGGGCGTGTTCGCGCTCGTGCTGGCCGTCAAGTTCGGCAAGGGCGGCAACGGCGTCCGTATCACCGCGCTGATCTTCGGCATCATCACCGCCGTCCTCGGCATCTACCCCTTCATCCTGGTGGGTCTGATCCACACGGTGCTGGCGATCCTGATCGCCGTGTTCGTCGGCAACGCCGCGGGCAAGGCCTGGTTCAACCGCCCCCGCTACTGAGGGCGACCGTCCCGAGCGCACCGCCACCAAGGGCCGTGTCCCACCCGCACGAGGGGACACGGCCCTGGTGCGTCCGGGGCCACCGGCTCGGGCCCGCGTGTCCGCGGAGTCCCCGTTCGCCTTCCGCAGGGCGGCGCGCAGCACGGAGGCACCCGTGGGGGTGAGGGTGTGCAGCACGGTCGGGCCGTTGCGGACCGTGGTGACGAGTCCCGCGCCGCGCAGCGCGGTGGCGTGCCTGCCGGCGGCGCAGGCCGGGACCCCGGCGGCGCGGGCGATCTCACCGGTCGTGGCGCCGCCGGACGCGGCG
>NZ_NCTE01000461.1 GCF_002114215.1 Streptomyces sp. 13-12-16 | reverse complement strand
GGGTCGGCTGGCTCGCGCTCGGGGCCGGCGCCGCCGCGCGGAGCGTCATGAAGGGACGTGCATCGTGAGCGGTGGGGGGCTGCTGGTCGCCGGGACCACCTCGGACGCCGGCAAGAGCGTGGTGACCGCCGGGATCTGCCGGTGGCTGGTGCGGCAGGGCGTCAAGGTCGCGCCGTTCAAGGCGCAGAACATGTCGCTGAACTCGTTCGTGACGCGGGAGGGCGCGGAGATCGGGCGGGCGCAGGCCATGCAGGCCCAGGCCTGCCGCGTCGAGCCGACCGCGCTGATGAACCCGGTGCTGCTCAAGCCGGGCGGCGAGCGGTCCAGCCAGGTGGTGCTGCTGGGCAGGCCGGTCGGCGAGATGAGCGCCCGCGGGTACCACGGCGGGCGGCAGCAGCGGCTGCTGGGCACGGTGCTGGACTGTCTGGAGCAGTTGCGGGGCACGTATGACGCGGTGATCTGTGAGGGGGCCGGCAGCCCGGCCGAGATCAACCTGCGGCGCACCGACATCGTGAACATGGGGATCGCCCGGGGTGCCGGGCTGCCGGTCCTGGTCGTCGGCGACATCGACCGGGGCGGTGTCTTCGCGTCGTTCTTCGGCACGGTCGCGCTGCTCTCCCCCGAGGACCAGGAGCTGGTCGCCGGGTTCCTGGTGAACAAGTTCCGGGGCGACGTGTCGCTCCTGGAACCCGGTCTGGACATGCTGCACGGCCTGACCGGACGGCGGACGTACGGCGTGCTGCCCTTCCGGCACGGGCTCGGCATCGACGAGGAGGACGGCCTGCGAGTGTCGCTGCGCGGCACCGTGCGGGAGTCCGTGGTCGCCGCGCCGGTCGGCGAGGACGTGCTGCGGGTCGCGGTGTGCGCGGTACCACTGATGTCCAACTTCACCGACGTGGACGCGCTCGCCGCCGAACCGGGTGTCGTGGTGCGGTTCGTGGACCGTCCCGAGGAGCTGGCCGACGCCGACCTCGTGGTCGTGCCGGGGACGCGCGGCACCGTACGGGCGCTCGAGTGGCTGCGGGAGCGCGGGCTGGCGGACGCGCTGCGGCGGCGGGCGGCCGAGGGGCGGCCCGTGCTGGGGATCTGCGGGGGCTTCCAGGTCCTCGGGGAGCACATCGAGGACGACGTGGAGAGCCGGCGGGGGCGGGTCGACGGGCTCGGCGTCCTGCCCGTACGGGTGCGGTTCGCCCACGAGAAGACGCTCACCCGGCCCGTCGGCCGGGCCCTCGGGGAACCCGTCGAGGGGTACGAGATCCATCACGGGGTCGCCGAAGTCCTCGGAGGGGAAGCCTTCCTGGACGGCTGCCGGGTCGGACAGACCTGGGGCACGCACTGGCACGGCTCGCTGGAGTCGGACGGTTTCCGGCGGGCCTTCCTGCGCGAGGTGGCGCGGGCCGCGGGCCGCCGCTTCGTACCGGCCCCCGACACCTCGTTCGCCGCGCTGCGCGAGGAGCAGCTCGACCGGCTCGGCGACCTGATCGAACAGCACGCGGACACGGACGCGCTGTGGCGGCTCATCGAGTCCGGCGCGCCACAAGGACTGCCCTTCATTCCACCGGGAGCGCCCGCATGAGCACTGTGTTGTTGTTGTCGACCGCCGACACGGACCTGCTGGCGGCCCGTGCCTCCGGCGCCCCCTACCGGATCGGCAACCCGACCCGCGTGGACGTGGCGGACGAGCTGCCCGCGCTGCTGGAGGGGGCGGACCTCGCCGTCGTACGGCTGCTCGGCGGCAAGCGGGCCTGGGAGGACGGGCTCGCCGCGCTGAAGGCGTCCGGGATCCCGGCGGTGCTGCTCGGCGGGGAGACCGTGCCGGACGCGGAACTCATGGCCGAGTCGACGGTGCCGGCCGGTGTGGTCGCGGAGGCGCTGCGGTACCTGGTCGAGGGCGGCCCGGAGAACCTCACCGAGCTGGCCCGGTTCCTGTCGGACACCGTGCTGCTGACCGGCGAGGGGTTCGAACAGCCGCGGGCGATGCCGGAGTTCGGGCTGCACGGGGAGCGGGCCCTGGTCGAGGGACGTCCCACCGTCGGCGTGCTCTTCTACCGGGCGCACGAACTGAGCGGCAACACCGCCTTCGTGGACACGCTCTGCGACGCGATCGAGGCGCGGGGCGCCAACGCCCTGCCCGTCTACTGCGGTTCGCTGCGCGGCGCCGACCCGGAGCTGTACGGGCTGCTGGCGCGGGCCGACGCCCTCGTCGCCACCGTGCTCGCGGCCGGCGGCACGCACGCCTCGCAGGCGTCGGCGGGCGGTGACGAGGAGGCCTGGGACGTCGGGGCGCTCGCCGAGCTGAACGTGCCGGTGCTGCAAGGGCTGTGCCTGACGTCCTCGCGCGCCGCGTGGGAGGAGTCCGACGCGGCCCTGTCCCCCATGGACGCGGCGATGCAGGTCGCCATCCCGGAGTTCGACGGCCGGCTGATCACGGTCCCGTTCTCCTTCAAGGAGCAGGGCCCCGACGACGTCCCGGTGTACGTCGCCGACCCGGAGCGGGCCGCGCGGGTGGCCGGGATCGCCGTACGGCACGCCCGGCTGGGGAACAAGCCGAACGCGGAGAAGAAGCTGGCGCTGGTCTTCACCGCGTACCCGACGAAGCACTCGCGGGTCGGCAACGCGGTGGGGCTCGACACCCCGGCCTCGGCGGTGCGGGTGCTGGACGCGCTGCGGGACGCGGGCTACTCCCTGACCGAATACCCCGACAACGGCGACGAGTTGATCCACCGGCTGATCGAGGCCGGCGGCCACGACGTCGAGTGGCTGACCGAGGAGCAGCTGGCCGCCGCGCCCGCGCGGGTGCCGTTGGCGGACTACCGGGCCTGGTTCGAGAAGCTGGACCCGGAGCTGCGGGAGGGGATGCGTCGGGCGTGGGGCGAGCCGCCGGGGTCGCTGTACGTCGACGGGGAGGACATCGTCCTCGCCTCGCTGCAGTTCGGGAACGTCGTGGTGATGATCCAGCCGCCGCGCGGCTTCGGGGAGAACCCGATCGCGATCTACCACGACCCCGACATGCCGCCGTCGCACCACTACATGGCGGCCTACCGCTGGCTGGAGAACAGTTTCGGCGCCGACGCGATCGTGCACATGGGCAAGCACGGCACGATGGAGTGGCTGCCGGGCAAGGGACTGGGCCTGGGCGCCGGGTGCGCGCCGGACGCGGTCCTCGGCGACCTGCCGCTGATCTACCCGTTCATCGTCAACGACCCCGGCGAGGGCACGCAGGCCAAGCGGCGCGGGCACGCCACGGTCGTCGACCACCTGGTGCCGCCGATGGCACGGGCCGACACCTACGGGGACCTCGCGAAGCTGGAGCAGCTGCTCGACGAGTACGCGCTGGTCTCCGACCTGGACCCGGCGAAGGCGCCGGCGGTGCGTGCGCAGATCTGGACGCTGGTCAAGGCCGCCGAGCTCCACCACGACCTGCGTGTGGACGACCAGCCGGACGACGACGACTTCGACGAGTTCGTCATGCACATCGACGGCTACTTGTGCGAGATCAAGGACGTGCAGATCAGGGACGGCCTGCACGTTCTCGGCGGCGGCCCGGTCGGCGAGCCGCGCGTGAACCTCGTCCTCGCGGTGCTGCGCGCCTCGCAGGTGTGGGGCGGGCGGGCGAACGCGCTGCCGGGTCTGCGGGCCGCGCTCGCCGCGCACTTCGGGCTGGTGGAGAAGGAACTGCTGGCCGAGCCGGGGGCGCCGGTGAAGGTGCCGGTGGAGCTGACGGACCTGGTGGACGGCCCGGCGCGCACCGGTGCCGACGCGGTCGACCTGCTGGAGCGGCTCTGCCGGCGGATCGCGGAGGGAATGGAGGAACGCGGCTGGACGGCCGATGCCGCCCCCGCGCTGGTGGGCGAGGTGCTGGGCACGGAACTCCCCGACGCGGTGGCCGTGGTGCGGTTCGCGTGCGAGGAGGTCGTGCCCCGGCTGGCCCGGACGACGGACGAGATCGGGCACATCCTGCGGGCCCTGGACGGCGGTTACGTGCCGGCGGGGCCGTCGGGCTCGCCCACACGCGGACTGGTCAATGTCCTGCCGACCGGGCGGAACTTCTACTCCGTCGACCCCAAGGCGATTCCGTCGCGGCTGAGCTGGGAGGTCGGGCAGGCGCTCGCCGACTCGCTGGTGCAGCGGTACCTGCAGGACACGGGCGAGTATCCGAAGTCCGTGGGCCTGACGGTGTGGGGCACGTCCGCGATGCGCACCCAGGGCGACGACATCGCCGAGATCCTGGCGCTGCTGGGGTGCCGTCCGGTGTGGGACGACGCGTCGCGGCGGGTGACCGGGTTCGAGGTGGTCGGCCTCGAGGAGCTGGGCCGGCCGCGCATCGACGTCACCGTCCGCATCTCCGGGTTCTTCCGGGACGCGTTCCCGCACGTCGTGGGGCTGATCGACGACGCGGTGCGGGCGGTGGCGGAGCTGGACGAGCCGGCCGACCGCAACTACGTACGCGCCCACGTGGACGAGGACACCGCCGGGCACGGCGACCGGCGGCGGGCGACGGCCCGCGTCTTCGGCTCGAAGCCGGGGGCGTACGGGGCGGGGCTGCTGCCGCTGATCGACGCGCGGAACTGGCGGTCGGACGCGGACCTCGCCGAGGTGTACGCGGTGTGGGGCGGCTACGCCTACGGGCGCGGGCTCGACGGGCGGGCGGCGCGCGGGGACATGGAGACGGCGTTCAAGCGGATCGCCGTGGCGGCGAAGAACGTCGACACCCGCGAGCACGATCTGGTCGACGCCGACGACTACTTCCAGTACCACGGCGGCATGGTCGCCATGGTGCGCCACCTGACGGGGACCAGCCCCGAGGCGTACGTGGGCGATTCGGCGACCCCGGACCAGGTGAGGACCCGCACGCTCGGCGAGGAGACGCACCGGGTCTTCCGGGCCCGGGTGGTCAACCCGCGCTGGATGGCGGCGATGCGGCGGCACGGCTACAAGGGCGCCTTCGAGATGGCGGCGACCGTCGACTACCTCTTCGGGTACGACGCCACGGCCGGGGTCGTGGACGACTGGATGTACGAGAAGCTCAGCGCGGAGTACGTCTTCGACGCGGAGAACCGGGACTTCATGAAGAAGTCCAACCCCTGGGCGCTGCGCGGCATCACCGAGCGGCTGCTGGAGGCCGCCGACCGGGGGCTGTGGGCGGAGCCGGACGCGGACACGCTGGAGCGGCTGCGCGCCACCTATCTGGAACTCGAAGGCGACCTGGAGGGCGACGACCAGTGACCACCCCCTTTCCGTTCACGGCCGTCGTCGGCCAGGACGACCTGCGGCTCGCGCTGCTGCTGAACGCCGTCTCCCCGGCGGTCGGCGGGGTGCTGGTGCGCGGTGAGAAGGGCACGGCCAAGTCGACGGCGGTGCGCGCCCTTTCTGCGCTGCTGCCGGAGGTCGCCGTGGTGCCCGGCTGCCGGTTCTCCTGCGACCCCGCGGCCCCGGACCCCGGCTGCCCGGACGGGCCGCACGAGAGCGGCGGCGGTGCCGCACGGCCCGCCCGCATGGTCGAACTGCCCGTCGGCGCCTCCGAGGACCGGCTGGTCGGCGCGCTCGACATCGAACGGGCGCTGGCCGAGGGCGTCAAGGCGTTCGAGCCGGGGCTGCTGGCCGACGCGCACCGGGGGATCCTCTACGTCGACGAGGTCAACCTCCTCCACGACCACCTGGTCGACCTGCTGCTGGACGCGGCGGCGATGGGCGCCTCGTACGTCGAGCGCGAGGGTGTCTCCGTACGGCACGCGGCGCGGTTCCTGCTCGTCGGGACCATGAACCCGGAGGAGGGCGAGCTGCGGCCGCAGCTCCTCGACCGGTTCGGGCTGACCGTCGAGGTGGCCGCCTCGCGCGAACCCGACCAGCGGGTGGAGGTCGTACGGCGGCGGCTCGCGTACGACGACGACCCCGCCGCCTTCGCCGCGCGGTGGGCCGAGGAGGAGGCCGCCGTACGGGCGCGGATCGTGGCGGCGCGGGAGCTGCTGCCGTCGGTGCGGCTCGGGGACGGGGCGCTGCGGCAGATCGCGGCGACCTGCGCCGCGTTCGAGGTGGACGGCATGCGGGCCGACATCGTGATGGCGCGCACGGCGACCG
>NZ_NCTE01000460.1 GCF_002114215.1 Streptomyces sp. 13-12-16 | reverse complement strand
CCGCCCCGTTCACCGCCACGACGATCCGCAGCTCCGAGCGGCCGAACCTGACCAGCCCCCCGCCGGGCCCCGGCTCCACCTCCCGCACGGTCCCGGGCACCCGCGCCCGCACCGGCCCCCGCGGCGGCAGCCCGGTGGCGTCGGCCCGCCGCCTGCGCCACGCTGCTCGTACGGTACGCAACCCCTGAGCCGCCCCCAACGAACCGACCGATTTCACCGAACGCACCAGGTCACGACCGTCCATGCTGCTCACCCTGCCATTGACCGCGCCCCGCGTGCGTGTCGTTCAACTGCCGTTCACCCGTGATCGGACCACATCTTCACGACACGGACTGTGTGGGGGACACCCTGGTGCGGAAGTCGATCACATGGCATCGTCCCTGTCAGCCGCGTCACGCGCACACCCCAGCCCGTGCGCGGAGGACGCACACGACGCGCACAGTCCGGGAGCCGCCCCATGTCGACCGTGAACCCCCAGCCGCTCTGGCAGCCGAGCCGGGACCAGATCGCCCAGGCACGGATCACCACGTTCCAGACGTGGGCCGCCGAACACCACGGCGCCCCCGCCGACGGCGGCTACGCGGCACTCCACCGCTGGTCCGTGGACGAGCTGGACACCTTCTGGAAAGCGGTCACGGAGTGGTTCGACGTCCGCTTCTCGACCCCCTACGCGCGCGTGCTGGGCGACCGCACGATGCCCGGCGCCCAGTGGTTCCCCGGAGCCACGCTGAACTACGCCGAACACGCGCTGCGCGCCGCCGCCTCCCGCGCGGACGAAGCCGCGCTTCTGCACGTCGACGAAACCCATGACCCCCGCCCCGTCACCTGGGCCGAGCTGCGCCGCCAGGTCGGCTCCCTGGCGGCCGAGCTGCGCTCCCTCGGCGTACGCCCCGGAGACCGCGTCAGCGGTTACCTCCCGAACATCCCGCAGGCCGTCGTCGCCCTCCTCGCCACGGCGGCCGTGGGCGGCGTGTGGACCTCCTGCGCACCCGACTTCGGCGCCCGCAGCGTCCTCGACCGCTTCCAGCAGGTCGAACCCGTCGTCCTGTTCACCGTCGACGGCTACCGCTACGGCGGCAAGGAACACGACCGCCGCGACGTCGTCGCCGAACTCCGCCGCGAACTGCCCACCCTGCGCGCCGTCGTCCACATCCCCCTGCTCGGCACCGAGACCCCCGACGGGGCCCTGGACTGGTCCGCCCTCACCGCCGCGGACACCGAACCGGTCTTCGAGCAGGTGCCCTTCGACCACCCGCTGTGGGTGCTCTACTCCTCCGGCACCACCGGACTGCCCAAGGCGATCGTCCAGTCCCAGGGCGGCATCCTCGTCGAACACCTCAAGCAGCTCGGACTCCACTGCGACCTGGGCCCCGAGGACCGCTTCTTCTGGTACACCTCCACCGGCTGGATGATGTGGAACTTCCTCGTCTCCGGCCTCCTGACGGGAACGACGATCGTCCTGTACGACGGCAGCCCCGGCCACCCGGACACGGGCGCCCAGTGGCGCATCGCCGAACGCACCGGCGCCACCCTCTACGGCACCTCCGCCGCCTATGTCATGGCCTGCCGCAAGGCCGGCGTGCACCCCTCGCGCGACTTCGACCTCTCCGCGGTGAAGTGCGTCGCGACCACAGGCTCCCCCCTGCCACCCGACGGCTTCCGCTGGCTGCACGACGAGTTCGCCGAGAACGGGGCCGACCTGTGGATCGCCTCCGTCAGCGGCGGCACGGACGTCTGCTCCTGCTTCGCCGGAGCCGTACCGACCCTCCCCGTCCACATCGGCGAGCTCCAGGCCCCCGGCCTGGGCACGGACCTGCAGTCCTGGGACCCCAGCGGCAAGCCCCTGACCGACGAGGTCGGCGAACTCGTGGTCACCAACCCGATGCCCTCCATGCCGATCCACTTCTGGAACGACCCCGACGGCACCCGCTACCACGACAGCTACTTCGACACCTACCCCGGCGTCTGGCGGCACGGTGACTGGATCACCATCACCTCCCGCGGCTCCGTCGTCATCCACGGCCGCTCCGACTCCACGCTCAACCGCCAGGGCGTCCGCATGGGCTCCGCCGACATCTACGAAGCCGTGGAACGCCTCCCCGAGATCAGGGAGTCCCTCGTCATCGGCGTCGAACAGCCCGACGGCGGCTACTGGATGCCCCTGTTCGTCCACCTGGTCCCCGGAGCCACCCTCGACGACGACCTGCGCGGCCGCATCAAGCGGACCATCCGCGAGCAACTGTCACCGCGTCACGTCCCCGACGAGATCATCGAGGTACCCGGCGTCCCGCACACCCTCACCGGCAAACGCATCGAGGTCCCGGTCAAGCGGCTCCTTCAGGGAACCCCGCTGGAGAAGGCGGTCAACCCGGGCTCCATCGACAACCTCGGCCTGCTCGCCTTCTACGAGGAACTCGCCCGCAAGCGCGCCTGACGGTCCCGGGAACAAGACCGGCTCCCCCTCTGCCCACGCGTTGTCAGTGCCGCCGATTACTGTGAGTGAGCATTGATCGACTGTGTACAGGGGGAGACATGGCCTACACCGACCACCGAACCTTGCGACGCGTCCTGCGCCGCGAAGTCGCGGGCACCATCGGCCTGCTGGCCGACGAGCACGACTTCCGCGCCATGCGGTGCTACGACAGCTTCGTCTTCGACGACCACACCACCTACCTCAAACACATGGAAGCCCTCCTCAGGACGCGCGAGCTGCAGGGCAGCCACACCACGGTGGCCCTCTTCGACCCCGAGGACTACGCCGAGTACTGCGCGGAAACGGGCCTCGACCCCGACAGCCACACCAGCCGCACACGGTTCACGGCCGCACTCGCGTCCACCGGCCCCACGGTCCCCTACGACGGCCGCCCGCTGGCCGACCTCCTGCCCACCCTCGTCGACGAGGCCGTACGCCACGCCACCTGGGACTACGCGACCACGCTCCTCGCCCGCCTCGGCACCTGCGCCTCGTGCGGCGAGGACCTGGGCCGCGCCGCCTTCATCCGCGCCTCGCACCTCCTCGTCCGCATCCTCGACACGGCTCCGCCCGGCGAGCGGCACCTCGTGTGCAGTGTCTCCGGACCCCCCGAAACGCTCGTCGCCGTCCTGCACGCCGACGACGTCGCCGGCCGCCTGGAACTCGACGAGTCCGAAGCCCTCGAATTCACCACCGTCCTGGCCGTCGGCCTCGCCACCGGGAGCCCCGGCGGACTGGTCACGCGGATCAGCGAACCAGGCCGCCCCGACCGCGTCCACGGCTGGCGACTGCGCGCCTACGGCCTCGAACCTCTCACCGCCGGAGAGGTCTTCGACGCCTACTGCACCGACGCCGAGTCCGGGGAGCTCATCTCCCCGGAGTCCAACGTCGACTACTGCGCGCCGCCCGACCTCGGCGAGGGACCGGGCCAAGCCCACAGCCACTGAGCCGCAAACGCCCGAGGGGTGCCCCACCTGGAGGTGGGGCACCCCTCGGGGACACCCAGCAGACCGGCCCGGTCCGGCTACTCGCCCGACAGCACCGCCTGAGCGGCGGCACGGGCATCGGCGGCACTGTCCGCCGCCCGGGCCGCCGCCGCGGCCCGCTCACACTGCGCCAGCGTGAACTTCGCCAGCGACGCCCGTACATACGGAATGGACGCGGCTCCCATGGAGAGAGAGGTGACCCCCAGACCGGTCAGCACACACGCGAGCAGCGGGTCGGAGGCGGCCTCACCGCAGACACCACAGCTCTTGCCCTCGGCCTTCGCCGCCTCGGCGGACAGCGCCACCAGGTCGAGCAGCGCGGGCTGCCACGGATCCTGCAGCCGGGAGACCGCGCCCACCTGACGGTCCGCGGCGAACGTGTACTGCGCGAGGTCGTTCGTGCCCAGCGACAGGAACTCCACCTCCTGCAGCACCGAGCGCGCCCGCAGCGCGGCCGACGGGATCTCGACCATCGCACCGAACTTCGCCCGCAGCCCCGCTTCCCGGCAGGCGTCCGCGAAAGCCTTGGCATCGGCCCGGTCCGCCACCATCGGGGCCATGACCTCGAGGTGGACGGGCAGCCCCTCGGCGGCCTTGGCCAGTGCCGTCAGCTGCGTACGCAGTACCTCGGGGTGGTCGAGCAGCGTCCGCAGACCACGCACGCCCAGCGCCGGGTTCGGCTCGTCCGCCGGAGTCAGGAAGTCCAGCGGCTTGTCCGCGCCCGCGTCCAGCACCCGCACCACGACACGGCCCTCGGGGAACGCCTCGAGCACCTGACGGTAGGCCGTGACCTGCTTCTCCTCGGAAGGAGCCTTCTTGTCGTCGTCCAGGAACAGGAACTCGGTACGGAAGAGACCGACACCCTCGGCGCCCGCCTCGACGGCGGCCGGCACATCCGCCGGGCCACCGACGTTGGCCAGCAGCGGCACCTTGTGGCCGTCGGCGGTCGCACCGGGCCCGGTCGACGCCGCCAGCGCCGCCTTGCGTTCGGCAGCCGCCGCCTCGAGCCGGGCCTTCTTCTCGTCGCTCGGGTTCACGAAGATCTCGCCGGTGCTGCCGTCGACCGCTATCAGCGTGCCCTCGGCGAGTTCGCCGGCACCCGGCAGGGCGACCACGGCCGGGACACCGAGAGCGCGGGCCAGGATCGCGCTGTGGCTGGTCGGGCCGCCCTCCTCGGTCACGAAGCCGAGAACCAGCGTCGGGTCGAGCAGCGCCGTGTCCGCCGGTGCGAGATCACGGGCCACGAGGACGTACGGCTCGTCGCTGTCCGGCACACCCGGCATCGGCACCCCGAGCAGCCGCGCGACGATACGGTTCCGCACGTCGTCGAGGTCGGCCACGCGGCCCGCCAGATACTCACCGGCGTTCGCGAGCAGCTCGCGGTACGCGGCGAACGCGTCGTACACCGCACGCTCAGCGGTGCTGCCGACGGCGATGCGTCGTTCCACGTCGGCCATCAGCTCGGGGTCCTGAGCCATCATGGCCTGCGCCTCGAGAACCGCCTGGGCCTCACCCCCGGCGAGGTTGCCGCGCGCCATCAGGTCGGCCGCGACGGCCTCCACGGCCTTGCGGGCGCGCCCTTGCTCACGCTCCGCCTCCTCCGCCGGGATCTGCTTGGCCGGCGGTTCGAGCACCGCCGTACCCATGTGCCGTACCTCGCCGATCGCCACACCGTGGCTGACACCGACGCCTCGCAGCGTTGTCTCCATCTCACCCGTCTCCGGTAGAGCGGCGGGCTCCGCCGCCGCGTTGGTTGTCCTGGTGGCCGTCACGGGACGGCGCCGCGTCACTTCCAGAGGAAGAGGGTGTCGCCGGCCTTCACATCACCGTCGTCACGAAGCTCGGAGAGAGCATCCGCCGTGGCCTCCAGGGCAACGACCGGGCACACCGGGGACTTGCCGGCGGCCTCGACGGCTGCCGGGTTCCAGCGCACGATGCTCTGCCCGCGCGTCACGGTGTCGCCCTTGTTGACGAGCAGCTCGAAGCCCTCGCCGTTGAGCTGCACGGTGTCGATGCCGAGGTGGGTGAGCACGCCGTGTCCGTTCTCGTCGACGACGACGAACGCGTGCGGGTGCAGGGAGACGATCACACCGTCGACGGGGGAGACGGCCTCGGAGGGCTCCCGCGCGGGGTCGATCGCCGTACCCGGGCCGACCATGGCCCCGGAGAAGACAGGGTCGGGCACGGACGCCAGTCCGATGGCCCGTCCTGCGAGCGGGGACGTCACGGTGGTCATGGGAAGCCTCCCAGGCGTGGAGATCTGTACGTACGCCGCCGTCACTGCCTGCCTCCGGCGCGCTGTTCAGCAGCGTATGTCATAGGACGTACCGGTTCCGGGGGACAGGTCCGGATCAGTGGTCTAGACGAGAGGTCTAGACCACACACTCTAATCGATTTGCGCGTGGTCCGCGACCCCGTGTAGAGTCGTACTCCTGCTCGGGGATGAGCGGCGCGAACAGACGCCCCTGACTCGACAGCAATCCAACTTGTCAGATCCTAACTTTGGATCACTTCCTGCATGTCCGCAGGGCGGTGGTCAAGGGGCCGGAAAAACACTGATAGAGTCGGAAACGCAAGACCGAAGGGAAGCGCCCGGAGGAAAGCCCGCGAGGGTGAGTACGAAGGAAGCGTCCGTTCCTTGAGAACTCAACAGCGTGCCAAAAGTCAACGCCAGATATGTTGATACCCCGACCTGATCGGTTCGATCGGGTTGAGGTTCCTTTGAAGAAATACACAGCGAGGACGCTGTGAACCGCCGGACTATTCCTCCGGTGGTTCCGCTCTCGTGATGTGTGCACCGGATCACCGGTAAACATTCACGGAGAGTTTGATCCTGGCTCAGGACGAACGCTGGCGGCGTGCTTAACACATGCAAGTCGAACGATGAACCACTTCGGTGGGGATTAGTGGCGAACGGGTGAGTAACACGTGGGCAATCTGCCCTGCACTCTGGGACAAGCCCTGGAAACGGGGTCTAATACCGGATACTGACCCGCCTGGGCATCCAGGCGGTTCGAAAGCTCCGGCGGTGCAGGATGAGCCCGCGGCCTATCAGCTTGTTGGTGAGGTAACGGCTCACCAAGGCGACGACGGGTAGCCGGCCTGAGA
>NZ_NCTE01000045.1 GCF_002114215.1 Streptomyces sp. 13-12-16 | reverse complement strand
GGCGCCCCCGTCGTGCGGCGCCGGGGGCCGCGGCACCGGACTGCTCACGGTCCTGCCCCGGTGCCCGGTCCGTGTGGGCCGGTGCGGTGGCGGGGAGTGCCGAGGGGGCCGGCGGGTCGTGCGCGGGCATGACGAAGGGGCCGCCCTTCCGGGCGGCCCCTTCGGCGGAGTGTCGCGTTACTTCACCGGCTCCGGCTCCGGAGCGCTCTCGTTCTCCTCGTCGCCCGCCGGGTCGGCCGGGGTCTTGACGGACTCCAGCAGGAGCTGGGCGACGTCGACGACCTGGATGGACTCCTTGGCCTTGCCGTCGTTCTTCTTGCCGTTGACCGAGTCGGTCAGCATGACCAGGCAGAACGGGCAGGCCGTGGAGACGATGTCCGGGTTGAGGGAGAGGGCCTCGTCGACGCGCTCGTTGTTGATGCGCTTGCCGATCCGCTCCTCCATCCACATCCGGGCGCCGCCCGCGCCGCAGCAGAAGCCGCGCTCCTTGTGGCGGTGCATCTCCTCGTTGCGCAGGCCCGGGACCTTGCCGATGATCTCGCGCGGGGGCGTGTAGATCTTGTTGTGGCGGCCCAGGTAGCACGGGTCGTGGTAGGTGATGATGCCCTCGACCGGGGTGACCGGGATCAGCTTGCCCTCGTCCACCAGGTGCTGGAGGAGCTGGGTGTGGTGGATGACCTCGTAGTCGCCGCCGAGCTGCGGGTACTCGTTGCCGAGGGTGTTGAGGCAGTGCGGGCAGGTGGCGACGATCTTCTTCGCCGACCTGGGCTTCGCCGACTCGGGCACGACCTTGCCGTCGTCGTCCATCTCCTCGCCGAAGGCGGCGTTGAGGGACATGACGTTCTCCATGCCGAGCTCCTGGAACAGGGGCTCGTTGCCCAGGCGCCGCGCCGAGTCACCCGTGCACTTCTCGTCGCCGCCCATGATCGCGAACTTGACGCCCGCGATGTGGAGGAGTTCCGCGAAGGCCTTGGTGGTCTTCTTCGCGCGGTCCTCCAGGGCGCCGGCGCAGCCGACCCAGTACAGGTACTCGACCTCGGACAGGTCCTCGATGTCCTTGCCGACGACCGGGACCTCGAAGTCGACCTCCTTGGTCCACTCCAGGCGCTGCTTCTTGGCCAGGCCCCAGGGGTTGCCCTTCTTCTCCAGGTTCTTGAGCATCGTGCCCGCCTCGGACGGGAACGCGGACTCGATCATCACCTGGTAGCGGCGCATGTCGACGATGTGGTCGACGTGCTCGATGTCGACCGGGCACTGCTCGACGCAGGCGCCGCAGGTGGTGCAGGACCACAGGACGTCGGGGTCGATGACGCCGTTCTCCTCGGCGGTGCCGATCAGCGGGCGCTCGGCCTCCGCCAGCGCCGCCGCGGGCACGCCCGCGAGCTGCTCCTCGGACGCCTTCTCCTCGCCCTCCGGCGTCTTGCCGCCGCCGGCCAGCAGGTAGGGGGCCTTGGCGTGCGCGTGGTCGCGCAGGGACATGATCAGGAGCTTGGGGGAGAGGGGCTTGCCGGTGTTCCAGGCGGGGCACTGCGACTGGCAGCGGCCGCACTCGGTGCAGGTGGAGAAGTCCAGCAGGCCCTTCCAGGAGAACTGCTCGACCTGGGAGACGCCGAAGACGTCGTCGTCACCGGGGTCGGTGAAGTCGATCGGCTTGCCGCCGGACGTCATCGGCTGGAGCGCGCCCAGGGCGGTCCCGCCGGTGGCCTCCCGCTTGAACCAGATGTTCGGGAAGGCGAGGAAGCGGTGCCAGGCCACGCCCATGTTGGTGTTGAGCGAGACCACGATCATCCAGATGAAGGACGTCGAGATCTTGATCATCGCGAACAGGTAGACCAGGTTCTGCAGCGCGGCGACCGACAGGCCCTTGAAGGCGAGGACCAGCGGGTACGACGCGAAGTACGCGGCCTCGTAGCCGTCCACGTGGTGCAGTGCGCCCTCCAGGCCGCGCAGCACGTAGATCGCCAGGCCGATGGTGAGGATGACGTACTCGACGAAGTACGCCTGGCCCGCCTTGGAGCCCGCGAAGCGGGACTTGCGGCCGGGGCGGGACGGCAGGCTCAGCAGCCGGATGACGATGAGCACGGCGATGCCGAGCACGGTCATCACGCCGATGAACTCGATGTACAGCTCGAACGGCAGGAAGCCGCCGATGACCGGCAGCACCCAGTCGGCCTCGAAGAGCTGGCCGAACGCCTGGGCGAGGGTCGGCGGCAGGGTCAGGAAGCCGACGGCGACGAACCAGTGGGCGATGCCGACGACACCCCACCGGTTCATGCGGGTGTGGCCGAGGAACTCCCGCACCAGGGTCACACTGCGCTGGTAGGGATTGTCGGTCCGGGCGCCGGCCGGGACCGGCTGGCCCAGCTTGAAGTACCGGACGAACTGGCCGATCGCGCGTGCGAGCAGCGCGACGCCGACCACGGTCAGGACCAGCGACACGATGATCGCGGCGAGTTGCATGGGGGCTCCTCGGGCCTGCGAGGGGTTCGGAGAGGAAATTTCTGGACTTCTGCGGGGGCTCCACTACGGCTTCCCCGAAATTACTAAGCGGTAACTTATGCAGTCCGTTCGAGATTACCCCCATCTCCGGTCGCACTGTAGCCGGGCACGGGGTGATCTGAATCGCTCAGGGTTGCCTATGGCGGCACCCCGGGGGGCGTCCCGGATGGCGTCCGGGATCCGATCGTGTTATTCACGCTAAATCGGTCGATACGCCCCTAACTTATATCCGTGCTCTACGGGATCGCCGCCGCCGCCACCTCCCTGCTGCTCTCCGCCCTCCTCGCGGAACTGCTGCGGGTCCCCGCCCTGCGCCTGGGGATCGTGGACCGCAGACGCCGTCTGGCGCTGCCGCTGTCCGGGGGAACGGCCGTCGTGCTCGCGACCGTGCTGGTGGCGGGGCTCGGCGACCGGGCGGGGTACGCCCCGCTCGGCACCGGGATCGGGCGGCTGCTGGCCGCCGGGGCCTGGATCGGCGTGCTCGGGCTGGCCGCCGACGTGTGGCGGCTGCGGTGGTGGGTCCCGCTCGCCGGTACGGCCGTGGCGGCGGCGCTCGTCGTGCCGTACGCGGAGACCGGGGTGGTGCGGGGGGTG
>NZ_NCTE01000459.1 GCF_002114215.1 Streptomyces sp. 13-12-16 | reverse complement strand
CGTCGCCGCGGAGCCCGCCGTGCTGCGCGCCCACCTCGGGCCGGGGCAGGCCGACGGCACCCTCGCCCTCGTCCTCGACCCCGCCGTGCCCACCGCGGAAGCCGCCCGCGCCGTGGCCCAGCGGCTGGCCGCCGACGAGACACTGAGGGCCCGCCTGGTGCGCGGCCTCGACCTGGCAGTCCTGCCGGCCGGGACCACGCCTCCGGGCGAGCCCCTGTACGTACGTCCCTGACGACCTAGCCGTAGAGCGGCCCGGTGTACTTCTCACCCGGGCCCTGACCGGTCTCGTCCGGGACCAGGGAGGCCTCGCGGAACGCGAGCTGGAGCGACTTCAGACCGTCGCGCAGCGGCGCCGCGTGGAACGAGCTGATCTCCGTCGCGGAGGCGTCCAGCAGACCGGCCAGCGCGTGCACCAGCTTGCGGGCCTCGTCCAGGTCCTTGTACTTGTC
The DNA here is from genome assembly GCF_002114215.1 of Streptomyces sp. 13-12-16. GTDB lineage: Bacteria > Actinomycetota > Actinomycetes > Streptomycetales > Streptomycetaceae > Streptomyces. The sequence goes on along the minus strand of NZ_NCTE01000459.1, from coordinate 7,286 downwards.
GCCCTCCTCGGTCAGACCGAGCTTCACGGCGGCGGCGCTCATCAGGTTGACGGCGACCGTCACGATCACCTCGACCGCCGGGACCTCCGCGATGTCGCGGGCCATGGCGTCGAAGTCGGGGTTGCCGGGGGTCTCGGGGGTGTCCGAGGGGGAGGTGTCACTCATGCCTCACACGATAGGCGCAGCGGGACGCCTCCCCGACGCCAGGAGGCGGGGGACGGCCGGTTGGTGCGCCCCACCGGGAGCTGCTAACCTTGTGTAACGACCGGTCGGACCCGTATGCCTCACGGCCCGCGAGCCCGGCCCACAAGTGGAGGCTCCGAACTCCCACCTGGCCGCCCTCAGGGCGGCGGGTCACCGGTCAGGCGGTCCCGTCCCCGAGGCGGCGATCCGCCCGAAAGCGCGCCCCGCGGTCCCCGTGGCGGTGCTCCGGTAGTTCGAGGAGCCCCGCCTGTGATCGTCCGGGGCATTTTTTCTGCTTCGGCGCGGTTAGGTCTTACGCATACAGACGTTACGCGGCTGTCCGCCAGACCGTCGCGTGGTGCTACCGAGGAGGATCCATCAGCGCCGAGCCCCGCATCAACGACCGGATTCGCGTTCCCGAGGTGCGACTTGTCGGTCCCAGTGGCGAGCAGGTCGGGATTGTCCCGCTTGCCAAGGCCCTGGAGCTTGCGCAGGAGTACGACCTCGACCTCGTCGAGGTCGCGGCGAACGCCCGTCCGCCCGTGTGCAAGCTCATGGACTACGGGAAGTTCAAGTACGAGTCGGCCATGAAGGCCCGTGAGGCGCGCAAGAACCAGGCGCACACGGTCATCAAGGAGATGAAGCTCCGGCCGAAGATCGACCCGCACGACTATGACACCAAGAAGGGTCACGTCGTCCGGTTCCTCAAGCAGGGCGACAAGGTCAAGATCACGATCATGTTCCGTGGTCGCGAGCAGTCCCGGCCGGAGCTCGGCTACCGACTGCTGCAGCGTCTCGCGGAGGACGTGGCCGACCTCGGGTTCGTGGAGTCGAACCCGAAGCAGGACGGCCGCAACATGATCATGGTCCTCGGTCCGCACAAGAAGAAGACCGAGGCGATGGCCGAGGCTCGCCAGGCGCAGGAAGCCCGCAAGGCGGAGGCGAAGGCCAACCCCGGCAAGTCGCAGAACGCCGCGGACGCCGAGGTCCAGCCGGCCGAGGAGCCTGCCGAGGCGTGACTCCCCGGGGCGCGAGCCCCAGGAAGCAACCGAAACAAGTACGACGCTCCACCGTGCCCGGTTCTCATGACCGGGCACCGGAGCGCCACCGACGAGGAGAGAACGGCGCTATGCCGAAGAACAAGTCGCACAGCGGTGCCAGCAAGCGCTTCAAGATCACCGGCTCCGGCAAGGTGCTCCGCGAGCGCGCCGGCAAGCGCCACCTGCTCGAGCACAAGTCGTCCCGCGTGACGCGTCGCCTCACCGGCAACGCCGAGATGGCCCCGGGCGACGCCGCGAAGATCAAGAAGCTTCTCGGCAAGTGACGTACGGGCGCCGCTGAGCGCCGTACGGCAGGACCGGGACCCAATCGATACCGGGCCGTGTGAGGACAACCGCGGCCCCGCTACAAGGAGTTAACAAGTGGCACGCGTCAAGCGGGCAGTCAACGCCCACAAGAAGCGCCGGGCGATCCTCGAGCAGGCCTCCGGCTACCGCGGTCAGCGCTCGCGCCTGTACCGCAAGGCCAAGGAGCAGGTCACCCACTCGCTGGTCTACAACTACAACGACCGCAAGAAGCGCAAGGGCGACTTCCGCCAGCTGTGGATCCAGCGCATCAACGCCGCTGCCCGCGCCAACGGCATCACGTACAACCGCTTCATCCAGGGTCTGAAGGCCGCGAACGTCGAGGTCGACCGCAAGATCCTCGCGGAGCTGGCCGTCAACGACGCGACCGCCTTCGCGGCGCTGGTCGAGGTCGCGCAGAAGGCGCTGCCGGCGGACGTCAACGCGCCCAAGGCCGCGTGAGCACTGCGTTGGCTTGAAGCCGACGTGAGTTTCCAGGACCCGCAGGCTTGAAAGCTTGCGGGTCCTGTTGTTTGGTTCGTCGGCCGTCGTTCGGCTGCGGGTCCGTTGTGGCCGGTCGCGCAGTTCCCCGCACCCCTGGGGAGCTGCTCGGCCGCGTGTTGAGTACTCCCGAAGGTGACGAAGAAGATGGCCCCCGTCAGCCCTGAGCTGATCTCTCCCCGCTCTGCCCGTGTGAGTGCCGCTCGGCGGCTTGCCAAGCGGAACTTCCGGGGGAAGGAGCGGCTGTTCCTCGCCGAGGGGCCGCAGGCCGTGCGGGAGGCCGCGGCGCACCGGGGCGGGGACACCGGCACGCTCGTCGAACTGTTCGCCACCGTCGAGGCCGCCGAGCGGTACGCCGACATCATCGGCGGGGCCCGTGACGCCGGCGCCCGGATCCACCTCGCCTCCGAGGACGTCATCGCCGACATCTCCACCACCGTCACCCCGCAGGGGCTCGTCGGGGTGTGCCGGTTCCTGGACACGCCGTTCGAGGAGATCCTCGCCGCCCGGCCCAGGCTCGTCGCCGTCCTCGCGCACGTCCGCGACCCCGGGAACGCCGGCACCGTGCTGCGCTGCGCCGACGCCGCCGGAGCCGAGGCCGTCGTCCTCACCGACGCCTCCGTCGACCTGTACAACCCCAAGGCCGTACGCGCCTCCGTCGGCTCCCTGTTCCACCTGCCCGTCGCCGTCGGCGTCCCCGTCGAACAGGCCGTGAACGGACTGCGGGACGCGGGCGTGCGGCTGCTCGCCGCCGACGGCGCCGGGGACCGGGACCTCGACGACGAGCTCGACAAGGGCACCATGGGCGGGCCCACCGCCTGGGTCTTCGGCAACGAGGCCTGGGGTCTGCCCGAGGAGACCCGCGCCCTCACCGACGCCGTCGTCCGCGTCCCCATCCACGGAAAGGCGGAGAGCCTGAACCTCGCCACCGCCGCCGCCGTATGTCTCTACGCGTCGGCGCGTGCACAGCGCGCCGCCGGAGGGTGCCGCTCCGTCACCGGGAACTAGTAGGGTGACCAGCTCGGGGACCCTCCCCCAAGCTCTCGGCAGGGCTCGAGCACGGGGCGCCCCGAGGATGTTCCGAGAGGTGGGGTACGGGGATGAGCGTCGGCACGAGCAGCGCACCGGGAGCACGGCGGGCGGCGCGCCCGCCCGCGCCCCGGCCCGGTGATCTCGCCGAACTCGGCATCGACCCCGACCAGCTGCCCGACGGACTCGTCGTCGCCGACGAGCACGGACGGGTGATCTGCTTCAACGCGGCGGCCGTCCGCATCACGGCCGTCCCCGCCGAGCAGGCCCTCGGACAGCGGCTGGAGACCGCCCTGCCGTTAGAGGACCTGGAGGGCCGCCGCTGGTGGCAGCTCACCGACCCCTACGGCGGCCTCGCCATCCGGGTCCGCCAGCCCGAACGCAACCTGCTGCTCCCCGGCGGCCGGGAAGTCCTCGTCTCCGCCCGCTACGTCCGCGCCGAACCCACCGGCCCCGTCCGCCGCGTCGTCGTCACCCTGCGCGACACCGAGGCCCGGCGCCGCACCGAGCGCAGCCACGCCGAGCTGATCGCCACCGTCGCCCACGAACTGCGCTCCCCGCTCACCTCCGTCAAGGGCTTCACCGCCACCCTGCTCGCCAAGTGGGAGCGGTTCACCGACGACCAGAAACGGCTGATGCTGGAGACCGTCGACGCCGACGCCGACCGGGTCACCCGGCTCATCGCCGAGCTGCTCGACATATCCCGCATCGACTCCGGACGCCTGGAGGTGCGCCGCCAGCCCGTCGACATCGGGGCCGCCGTCGGACGGCACATCCAGGCCTACGTCGCCGCCGGACAGCAGGCCGACCGGTTCCTGCTCCGCGTGCAGCACCCGCTGCCCGACCTGTGGGCCGACCCCGACAAGGTCGACCAGGTGCTCAGCAACCTGCTGGAAAATGCGGTGCGGCACGGAGAGGGAACCGTCACGATTGACATCACGCCCTCGGCGTCCCCGCGCGAGCGGGAGGACGCCGGCACGTCGGTCACGGTGAGCGACGAGGGGCCCGGCATTCCGGAGGAGTCCATGAACCGCGTCTTCACCCGCTTCTGGCGGGGCAGCAAGCGCGGTGGGACGGGCCTCGGGCTGTACATCGTCAAGGGCATCGTCGAGGCCCACGGCGGCACCATCACGGTCGGACGCGCCCCCGGCGGCGGCGCACAGTTCCGATTTACGTTGCCCGTGGCGGCACCCGCGTATCTCACCTGAGATCCGGCCCCGGCCCCACGGGCGCATTCGCGTTCCCCCACCCCGCTAGACTCGGCTTTTGGCACCTTTGCGTCCCGAGGACGAAAGACGAGACGTCACCAGCGATTCGTCCACGAGTCGATGACGGGGACCATCAGCCAGCCAACCGGAAGCACGGGAAGAGATGTCGGCACCGAATAAGTCGTACGACCCTGTCGAGGTCGAGGCGTTGAAACCGGAAGAGATCGAGCGCATGCGGGACGAGGCGCTCGCCGCCTTCGCCGCCGCGGACTCCCTCGACGCGCTCCAGGAGGCCAAGGTCGCCCACACCGGCGGCACCTCCCCGCTGTCGCTGGCCAACCGCGAGATCGGCGCCCTGCCGCCGCACGCCAAGGCCGACGCCGGCAAGCGCGTCGGCCAGGCGCGCGGTGCCGTGAACAAGGGCCTCGCCGCCCGCCAGGCCGAACTCGAGGCCGAGCGCGACGCGCGCGTCCTGGTCGAGGAGGCCGTGGACGTCACGCTGCCCTACGACCGTGTCCCGGCCGGCGCCCGCCACCCGCTCACCACGCTGTCGGAGCGCATCGAGGACATCTTCGTGGCCATGGGCTACGAGGTCGCCGAGGGCCCCCAGGTCGAGGCCGAGTGGTTCAACTTCGACGCCCTCAACATCGGCCCGGACCACCCGGCCCGCGGCGAGGCCGACACCTTCTTCGTGCAGGGCCCCCAGGGCGGCACCGAGTCCGGTGTCGTGCTGCGCACCCACACCTCGCCCGTGCAGATCCGCTCCCTGCTCGACCGCGAGCTGCCGGTCTACGTGATCTGCCCCGGCCGCGTGTACCGCACCGACGAGCTGGACGCCACGCACACCCCCGTCTTCCACCAGGTCGAGCTGCTCGCCGTGGACGAGGGCCTGACCATGGCGGACCTCAAGGGCACCCTGGACCACATGGTCCAGTCGCTGTTCGGCGCGGAGATGAAGACCCGGCTGCGGCCGAACTTCTTCCCCTTCACCGAGCCGAGCGCCGAGATGGACATGCTCTGCTACGTCTGCAAGGGCGCGTCCGTCGGCAACCCCGACCGCCCCTGCCGCACCTGCTCGTCCGAGGGCTGGATCGAGCTCGGCGGCTGCGGCATGGTCAACCCGCGGGTGCTCACCGCCTGCGGCGTCGACCCCGAGAAGTACAGCGGCTTCGCCTTCGGGTTCGGCATCGAGCGGATGCTGATGTTCCGCCACAACGTCGAGGACATGCGAGACATGGTCGAGGGTGACGTCCGGTTCACCCGGCCGTTCGGGATGGAGATCTGATGCGGATCCCGCTTTCTTGGCTGCGGGAGTACGTCGACCTGCCGGCGACGGAGACCGGCCGTGACGTACAGGCCAAGCTCATTTCGGCCGGGCTGGAGGTCGAGACCGTCGAGCACCTCGGCGCCGACCTCAAGGGCCCCCTCGTCGTCGGCCAGGTGCTGACCATCGAGGAGCTGGAGGGCTTCAAGAAGCCGATCCGCTTCTGCACGGTCGACGTGGGCCGGGCCAACGGCACCGGTGAGCCGCAGGAGATCGTCTGCGGCGCCCGCAACTTCGCCGTCGGCGACAAGGTCGTCGTGGTCCTCCCCGGTGCCACCCTGCCGGGCGGCTTCTCGATCAGCGCCCGCAAGACCTACGGCAAGACCTCCCACGGCATGATCTGCTCCAGCGACGAGCTGGGCATGGGCGACGACGGCACGCACGGCATCATCGTGCTGCCGCCCGAGACCGAGGTCGGCAAGGACGCCATCGAGCTCCTCGAACTCGTCGACGAGGTCCTGGACATCGCCGTCACCGCCAACCGCGGCGACTGCCTGTCCATCCGCGGCGTCGCCCGCGAGACCGCCATCGCCTACGGCCTGCCGCTGCGCGACCCGGCCCTGCTCGACGTGCCGGGCCCGAACGCCTTCGGCTACCCGGTGAAGGTCTCCGACCCGGTCGGCTGCGACCGCTTCACCGCCCGTACGGTGACCGGCCTCAGCCCCGAGGCGCGCTCCCCGATCTGGCTGAAGCGCCGGCTGCAGAAGGTCGGCATGCGCCCGATCTCGCTCGCCGTGGACGTCACCAACTACGTGATGATGGAGCTCGGCCAGCCGCTGCACGCCTACGACCGCTCCCTGGTCCAGGGCACCATCGGCGTGCGCCGGGCCGAGGAGGGCGAGAAGATCGTCACCCTCGACGGCGTCGAGCGGAAGCTGCACGCCGAGGACCTCGTCATCACCGACGACCGCGGCCCGATCGGCCTCGCCGGTGTCATGGGCGGCGCCGACACGGAGATCGCCGACCACGACGACCTCGAGAAGTCGACCGGCGACGTGGTGATCGAGGCCGCCCACTTCGACCAGGTGTCCATCGCGCGCACCGCCCGCCGTCACAAGCTGTCCTCCGAGGCGTCCCGCCGCTTCGAGCGCGGCGTCGACCCGCAGGCCGCCGCCGCTGCCGCGCAGCGCACCGTCGACCTGCTGGTGCTGCTCGCGGGCGGCACCGCCGAGGCCGGTGTCACCGAGGTCATCGCCCCGACCGCGCCGCACACCATCACCGCCCCCGCCGACCACCCGGACAAGGTCGCGGGCGTGACGTACGGCCGGGAGACCGTCGTACGCCGCCTCCAGGAGGTCGGCTGCGACGTGTACGGCCAGGACGAGCTGATCGTCACCGTGCCGTCCTGGCGGCCCGACCTCACGGACGCCAACGACCTGGCCGAAGAGGTCATCCGCCTGGAGGGTTACGAGAACCTGCCCTCCACGCTGCCCAAGCCGCCGGCCGGCCGCGGCCTGACCGCCCGCCAGCGCCTGCACCGCCGGGTCGGCCGGGCCCTGGCCGGGGCCGGTTACGTCGAGGCGCTGAACTACCCGTTCGTCAGCGAGCAGGTCTTCGACCAGCTCGGCCTGGAGGCGGACGACCCGGCCCGCCGCGTCGTCAAGCTGGTCAACCCGCTCAGCGACGAGGAGCCCGCGCTGCGGACCTCGCTGCTGCCGGGCCTGCTCGGCGCGCTGCGCCGCAACGACGGCCGGGGCT
>NZ_NCTE01000458.1 GCF_002114215.1 Streptomyces sp. 13-12-16 | reverse complement strand
AGGCGTGCGTGGGGCCCCGGGCCCTCGCGGAGGCGGCCGACGCGGCTCGTCGCGTCGCGGCGGACCGTGCGTATCTGCTGGCGGGACTGCGGACGTTCGGTGCCCGGGGGCTTCGGGTCGCGGAACCCGCCGAGGGGCCCTTCGTCCTGGTCCGGCTGCCGCATGCGGCGACGGTACGGCGACGGCTGCGGGCGCTCGGCTACGCGGTGCGGCGCGGGGACACGTTTCCGGGGCTGGGTGAGGAGTGGCTGCGCCTGGCGGTACGGGATCGTCGGACGACGGATGGTTTCCTGGCCGCGCTGGACCGGGTACTGAGCGTTTGATTCGCCCCCGCTGCCCCTTCCCGTCCCGACCCCGGGGGCGCTGCCCCCGGACCCCCGCTCCTCAAACGCCGGAGGGGCTGCATTGTGCCGGACGGGCTGAAAATTTCAGCCCGTCCGGCGTTTGAGGACGAGGCCCGAAGGGCCGAAAGGGGGGTCTGGGGGCGCAGCCCCCGGGGACGATGGGGGTCCCCCCGCTCGAGCGGAGCCGAGAGTGGGGGAGGGAAGGGGCGGCGGGGGCGAAGAAACCCTCAGTTGCCGCGCGCTCGGCGGGCCAGGGCGACCGCTCCCCCGCCCGCCGCCAGCAGGGCGACCGCGCCGCCCGCGATGTACGGCGTCAGAGAGTCCCCGCCCGTCTCGGCGAGGTTCGCCTCCTCGGGCGCGGCCGCCTCCGCCCGCGCCCCCTGCGGCCGGACGTCGGCAGAATCCTCTGCGGCTGCCTCGGCGGCAGGAACCTCACACTCCGCCTCCGCCAGCGTGACCGTGCCCTCCACCTCGGCGACGTTCAGCTTCAACGGATTGACGGACACGTCGAGTCGCAGCGCCGTCGCCGCGGCCGTCGTCGAGGTCGTCGACGTCTTCGACAGGTCCAGCCGGACCGACCCGACCCCCGGTACCTCCACCTCCGTGGGACCACCGGAGGTCAGCGAGACCCGCTTGCCGAGGACCGTCACCGAGGCGGGCAGCGTCACCGAGGCGTGCGGGGTCCTCCCGGCCTCGCAGACCGCCTTGGAGCTCACCGCCTCGAGCTCGACGACCGGCAGCAGCGGCAGACCGGGCACATGGAGCCGGGCCTCGGAGAGGGTGGTGGACGCCTCTGCACGGTCGTCGTTCACCGTCGCCTCCGCGTCGGCCGCCTCCGCCCGCAGCACGCTGAAGGGCCTGCCGCCGTCGACGCCGTCGAGACTGGCGCCGAGGGCCGTCTTCCGCGCGCTCTGCGGTGCCCGGACCTCGTTGAGGGAGACGGTGAGCGGGGCGTTCACCGTCTTGTTGAGCAGGGACACGTCGAGCCCGGTGCGCAGCACGGCGGCGCTCGCCGTGCCGTGGCCCCCGGTGGCGTGCGCGGAGCCCGCTCCGGCCAGCGCCGCGGGACCGGCGGCGAGCGCGCAG
>NZ_NCTE01000457.1 GCF_002114215.1 Streptomyces sp. 13-12-16 | reverse complement strand
CCGCGCGCCGCGGCCCGGCCACCGCGCTGGCCGCCGAGCGGGCACGGCAGGCGCGCATGGCCGTCGTCGGGCCCGTGACCGAGCGGTGGGCGCCGGAGCAGGCCGGACCCGTGCACGAGAACTGGCAGCTCGCCGCCCCGATCGGCCCCGCCACCGACCTCTGGGCGCTGGGCTCCCTGCTGTTCCGGGCCGTACAGGGACACGCGCCCTACCCGGAGGAGTCGACGGCCGAGCTGGTGCAGATGGTGTGCGCCGAGCCGCCCGCGTTCGCCGAGGAGTGCGGGCCGCTGCGGCCGGTCGTGGAGTCGCTGCTGCGTCAGGACCCCACCGAGCGCATCGACTTCGAGGAGCTGCGCGGCTGGCTGCGTTCGCTGGTGCGCTCCGCGCCCGAACCCGAGGCGGGTGTGCACGTCATAGCGGCACCGCCCGTCGACGCGAGCAAGCTGCCCGTCATACGGCGCCGGGGCGAGCTGGTGCGCAGGCGCCGCGCCGGGCTCCCCGCGCACCACGGGCGGCACAAGCGGGCCAAGCAGGACACCGGTTCCCCGCGCCGGCTCGGCCGCACCCTGCTCCTGCTGGTGCTGCTCGCCATGGCGGCGGCGATCGCGTACGCCGTGCTGTTCATGCCGAAGTCCGGTGAGGACGGCCCGGGTTCGGCCGACCGCACCGGAGCCGCCGGTGAGGTGAGCCCCGCGCCGAGCCCGCCGGACGCCGGCGGAGAGCCGGGCGGCGGGAAGAACTCGCCGAAGCCGGAGGACGGTTCCAAGGGCGAACCCGAGGAGTCGGCCGCCTCCACCGAGACGCAGACCACCGGCCCCGAGGTCGCCGACGGCTTCACCCTGGCCAAGGACCCGGAGGGGTTCCGGGTCGCCGTCGCCGAGGGCTGGCAGCGCACCGCGAAGAACGGCAGCGGCCAGGTCGTCTACTCCAAGGGGGACTTCGAGCTCATCGTCGTACCGGGCCGGGACAGCGCGCAGCGGTACGGCGGCGACCCCATGGCCTACCAGCGGGACGACGAGCGCGAGCTCCAGCCCTACCGTGACTCCAGCTGGGCCACCTCCACCGGTCTGAAGACCATCGAGGTGGGCGGACGGACCATGGCCGAGGGTCAGTTCACCTGGACCGGTGACGGGGGCGAGCTGTACGTCCGCAACCTCGCGGCGCTGATCGACGGCCGCTACCACGTGGTGCAGGTACGCGGACCGGAGGCCGAACGGGACGAGGTGACCCGGCTCTACGAGCAGGCGGCGGCGACCTACCGCTTCACCGGCTGAACCACCGACTCCACGCGTTCACAGGGGTTTTGGTTGCTTCACGCCTCATACAGCGACAACTGTCACAGTGCGGTCTCCATGGCACCCCCTCGGTTCCCAGGATGAGCCGGGGTACTTACGCTGACCCTGTCAAGACCATTGCGGGGCAACGTGAATCAGATGCAGGGCTCGCTCGTCGCGGGCCGCTACCGGCTCGGTGAATCCATCGGGAGCGGTGGCATGGGCCGGGTGTGGCGCGCCCATGACGAGGTGCTGCACCGGGTCGTCGCCATCAAGGAACTGACCGCGGCGCTCTACGTCTCCGACAGCGAACAGGCCACGCTGCTGGCACGCACCCGCGCGGAGGCACGGGCCGCCGCGCGGATCAACCACTCCGCCGTCGTCACGGTGCACGACGTGCTGGAGCACGACGGCCGGCCGTGGATCGTGATGGAGCTGGTCGAGGGCCATTCGCTGGCCGACGCGGTGAAGGAACGGGAACGCGTCGACCCCCGCGAGGCCGCGCGCATCGGCCTGTGGGTGCTGCGCGCCCTGCGCGCCGCCCACGCGGCCGGTGTACTGCACCGTGACGTCAAGCCCGGCAACGTCCTCCTCGGCGACGACGGCCGGGTCCTGCTCACCGACTTCGGCATCGCGCAGATCGACGGCGACGCGGCCATCACCCGTACCGGCGAGGTCGTCGGTTCGGTCGACTACCTCGCGCCCGAGCGGGTCCGCGGTCACGATCCCGGCCCCTCCTCCGACCTGTGGGCGCTCGGCGCGACGCTGTACACGGCGGTGGAGGGCAGATCGCCGTTCCGCCGCACGTCACCGCTGACCACCATGCAGGCGGTCGTCGAGGAGGAGGCCGACGAGCCGGAGCACGCCGGCCCGCTCGGACCCGTCATCAGCGCACTCCTGCGCAAGGATCCGGCCACCCGGCCCGACGCGGACCGGGCCGAGCAGCTGCTCGCCGAGGCCGCCGAGGGACGCCGGCCGCAGGCCGCCCAGGAGTACGTGCCGACCCGGGCGGTCGGCGCCCGTGCCCCCCTGCCGTACGAGACCAGGCCCGATGCGGTCCCGCAGTACCCGCAGGCCGGTCCCGCGGCCGCTCAACAGCCGTACCCGCAGGCCGGTCCCGCGACGGATCGGCAGCCGTACCCGCAGGGCGGTCCCACGGCCGCCCAGCAGCCGTACACGCCGTCCACCGCACCCCGCCGGCGGGTGCGCGGGCGGGTGATCGCCCTGGTCGTCGCCCTGGCGGCGATCATCGGCGGGGGCACCGCGGTGATGCTCCAGCAGGGGGACCGGAACGGCACCACGGCCGGCCCCTCCCCGACCCCGACGCCCAGCCCCACGAGGACGGGGAGCACCGAGTCACGGGGAAACCTCCCGGAGGGCTGGGTGCGCCGCAGCGACCCCTGGGGCTTCAGCATCGTCCTGCCCGGTGAGGACTGGGAACGCGAGGTCTTCGACGAGGAGACCCGGCAGGTCGACTACACGCCCGACGGCGGCAAGCACTTCATCCGCATCGCCATCGACGACTCGTCCGACTTCGACGACCCGTACGAGCACCTGAGGGACCTGGACCGGCAGATAGGCCAGCGCCTGGTCGGCTACCAGCGGATCGGCCTGGACCGCCGCGTCTACCGGGACCGCGAGAGCGGCCGGCTGGAGTACACCTGGACCGCGCTGGCCAAGGACACCGACTTCCCGGGGCCGCGCCGGGCGGTCGACCAGATGTACCTCTCGCGGGACGGCGTCGAGTACGCGATCTACATGTCCGGGCCGGCCGAGGACTGGGCCACGACCGGCGGGCAGTTCGAGACGGTGCTGAAGGGGTGGCGCGAGCCCTGACCCCCGCGGCGGGCGCGCGGGCGCGCCGCTTGGCCGAATCGCCGTACCGGAGGGCGCACATCCGGTGGGGCATGATGGGCCCATGGGGACCGACGGGAACGCCGAGAACGCGACCGCCAGGACCAATGGACGTGTCATAGCGGGCCGTTACCGTTTGGAGGCGAGGCTCGGACGCGGTGGCATGGGCGTGGTCTGGCGGGCCACCGACCAACTGCTCGGACGGGGTGTCGCCGTCAAGGAGCTCCCCCTCGACGAGACGCTCTCCGCGGCGGACGCCCGGCGGCAGCGGGACCGCACCCTGCGCGAGGCGCGGGCCCTCGCCCAACTGAGCCACCCGCACATCATCGTCGTGCACGACGTCGTCGAGGACGACGAACGCCCGTACATCGTCCTGGAGCTGATCGACGGGCCGTCCCTCGCCGACCGGGTCGCCGAGCAGGGCCCGGTCGACGCCGCGGAGGCCGCGCGGATCGGTGTCGACCTGCTCGGCGCGCTGCGCGCCGCCCACGCGGCCGGTGTGCTGCACCGCGACCTCAAGCCCGCCAACGTCCTGCTGGAGAACGGCACCGACCGGGTCGTCCTCACCGACTTCGGCATCGCCCGGGTGTCGGGCGCCACCACGCTCACCGAGACCGGCTCCTTCGTCGGCTCGCCCGAGTACACCGCCCCCGAGCGGATGTCCGGCGCCAGGACGGGACCGGAGTCCGACCTGTGGTCGCTGGGCGCGCTGCTGTGCACGGCGCTCAGCGGCGAGTCGCCGTTCCGGCGGGACTCCCTCGGCGGGGTCCTGCACGCGGTCGTGGTCGACGAGATACGGCCGCCCGTCGAGGCGGAACCGATTCTTCCCGTGGTGCGCGGCCTGCTGGAGCGCGACCCCGACCGCCGGCTGGACGCGGACCGGGCCGAACGGATGCTGCGGGCGTTCCGGGAGACGGGCCGTACGCCGGAGTCGGCGCCCCCCGGACTGCTGCCCCCGCACCGGGACGCGCCGCGCCGGCGGCCCCCGGTGCGGCGGGAGGAGGCGGGAGGAGGTCCCCAGGCGCGTCCGGTCCGGCGGCAGCCCACGAGGGGCGTGCTCG
>NZ_NCTE01000456.1 GCF_002114215.1 Streptomyces sp. 13-12-16 | reverse complement strand
CTCCGGCCGCGCGGGCGCGCCCCGCCGCGACGGCGCCGCGGCCGGCCGACGACACGACGACCGCCCCCGGAGCGGAGCGCTACAGCACTCCGCCCGCCTCGTCCTGGAAGAGCTCCGTCCAGTAGTGCCAGTCCGTGTCGGTGGTGGTGCCCGTCGGGTCGATGGAGGACAGGACCTGGATCATCGTCAGCGCCAGCTGGTCGTAGGTGTCGCTGGTCAGCGCGTGGCCCGACGCCTCGTCGATGGCGTGCTCGCGGTGGAGCAGCCAGAGGGTGAAGGCGAGGGTGGAGACGTCCGTGTTCAGCGGGTGGAGGACGCCTTCCGGTTCGCTCCAGTTGAGCACCGCGCCCGTGGCGCCGTCGACGACCAGGCTGTTGTCCTCGACCAGGTACCCCAGGCGTATCAGGTGTTCGGCGCGGGCGGGGAGGCGGGCGTCGGGGAGCTCGCGTTCGTCGGTGTAGTACTCCGCGAGCGTGCGCAGCGGCAGGTCGGTGTCCAGCTGGAAGAGGAAGCCGTCCTCCGGCAGGCCCGTCTCGCGCAGGAAGCGGCGGGTCGGCTCGTGGTCGAGCGTCGCGGGGAAGTCGACCTCCTCGAAGCGGACCACTCCGCCCCGGCCGAACTCGTCGTCCAGCAGGCGGAGGGGGAGGTCCAGGGCGAGGCCCGAAGCCGTGCCGGGGCCCGCCACCAGGGCCAGCGGCCTGATCAGCGCGGCCATCCTCCAGAACGGGGCCGGCTCGCCGTCCGTGCCCTCCTCGAAGACCGCCAGGAGCTGCCGAGAGGCCTCCGCGACCGCCTTGGTGCCGTACCGGCCCGCGTGGGCGGCGAACTGGCCGCGCAGTCCCGCCAGTTCGTCCGTCGCCGCCGCGAACCGCACCAGTGTCGGCAGGGACGGGGCGAGCGGGCGGCGGTCCATCAGGTCGGGACGGTCGTGGAAGAAGAACGTCGTGGACACCTCGCCGGTCGCCCCGTCGAGCAGCACCGACTCCGTCTCCAGACCGGCCGGGCCCAGCAGTCCGCCGATGACCAGCTGGTCCCGCAGCTCCGCGGAGAGCCGGTCGCCGGGGCCGCCCGTCGAGTCGCCCACCGTGCGCGGGCCGCCGGGCCGCGCCAGCTCCGCGAAGCCGAACAGGCCGCTGTCGCAGGGCAGTCCGGGACCGGTCAGCCAGTCGCGCGTGGACGCGTGCGTGATGAAGGGATCGAGGTCGGCGTCGGTCAGTGTGACCGCCGTCGCGACAACGGTGTCGGTCGTGCTCATGATTCCCCCGCGATACGTGTGCTCGGTCCCGGGCCCGCGAACGTACCGCCCCGGGCAGGACGGCCCCGACCCTTCCGGACCCGTCAGCCGTCCCCCACTGCTCGGAACACTACGCGGCACCACTGACAACGCCCCGGACCGAGGGCGGCGAACGCAACGCCCTCATCACACGAGACGCCTGAGCATCCGTTTGCGTTGCCTCCCCCGCGGGAATCATCCGGAACCGAGCTCAGCCCCCGGTCGTCACCACCGCGGCCTGCGGCCGGATCGGCAGCCGGTTCACCGGGCGGCCCGTGGCGGCCCGTACGGCGGACGCGATCGCCGCCGGCGAGGTCACCACCGGCACCGCGCTGACCGCCTTCGCGCCGAACGGCGCGACCACGTCCCGCTCCTCGACCAGCTTCACGATGTGGATGTCCGGCGCGTCCAGCGCCGTCGGGAGGGCGTACCCGGTCAGGTCGGGGTGGCGGACCAGCCCGCGCGGCGTGCGCAGGTTCTCGGTGAGCGCGGCGCCCAGCCCCTGGGTCACGCCCGCCTCGATCCGGGCGGCCAGCTGCGCCGGGTTCAGCACCCGGCCCACGTCCTGGGCGACCGCCAGCTCCACGACCCGTACCGAGCCGAGTTCGATGTCGACGTCGACCACCGCGCGGATCGCGCAGAAGGCCATGCCGACGAAGGCGTCGCCCTGGCCGGAGGCGTCCAGCGGCTCCGTCGGGTGCGGACGGCACTGGGCGGTGGCCCACAGCTCCTTGCCGTCCATCGCCTCGGTGACGGTCGTGGAGAGCACGCCGTCGTACGAGGTGATCTTGCCGTCGGTGATCTGGAGCAGCTCGGTGGACATGCCGAACTTGTGCGCGAGGGGCTGGAGGAGCTGGGTGCGGACCATCTTCGCCGCGCGCTCCACCGCGCCGCCCGACACCCACGTGTGCCGGCCCCGGCAGCCGGGGCCGGCCGGGGGCTGGTCGGTGTCGACGGGCACCACGTGCACCTCGTCGATGCCGAGGGTCTCCTGGACGATCTGCCGGGCCAGCGTCGAGAAGCCCTGGCCGCTCTCCACGGCCGCGCACAGCACCGTCGCCACGCCGCCCTGGACCCGCACGGTGGCCGTGGAGACCTCGTCCGCGCCCTCCGCGCCGAGCATGTGCACCATGCCGAGGCCGTAGCCCACGCCCCGGCGCACCGCACCCGGCTCGCCCGCGCCCTCGGGGCCGCCGGGCAGCAGCCACTCGTCCTCGGGGGTGTCCTTGGGCAGCGGCGGCAGCGGGAAGTCCCGTACCGCCTCCAGGAGCTCCTCGACCGGGGCCGGGCAGGTCACCGTCTGGCCGGTGGGCAGCACGTCGCCGGTGGCCATCACGTTGCGCAGCCGCAGCTCCGCCGGGTCGACGCCGAGCTTCTTGGCCAGCTTGTCCATCTGCGCCTCGTAGGCGGCGCACACCTGCATCGCGCCCTCGCCGCGCACATGGCCGGAGGGCGGGTTGTTGGTGCGCACGGCCCAGCCCTCGATGAAGGCGTTGGGCACGACGTACGGGCCGCAGGCGAAGGCAACCGCGGCGG
Source organism: Streptomyces sp. 13-12-16 (assembly GCF_002114215.1). Classification (GTDB taxonomy): domain Bacteria; phylum Actinomycetota; class Actinomycetes; order Streptomycetales; family Streptomycetaceae; genus Streptomyces. The sequence goes on along the minus strand of NZ_NCTE01000456.1, from coordinate 1,862 downwards.
CCAGGGCCTCGGAGGAGGTGTCGGCGTAGGCGCCCGCGTCGAGCAGGATCTGCGCCTCGACCTTCACCAGTCTGCCCTCGGCGTCGGCGTGGTGGCGGTAGCGCAGCAGCGTGGGGTGGCGGTGGGTGTGACCGAGGAAGGACTCCTCGCGCGTGGCGGCGAGTTTCACCGGGAAACCGGTCTTCAGCGCCAGCAGGCCGAGCGGGAGCTGGAAACTGCGGTCCTCGCGGTCGGCGGTGGCGCCGGGCACCCCGGTGACGACGACCTTCACCCGATCGGGTGCCAGGCCGAACGCGGCGGCGGCGGTGTCCCGGTCGCCGTGCGGGTCGGTGGAGGCCAGGTACAGCTCGACGCCGCCGTCCGGGCGGGGCACGGCGAGACCGGCCTCGGCGCCGATGGGGGCGGGGTCCTGGCGGCCGATGCGGTACAGGCCCTCGACGACGACGTCGCCGGCCGCGTCGGGGTCGCCGTGGCGCAGCGGGATGTGCCGGATCAGGTTGCCGTCGGGGTGCAGCGGTTCGGCCTCGAACGCCTGCTCGGGGTCGGTCACCGGGTCGAGCACCTCGTACTCGACGATGACGGCGGCGGCGGCCATCCGCGCGGTGTCCGGGTGGTCGGCGGCGACGGCGGCGATGGGCTCGCCGTGGTGGCGTACGACCTCGGAGGCGAAGACCGGGCGGTCGGCCGGGCCGCGGCCGTGCAGCGGGTCGCCGGGGACGTCCTCGTGCGTGACCACCGCGCGGACGCCGGGCATCTCACGCGCGTGGCTGGTGTCGATGGACACGATGCGCGCGTGCGGGTGCGGTGAGCGCAGCACGGCCGCCCACAGCAGGCCCTCGGCCCACAGGTCGGCGGCGTACGGGAAGGTGCCCTCGGTCTTGGCGCGGGCGTCGGCGGCCGGGAGGGAGACGCCGAGCCCGTGCGGGAGCGGTTCCGGCTCGGGGGCGGCCTCCGCGGCCTGCACGGCCTGCGCGGTGGCTGCTTCGTTGGTCACGCCTGGCCTCCGTCCTCGCCGTACGGCTGGTCCTGGGGCTGCTCATCGGGTCCGGGGGTGCCGAACGCGGCGGGGTTGACGCCGCCGGCGCCGGGGCCCGCCTGGTGCGGGATGCGGGGCGGTTCCGCCCCGTCGTCGGAGTCGTCCTCGTCGGACGCGGCGTGCGCCTCGCGTTCGGCGACGACCTCCTTGACGGCGTTCACCACGCCCCGGTAGCCGGAGCAGCGGCAGAGGTTGCCGCACAGGGCCTGGCGGGTCTCCAGCTCGGTGGGCGCCGGGTTGCCCTCCAGCAGGTCGTGCACGGTCATCGCCATGCCCGGCACGCAGAAGCCGCACTGCACGGCGCCGCACCGCGCGAGCGCCCGCTGCACGTCCGAGGGCCGGCCGTCCTGCGCCAGTCCCTCGACGGTACGGACCTCGCTGCCGGCCGCGGTGACGGCCGGGACCAGGCAGGACGCCACGAGCCGGCCGTCGACCTGCACGTTGCAGGCCCCGCACTCGCCCTGGGAGCAGCCGTCCTTGGCACCGGCGAGACCGAGCCGTTCGCGCAGCACGTAGAGCAGCGACTCGCCGATCCAGGCGTCGGTGACGGGCCGGTCGGTGCCGTTGACGCGGAGCACGTAGGAGGCGAGGGGATGGTCGTCGTGCGGTGCGACCGGCTCGCCCCGGTCGTCCGGAGCGTCCGGGGTGTCCGGGGCGCCGGGTGCCGTGCCGGTGTCCGGGGACTCGGCGCCGGCGGGTCCTGTCACCGGTTCCGCGTCCGGAGCGGGCTCGGCGGGGGCCGCGGAGGGCTCCGACGGGCCCTCGACGGCCTCGGGGGCCCCGTGGGCGTCCGCGGCGGCCTCGGAGCTCTCACCGGCCCCGGGAG
>NZ_NCTE01000455.1 GCF_002114215.1 Streptomyces sp. 13-12-16 | reverse complement strand
GCCGCGGCGCACCGCCTCGGCCGCGGCGGCGGCCACCAGCAGGGTCGCGACGGCGCCGCACACGCCGACGGCGATCCGGGCGGGCTCCGTCACCAGGGCGACGGCGGCTCCGGTCGCCGCGGCCATCACTATGGCCGGCAACAACAGCACGCGCGTGTAGGGAAGTTGGACACTCGCCATGTGAGCCCTCTGAAACGAATCGACTGACTGCCGGGAAACGTGCACATAGGGGAACAAACGCACGAATTCATCTCAACTCGGTGCGCTGCGGGCGAGCTTAGTCCGACAGGATCATCGCCATGTCATATTCGGCGAGTGCCGGAAATGGCCCCTGGGACAGGAGTACGCTCAGGTCGTTTACACGCTGTGCGGCTGTTCGAACACCATCCGTCACCGCGTCCAGGCGTACGAAAACCACTCACCGTAAGGGGTGAGGGAACGCCCTGAACTCCTTGATCCTGCCCACGGAACCGGGCGGTGACCCCTCCGATGAGGGCGCGCGGAAGGCAGAAGCCCGGCGCGCACGGGGCGCACCGGGCTTCTTCGAGGCCCCTGGGCGGTTGGTTCAGCCCACGGACGAGTAGGCGACCACGCCGCGCAGCAGTCCGTCGACCGCCTTGCGGGCGTTCCTGGCGACCGTCGAACCCTCGGCGGACGGCGCGGCGGCCGAGATCTGGCCGAGCACGTCGATGACCTGCTTGCACCAGCGCACGAAGTCACCGGCCGGCATCTCCACCTCGCGCAGCACCTCGTCCAGGCCCTTGCCGGACGCCCACATGTAGGCGGCCCAGGCGAAGCCGAGGTCGGGCTCGCGCTGGCCCACGCCCTCCGTCTGGCTGATCCGGAAGTCCTCCTCCAGGGCGTCCAGCCGGCCCCAGATGCGGACCATCTCGCCGAGCGCCGCCTTCGCCCTGCCCGACGGCAGCTTCGGCGCCATCGCGTCGTCGGCGACCCGGGCCTCGTACACCAACGCCGACACACACGCGGCGAGTTCGGCGGGGGCGAGCCCTTCCCAGACGCCCTCGCGCAGGCATTCGCTGGCCAGCAGGTCCAGTTCGCCGTACAGCCGGGCCAGCCGCTTGCCGTGCTCGGTGACCTCGTCGCCACGCAGGTAGTCCATCTCCGTCAGCAGCGCGACGATCCGGTCGAAGGTGCGGGCGATGGTGTTCGTCCGGCCCTCGATACGGCGCTCGAGCTGCGAGGTGTCACGCAGCAGCCGGTGGTAGCGCTCGGCCCAGCGGGCGTGGTCCTCACGGTCCTGGCAGCCGTGGCACGGGTGCGCCCGCAGCGCCTTGCGCAGCCGCGCGATCTCCCGGTCGTCGGCCGCCTGGGAACGCTTCTTGCGGTGCCGGTCCGGGGTGATGTGCCCGGCCTTGGTGCGCAGCGCGGAGGCGAGGTCCCGGCGGGACTGCGGGGACCGCGCGTTGAAGGACTTCGGGATCCGCATCCGCTCCAGCGCCTCGACCGGCACCGGGAAGTCGATCGACGCCAGCCGCTTGACCTGCCGCTCGGCGGTCAGCACCAGCGGGCGCGGGCCGTCGGCGTACTCGTAGCCGCGGTGGCCGTTGGAACGGCCCGCCGGCAGTCCCGGATCGAGGACCAGCGCCAGCCCCGCGTACTTTCCGGTGGGTACGTGGATGACGTCACCGGGCTTCAGCTTCTCCAGCGCGACGGCGGCCTCCGCACGGCGCTGCGCCGCGCCCTGCCGGGCCAGCTCGGTCTCCCGGTCCTTCAGCTCCCGGCGCAGCCGCGCGTACTCCTCGAAGTCGCCGAGGTGACAGGTCATGGACTCCTTGTAGCCCTCGAGCCCCTCCTCGTTGCGCTGCACCTGACGCGAGATGCCCACGACCGACTTGTCCGCCTGGAACTGCGCGAAGGACGTCTCGAGGAGCTCGCGCGAGCGGTGCCGGCCGAACTGCTCGACCAGGTTGACCGCCATGTTGTACGACGGCCGGAAGCTGGAACGCAGCGGATACGTGCGCGTGCCGGCCAGTCCCGCGAGGTGGTCGGGGTTCATGGCGCGCTGCCACAGCACGACCGCGTGGCCCTCGACGTCGATGCCGCGCCGGCCGGCCCGGCCGGTCAGCTGGGTGTACTCGCCGGGGGTGATGTCGGCGTGCTGCTCGCCGTTCCACTTGACGAGCTTCTCCAGGACCACCGAGCGGGCGGGCATGTTGATGCCCAGGGCGAGGGTCTCGGTCGCGAACACGGCCTTCACCAGACCGCGCACGAACAGCTCCTCGACGACCTCCTTGAACGTCGGCAGCATGCCCGCGTGGTGGGCCGCGATGCCGCGCTCCAGGCCCTCCAGCCACTCGTAGTAGCCCAGGACGTGCAGGTCCTCGGCCGGGATGGAGGCGGTGCGCTCCTCGACCAGGGCGCGGACCGCGGCCCGCGCCTCCTCGTCGTTGAGCCTGAGGCCCGCGTACAGGCACTGCTGGACGGCGGCCTCGCAGGCGGCGCGGCTGAAGATGAAGGTGATGGCGGGCAGCAGGCCCTCGGCGTCGAGCCGCTCTATGACCTCCGGCCGGCTCGGCGTCCACACGCGCGAGCGCTGCCGGCGCTCCCGCTCCCGGTCGGCCTCGCGCATGTTGCCCCGCCCGCGCTTGCGGTCGCCCCAGGACGGGCGGCTCGCCTCCAGACGGGCCATGCGCGTGAGGTCCGGGTTGACGGCCTTCTTGCGGCCCTCCCCCTCCTCGAACAGGTCGTACATCCGGCGTCCCGCCAGCACGTGCTGGAACAGCGGCACGGGCCGGTGCTCGGAGACGATCACCTGGGTGTCGCCGCGGACGGTGTCCAGCCAGTCGCCGAACTCCTCCGCGTTCGACACCGTCGCCGAGAGTGACACCAGGGTCACCGACTCGGGGAGGTGGATGATCACCTCCTCCCAGACGGCGCCGCGGAAGCGGTCGGAGAGGTAGTGCACCTCGTCCATCACCACGTAGCCGAGGCCGAGGAGGGTCTGCGACCCGGCGTACAGCATGTTCCGCAGCACCTCGGTGGTCATCACGACCACCGGGGCATCGGAGTTGACGCTGTTGTCGCCGGTGAGCAGGCCCACCTTCTCCGCGCCGTAGCGGCGGCACAGGTCGGCGTACTTCTGGTTCGACAGCGCCTTGATGGGTGTCGTGTAGAAGCACTTCTTGCCCTGCTGGAGGGCGAGGTGGACGGCGAACTCGCCGACGATCGTCTTGCCGGAGCCGGTGGGCGCGGCGACCAGCACGCCCTTCCCCGCTTCGAGCGCCTGGCAGGCCTCGATCTGGAAGGGGTCGAGGCCGAAGTCGTACATCTCGCGGAAGGAGGCGAGCGCGGTGGCCTGCTCGGCAGCGCGCCTGCGCGCCGCCGCGTACCGCTCGGCCGGTGAGAGGTCCTCTGTCATCGTGCTTTCGAGCGTACCGGGCCGCACCGACAACAGGACGATCATTATCCGTTCAGGGGCCCACGACCCGCAGCGCACCCGGCACGCAGCGCGCGGTCAGCGGCAGCGGGCCCACCGGCTCCCCGTCCGCGTACCCGGTGACCTCCTCGGCGACCAGCTCCACGCTCGCCGCCCGCAGCACGGTGATCGCGGGATGGCCGACGTGCGTGCCCCGGTACACCCTCGGGAACACCCGCAGCAGCGTGGCCCGGCTGCACTCGCCGACCACCGTGATGTCGAACAGCCCGTCGGTGAGGTCCGCTCCGGGGCATATCCGCATGCCGCCGCCGTACGACGGCCCGTTGCCGACCGCGACCAGCGTCGCCTCGACCTCGCGGACCTCACCGCCGTCGAGGGTGATCCGGTAGGGCAGCGGGCGGAAGGCGGCCAGCTCGGCGACCATCGCGACGTCGTACTTGACGCGGCCGAGGGGCAGCCGCATCCGGTTGCCGCGGTCGTTGACCCGGGAGTCGAAGCCGGAGGCGAGTACGGCGCCGAACCAGCGGTCGCCGACCCGGCCGAGGTCGATGTCGCGGACCCGGCCGCACTTGAGGGCGTCGGCGATCATCCGGCCGGCCGCGGCCGGTTCCCGCAGGGGCATGCCGAGGGCGCGGGCGAAGTCGTTGCCGGTTCCGGCGGCGACCAGGCCGAAGGGGGTTCCGGTGCCGACGACGGCCTGCAGGGCGAGGTTCGCCATGCCGTCGCCGCCGACGGCGATCAGGGCGCCGGTGCCCTCCTCGACGGCGGCGCGCGCCCGGTCCAGGGCGTCCCGCGGGTCGTCGCCGAACACGGTCCGCACCGAGAAACCGGCGTCCCGGAACGCGGAAGCGGCCGGCCGCGCCGCGCGGGCGCCCCGGCCGCGGCCCGCGGTGGGGTTGACGAAGAGGGTGATCTCGCTGGTCACGGGGATGACCCTATGAGCTGCGAGGCGATCCTCAGGTCACGTCGTCATAACCGTTGACCCGGTCCTTGGACGCCTGCTCGGGCAGGGCCGCCACGGGCTCCACCGGATCGATGTCCTCCGGGGTGAGGTCCAGCTCGGAGGCCTCGTCGTCGGCGGGGCCCTGGGATTCCCTGCGGGCCCGCCGTTTGTCGTTGAGCAGCGAGAACGCCACGGCGACGAAGTAGAGGACGACGATGGGTCCGGAGAGCGCGATCATCCCCACCGGGTCGGTGGTGGGCGTCGCGACCGCACCGAAGACGAAGACGCCCATGACGACACCGCGCCACCAGCCCATCATGCGACGGCCGGAGACGATGCCGACCAGGTTCAGCATGATGAGCAGCAGGGGGAGCTCGAAGGCCAGGCCGAAGACCAGCACCATCCTGATGGTGAAGTCGAGGACCTCGTCGAGCGAGAGGATGTTGGCCGATCCCCCGGGGGTGAGGCTGAGCAGCACCTTGATGCTGACGGGGAGGATGACGTACGACAGGTAGGCGCCGCCGACGAACAGCGGAACCGCGGCCGAGACGAAGTAGTAGGTGTACTTCTTCTCGTGCTTGTGCAGCCCGGGGGCGATGAAGGCCCAGAGCTGGTAGAGCCACACAGGGCTGGAGACGATCAGGCCGGCCATGAGGCTCACCTTGATCGTCGTGGTGAACGGCGACGTCAGCGTGTTGAAGGAGACGATGGCGCAGTTACCACCGTCGCTGTTCGCCAGGTCCTCGCATTTGGGCACCGGCTCCGCGAGGAACTGCATGAGCTGCTCGCTGTAGAACGCGGCCACGATCATCACCACGACGATCGCGACGACGGCTTTGGCGAGCCGGTTGCGCAGCTCACGCAGGTGTTCCACGAGGGGCATCCGCCCCTCGGGATCCCTCTCCTGCTTGCGGGCAGACTTGAGCAACCCACGTTCCCATCTCGTGCGGCGGGCCGGAGTTCACCGGCCCTGCGTCAGCGCTTGGTCGTGTCCGTCGGCTCCGTGACCGGGCGGGAGCTGGTCACGTCGCCGGGGGCGGCCTGGATGGTGCGCTGCGCCGGGGGCTGCTCGCCGGTGGCCGGCGGGTCGGCGGGGGCGGCGGACTTGTTGTCGTCCTTCATCGCCTTGGCCTCGCTCTTGAGGATGCGGGCGGACTTGCCGAGCGACCGCGCCATGTCCGGGAGCTTCTTCGCGCCGAACAGCAGGATGATGACGACGAGGATCAGAATGATCTCGGTGGGGCCGAGCCGTCCCATAAGTCTTTACCTTCTCACCGAGGCGGGTGGGTGGGTGGCTGTCCGACCGGTCGGACAAGCGTCCGAACGACGGTGCTGACAGCGATCGTAACGCTCAGGGGTAAACGTCCGGCAATCCCCGTGCGTACTCCCGTCCGCGGTCCGGGCCTCGTTCTCCGGGCCGCGATCAGCAGCGTACCTGCCGGGGCCCGCACGGTGACAGGGCGAACCGGACGCGACCGCCGCCGCGCCGCACCCGGACCCGCACATCCGGGACCTGCCCGGCAGTCAGGCACCGGGCACCGCGGGCCCCCG